>JBBSFT010000011.1:0-46037 GCA_038254845.1 Gemmatimonadales bacterium | reverse complement strand
CGAACGAATATTTTGCCAACCTCGGCATCCCGCGACTTGGATCGCACTGACCTCAACACTTCGAACCGCCGGATGCGGACCCGCATGTCCGGTGGTGTGGGAGGGGAGCAGCGGGGATCACCCGCTGCCTCCTATCCCGATTATTGCGGCGGGTCCTGAGCCATTCCATCCTCAGCATGCGCCAGACAACTGCGCAGTCCGACCCTTATTACCTGGCCTTGCCGATTCCTGCGGCTTCAGGAACCTCGACCAGACTCCCTGTCGTCACATCGTAGATGTACCCATAAACGGGTATTTCGGGCGGCACCAGAGGATGCGCTCTGATGCGTTGCACATCCGCAACGACACTCTCGGCAGGGTCTGCAATAGTGAGCCAGTCTATGTACGCAGCCTCCCTCGAGCCTGGTCCGTTGCCGGTGTCGCGCCACCCGCTTGCGTCGACAGTCGCTGTCTTCAGACTCTTGCCCAGCAGGCCGCGCATGACCTCGTCAGTGAAGGTTTCCATCCCGCAATTGGTGTGATGGATCACGAACCATTCCTGGGTTCCGAGAAGCTTATATGAAATCACCAGCGATCTGATCGCGTCGTCACTCGCACGGCCGCCCGCATTTCGTATCACGTGAGCGTCCCCTTCCGACAGTCCTGCGTATTTGGCCGGGTCGAGCCGGGCGTCCATGCAGGTGAGGATCGCAAAACGCCTTGCGGGCGGCATTGGAAGTCTGTCCCTCTCACCGAAGGTTGCAGCATATGCCTTGTTCGCGGCCAGCACTTCATCCAGGATTTTGCTCATTTGGAATTCTCCATGTTCCAGCGGTGGCTTTGCAAGATACCCTGTAACGTAATCGCGCATTGCGTCAGCCAGCGGGGTGGCCGCGGTGTCGTATCTTGCAGACCTCAGAGCTTCCCGTCCGGACGCGGGTGTCGGCTGGATGCGGTCAGGTGCTACGAGTGGCTAATCACCTCCGCGCTGGAAACAGATTCGGCGAACCCGCAAAGCACAACCAGAAAGTGAGACGGGACTCCCGTCACATCTCCGCTGGCGCGCGGTTTGCAGTTTTTCACGATGCCGCGCCGCGAGCGGCGGCGCGACCAGACCCCCGACCGAGCCGGCGGCAGGTCTGATTCCACGCTCGAGGAGATCGTCTAAATGTTCAGGAAGACTATCGCCACGGCCGCCTTGGTGGCGTTTTCGATGGCCTGCACCGACGCGCCCTCAAGCCCACGGCGGCCGCTCCCCGGTTCGGCGACGGCCGACGTCATCACCGATGCGGCCCTCTCAAGCGCTCTCGCAACATCTTCGCCCACCGCACAGTTGGATGTCATCGTGACGTACAACGACTCGGTCACCACCAACGATGCGGTCGCGAGCTCGCTGCTCGGCCTCGGCGCCGGAGTAATCGGGTTCGAGAATCTCCCCGTCGTCGCCGCGCGCGCCAATCCCGCCCAAATCGTTGCCATCAAGACGCTGAGCGGCGTCGAGGGCGTCTACCTTAATAGGCCGCTTCAATATCTCCTCGCCGAGAGCGTCCCGGCAATTCATGCCGACGCCGTTCACGTGGCCGGCATCACGGGGAAGGGCATCGGCGTCGCCATTATGGATAGCGGCGTAGACGGACTTTACAATCAGGACCTCACCTATCCGTCGCACACCGTGGCGAACGTGAAATACCTCGCCAATCTCACTGACATCTACACGGATCCGGGCAGCATCAACAAGGCGATTAAGAAAGGTGCGTCGGTGTTCGTCGAAAATCTCCCGAACACAGAGTCTTCAATGGGTCACGGCACCCACGTCGCCGGGATTGTCGCCGCCACGGGAGTGAGCTCCGGCGGGAAGTACACAGGCGTTGCCCCGGGCGCGAATGTTGTCGGCGTCGCCGTGGGCGAAGGGCCGTTCATCTTCTGGATCCTGGCCGGCTTCGATTACATCATAAAGCACCGCGATGCGTATAACATTAAGGTCGTCAACAATTCGTGGGGATCCGATGGCGCCTACGACGCCAGGGATCCGATCAACCGGGCGACAAAAAAGGTTCACGATGCCGGGATAACCGTCGTGTTCGCCGCCGGTAACTCGGGTCCCGCGCAGAACACGATGAACCCGTTCAGCGTCGCTCCATGGGTGATCAGCGCCGCCGCGGGTTGCAAGATTGGAGTCACCGATCCCACTAATTCAGCCGCTCACTGCGTCGACGGAAACGGGCGCGGCGTGGTCGCCGATTTCTCCTCGCGCGGCGTGCCCGGCGATCCGCTACTCCATCCGGACATCACAGCCCCCGGGGTCCACGTCGTGTCCACTCGCGCATCCAGCGGCACCATTCTGAACGCGCTCGACCTTAGTCACGACGCCCGAGTCTGCAACATCAGTCTCATCAACGAGGCGTACTACACCTGCGCGTCCGGGACGTCGATGGCGGCGCCACACGTCACCGGCGTTGTCGCGCTGATGCAGGAAGCGGCCGGAGGCAAAATGAGTCCCGACCGGGTGCTTGCCGTGCTTCGTGCATCGGCCAAGCCACTTGCCGGGTTTGGGGAATGGGAGGCGGGCGCCGGCTACCTCGACGCCCTCGCAGCAGTCAATTGCATCAAGAACAATTACGCGTGTCTGCGTTAATTTCGCACCCGGCGGGCGAAGCGGTGAATTGAGCCGAGTCGTCGGGAGAGACTCCGGGACCACTGGTTACAACGTCGATGACTGGAAAACAGTTCACTAGAAATGTCTCCAAGGGGGTCGTTATGTCTTCAGACATTGATGACCCCCTCTCACAGTGTATCCCAGGCGTTGAAGGGCCTTTGGGCTGAAACGGCAACTTCCAAAGTGCAGACTTTACCTCCAGCGACGCTCGCGTAATCACTGCGGAAGGAGCGGCCTCTTGCATTTCATCTGCGAGCCAAGCCGCTTCCTCGCCTCGCCCGTGTCACGGAGAAATGGATAGATGTTCAGCACCCCTGGCCCTGAAAGCACAGAGCGAACGCTATACGAGTAAAAGAATCGCTATCCGCAGTTTGCGCAGTCCATAAAAAAGGGAGGGTCCCCGTGCTGCGAATGCACGAAGGGGCCGGCATGTTTCGCATACCGGCCCCGTCGTGTACTGCGTACTTGTTGCTGCTACGAGCAATTGCGCTTGTTGCAGGTGATCGGCTTCGAGGTGGACGACGATCCTGCACCCGTTGCCGTGAGTGTAACAGTGTAGTTGGTGCGTGCTGCAAAAGCGTGTGAGGTGGTGACACCCGTACCGCTGGTGCCGTCGCCGAAGTTCCAGCTATACGAGGTTGCTCCCGTCGAGCTGCTCGCGTCGAAAGAACACGACAGTCCAGTGCACGTATAGATGAAACTGGCAACTGGCTGCGCCGGTGCGTTCGATACCGTCACTGTCTGCGTCTTGGTGCTCGTACCGTTGGCGTCGCTCACCGTGAGCGTCACCGAGTACGACCCTGACGCCGCGTACGCGTGGCTCGTCGTCTTGCCGGAGCCACTCGCCGCATCGCCGAACGTCCAGCTGTAGGTAGCGGTCGCCTGTGCCGAAGAGCTGCTCGCGTCGAAGTTGCAGGAGAGTTGAGTGCAGCTGTAGGTAAAGTTGGCGATTGGCGGTTGCGGGCCGGCCGCAATGAATCCGCTGTAGAGCAGGCGATTCGGTGTACCGGCGGGCACGCCACTGATGACGTTTGACGTTGCGTTGCTCGTCAGTGCCGAGCGCACCTGAGACGGCGTCGCCGATGGATTGACTTGCAGGTAGAGCGCCGCGGTACCGGCCACATGCGGCGTGGCCATCGACGTGCCACTGATCGTGTTCGTCGCGGTGTTGCTGCCAATCCACGCCGACGTGATGTTCACGCCGGGCGCGTTGATGTGCACGCACGTTCCGTAATTCGAGAACGACGCGAATCCGTCGTTGATGTCCGTCGCGCCGACGGTGATCGCCGACGCCGCGCTCGCGGGCGACGAGTTGCATGCGTCCGCCGTGCTGTTGCCCGCGGCGATCGCGTACGTAACGCCAGCTGCCGTCGAGCGATCGACAGCAGAGTTCAACGTCGCCGAGAAGCCACCGCCCAAGCTCATGTTAGCCGCCGCGGGAAGCACGCGGTTCGCCGTCACCCAGTCGATGCCTGCGATCACCCCAGAGTTCGAACCCGATCCATTGCAGTCGAGCACGCGAACTGCGACGAGCTTCACATTCTTCGCGACGCCGTATGTCGTGCCACCTACCGTGCCCGACACGTGCGAGCCGTGGCCGTTGCAGTCGGCGGCCGTGCCGCCCGCGGTCACTTCATCGACGCCGGTGAACGCGCGCCCCGAGTACTCGGAATGCGTCAGGTTGATGCCCGTATCGATGATGTAGACCGTCACTCCCGTGCCGTCCGCGTTGTACACGTACGTGCCACTCAGCGGTAACGCACGCTGATCGATTCGGTCGATTCCCCATGTCGCGCCGCTCTGGACGGTGGAGATGGACATGATCTGATCCTGCTCCACGTACTTGACGCGCGGATCGTTTGCCATCGCCGCCGCCTGGGCCGCCGACATCTGGATCGCCATTCCCTTGATGGCGTACCTGTACTTGTGCTGCACCTGTCCGCCGCTCTTAGATGCGAGATCGGCCGAGGTCCCGTCGACGTCCTGCTCGTCGTCATTGTAGACGACGATGTAACTGTCGGGGATCGGGTCAACACCCCTCGATAAGGTCGCGGACGATGATGCGGCGAGTGGTGGGGAGGACGTTGGCACATCGGAACACGCTGCAAGCGCAATGACGAGCAGGCCGAACACAGCTACTCTTTTCATACCGGTACTCCGCAGGTGGGAGAAAAGTGACGAGGTGTTGAATGGCCCACTTCGCTGCGGGGCTTCTGACCTCGCGGCAAAACTTATGTTTCGCCTCTTGAGTCGGCAAGAGTCAAAAACTGGTCGCCGACTGCCGTTCAATCGATTCACAACAACCCCACCGAAGCTAATCCCAAAAGGTGGCCAAAGCTCCTATGGCTTACCGTTACACCGATGATTCGGCATTGCTACCTATGCGGTCTCGACCGGTTGCTGGTTGCGGGGATCGGGATCAGGCCGGATACGGGTGCGGATCACCTCTCTCGACAATCTCAACTTGAACGCGCTGTCAGACCGCGGAAATTGAAGGTCCGTCAGCATCCTTCTTTTCTGTTGCGGGGTGACGCGGTAGAACAATGGTAAAAGTTGTACCGGCCTCATCCGTTGACTCGACTTCTATTCGTCCCTGATGCGCGAACACGATTCTGTCGGCGATGTAGAGTCCGAGCCCCAAATTTCCCGCAGGCCCGTCGCTGCGGCCTGCCTGAGCACTGGTCCGTGTCTTCATCGGATTGAAGATTCCGTTCAAGAGATCAGGTGGTATCGCAAGTCCAGGATTGTGGATTGCAACCCGCACTTCGACATCATCGCCCTCCGCAGTTACAGTCACTGGCGACTGCTTGAATCCGTGTTCGAGCGCATTCACGATCAGGTTGCTTAAAACCTGGCTAACGCGCGGGCAATCCCATTCGCCATCAAGAGCCCCCCTGGCATTGACCGCGATCTTCCTGTCCGGATGGGCTGCGCAAATTTCGTCTACGACATCGTGAACGGCCTTGCCCATGTTCATCTCGGAGCGCTTGACGGGAATACCGCCTCCGAGACGGCTGCGCGTGAAGTCGAGGAGTGCCCCAATCATCTGGTTCATTCGATTCGAGCTGCTCGCAATTCTCGTTGCCAGGCTGAGATGTGGCTCCGGTAACTCCTTCGTCTCCAGCATGAACTCTGCTGCCATCATGATGGCCCCGATAGGAGTCCTCAGATCGTGGCCCAGGATCGCCAAGAACATTTCTTTCGAATGGTCCAAGTCCTGTGTGTACCGCGTGATCGATTCGGCGAGCGCCTGGTCGATTGCCTCGTTGAATCGGGTCAGATCTTCGAGATCGGTTGGCTCAGCCCCTTCCTCCGCTTCCATCCATAACCGTATCACACTCGCCCTCAGCGCACGGTACTCGGCGACCATCTGATCGGTGCTGAAGCCGCTTTCTGCTCGATCGGCTCCGTGTTTTTGCGCTGCGGTTTTGGCGAGGTTCGCCAGCGGCTCCGCATTCCCTTTCGATTTCTCGGACTGCTGAGCCCCGCCCTGCGGAGTCTTGAGGTCCTCGGCGATGACCGTCAGCATCTCGCTCGCATGATCTCTCAGCGTAGCGACATCCATCGATCCGGCCGAGGGACCGCTGCCTCTGGCGAACGCCTCCCACTCGACCATGATCTGTTCGCGGTTCTGCAGGATAAAATCCGATAGCCGCATTCCGACTCTCCAACGCTAATGTTTGAGCTTTCGGTCTCCAAACAGGGCGAAAGTCGGGCCAGCAGGAATCCGTCTATTTTGATTGATGACTTCAGCCCTGACGTTGCGCGCGGGACCTCGCGCTCGTGCTCTCGTCAGGGAGAGAAGTCTTCGGGCCGAAGACGTCGATGTCGTTCCCGGCGCTTCGGGTGGCGCCAAATGGCTGTCGATTGGCGGACTCGACCGCTACCTTTTCGGCGATTTTCTTCAGGCGCCGCGCGAGCGTCCGATGCATCTCATCGGATCATCGATTGGAAGCTGGAGAATGGCGTGCCTCGCGCAGCGCGATCCGGTCGCTGCACTCGCTCGCGGCCATCACGGCTACATCTACGATCAGAACTACACACGCAGGCCGTCGCCGGGCGAAGTCAAACACATTTTAGAGAACATTCTCGACAATCTCCTCGGGCCATCGGGTGCAGATGAAATCCTGAGTCATCGGTGGGCGCGCGTACACGTCATCACAGCGATGACGCGGGGTTTGTCGCGAACGGCGCCACGAGCCACAATTGCGGCTGCGATGGCTGCGGCTGCACTCGGAAACCTCGTCAGTCGCAAAGCGCTCGGGTTGCAGATCACGCGCTTCATCTTTCACTCAGCCGGCGATACGACGCCGTTCGCGCACGTCGCCGACCTTCCGACGACAAACGCGACGCTCACCCGCGAGAACATCCAGCCTGTGCTGCTCGCGTCGGGCGCGATTCCACTCGTTGTCGAAGGAATCGAGATTCCCGGCAGGCCAGGCGAAGTTCACTGGGACGGCGGAGTCATCGATTATCACCTCGACCTCGACTTCGGGGCGGGCGACGGCCTCATTCTCTATCCGCACTTCTACGACTACATCGTGCCCGGATGGTTCGACAAAGGGCTGCGTTGGCGCCGAGGAACTGCGTCCAACGTCGATCGAGTTCTACTCATCACCGTCAGCGGAGTTTGTGGCGTCGCTTCCCGGCGGAAAGATTCCGGACAGAAAGGATTTTTACGCATTCCCGCAGAAAGAGAGAATTCGCCGGTGGCAGGCATCGCTGGATGCCAGTAAACGGCTCGGTGACGAGTTGAAGGAGCTCATCGAGCTCGGAAGAATTGCAGACCGGGTCACGCCCTGGTGAATGGGTGACGGGAGCCACCTCGGTAATGCTGGTCACCGCGCGACCGCCGGGGTAGAATCCGCAATGGAGAACGCGCACACCTTCCTCGAGAACCTGGCGCTCGTGTTGTGCACGGCCGCGGTGACGTCGTTCCTTTTCCAGAAACTGAAGCAGCCGGTTGTGTTCGGGTATCTGCTCGCCGGCATGATTGTCGGACCGTATCTCCCAATTCCACTTGCGGCCGACGAGCGCATCCTGCGCACGCTGTCGGAGCTCGGCGTAATTCTGCTGATGTTCTCGCTCGGGCTCGAGTTCCGGTTGAAGCAGGTGGCGACAATTGCGGCGACGTCGGGTCTCGCGGCACTGCTCGAAACGACAGCAATGATCGGCCTCGGTTACGTCGTTGGCCGCCTTCTCGGCTGGACGACGATTGAATCGGTTTTCGCCGGCGCAATTGTGGCGATCTCGAGCACGACGATCATTGCGAAAGCCTTCGACGAAAACGGAGTCGGAGGGCGGCTTCGCGAAATTGTGTTCGGAATTCTCATTGTCGAAGATCTCATCGCGATCGTGCTCGTCGCCCTGCTGACGGCGACCGCAACGGGAGTCGGCCTGTCACCCTGGAATCTCACGATCACTGTTGTCCGCCTGGTCACGTTTCTGGTCGGCCTGATCGGTTTCGGGATTGTCATCATTCCGCGGTTCGTGCGCGGGATACTCAAGATGAATCGCGATGAGACGACGCTCGTCGGCACGATTGGATTGTGCTTCCTCTGCGCCTTTCTCGCGTACAGGTTCGGCTATTCGGTCGCTCTCGGCGCATTCATCGGCGGATCTCTCGTGGCCGAGTCAGGGGATGCGCTGCGGATCGAGCCTCTTGTTCATCCGGTGCGCGACATGTTCGTCGCGATCTTCTTCGTTTCCGTTGGGTCGCTGATCGACCCGCGAGTCGTTCTCGATCACTGGGGTGCAGTGCTCGCGCTCACGGCCCTTGTCATCACCGGGAAGATCATCGCGGTGACAGCAGGATCGTTCATCACCGGAAATGGATTGAGGTCATCGATTCAGGCGGGCATGAGTCTCGCTCAGATTGGCGAGTTCTCGTTCATCATCGCCGCGGTCGGACTGGCCGAGGGAGCGACGCGTTCATTTCTCTATCCGGTGGCGGTTACGGTGTCGGCAATTACAACATTGACGACACCGTGGCTCATCCGCGCCTCGGATCCAGTTGCGTCGTGGATTGACAGACGATTGCCGAAACCGATTCAGACATCGGTCTCGTTGTACGGGACGTGGGTCAACAGTATTCGGAGCGCGCCACCGACAGCCGGGCGATCGCGCACGCGGCGGCTCGTGCGCGTCATTCTGATCGATGCATTCGTGCTCGCCGGTGTTGTCATCGGTGCCGGGGCGGAGCAGGGAAGATTCACGACGATGTTCAGCGGCTGGACGGGCGCGTCGGCGGAGATGTCGTTGATCGTCGTGATGATCGGCGCGGCAATCGTCGCTGCGCCGCTCGTTTTTGGAATCGTTCGAAGCGCGCGCATGCTCGGGCTCGTGCTCGCCATGCGCGCCCTGCCGAGTGCAGGCAGGAGAAAGGCCGATTTTGCGGCTGCACCACGGCGTGCTCTCGTGACCATGCTTCAGCTCGGAACTCTTCTTCTTGTCGGCGTGCCGCTCATCGCGATCACGCAGCCCTTCGTTCCGCGATTTCCGGGCTACACGCTGCTCTCGATCCTGACCGTTGTCCTCAGCATCGCGTTCTGGCGAAGTGCGGTCGATCTTCAGGCGCATACCCGGGCAGGAGCGGAGGTCATTGTGGCTGCACTGAAGCCGCAGCTCAACGACAATGACGATCCGGAAAATCTGTACAAGACCATGGAGCACATCGCCGTCATGATCCCCGGTCTGGGCGCTCCATTTCCCATGAGAATAAATGATACGAGTCCGGCGGTCGGGAGGTCTCTTGCCGAGCTCAACCTGCGGGGGCGAAGCGGAGCGACGATTCTGGCGATAAAGAGAAAAGGCGAGGATGGCGCTACAGTCGTCGTTCCGTCCGGCGGCGAGAGACTATACGCTGGAGACATCGTCGCCCTGGCCGGAACGACTGAGGCCGTTGACATGGCAAGGGCGATGCTGATCGACGCACGCCGACCTCAATCGCGCCGGAACTTCGTCGTTACCGAACCAGTGGAGCTATCGGGCGGCGATCCGTCGTAGTGCCTGAACAGCCTGGACCGTTTCTGCTGACGGCAACGCGCCGCGCAGGACCTCCGCGACGAGCTTGTCGTCACGATCGTAGAGATCGTTTCCGAAGAATAGCGCGCCATCGCGCATGTACGCGGTTCCGTACGTGATGTAGACTGGAATCTTCGCCGGCACCTTCACTGAGTGGTTGTCGGCCGTGCCCTGCATCGCCGCGTCGACTTTGCCCGCATCCCAGCCGAGCGCCCACTGCGCCAGCTCGGACGGCTTCTCGACGCGAATGCAGCCATGACTGAACGCGCGCACATCCTTGTCGAACAGCGCGTGGTTTGGCGTGTCGTGCAGGTAGATGTTGAAATCGTTTGGAAAGAGAAACTTGACGAGGCCGAGTGAGTTCTTGTCGCCGGGCGTCTGACGCACGCGGGTGGCGCCGCCTTCCTTGTACAGCTCGTAATTGTTGGCGGCAAGATAGCCCGGGTCGGCGTTCATTTTCGGGAACACTTCCTTGTCGGCGATATCGGGCGTGACGTTCCAGTATGGACGGAACACGACCGTTTCCATCGAATCCGAGAAGACAGGGGTTGCCTTGCCTTCGTAGTCCTGCCCGACGATGACTTTCATGTCGAGCGTGGGGTGGCCCTTGTCGAACGCTTCGAGGCGAAACGCCGGCACGTTCACGTAGATGTAGCGGTTGCCAAAAGTTCGCGGCAGCCAGCGAAGCCGCTCGAGATTCGCGGCGATCTGAGCAGTGCGATACACGGCCGTCTGGTTGAGCGACGCCATTGTCTCGGCGCCGAGCATGCTGTCAACGGCGATGGCGTGGTGTGACTGGAACTGGGCAACGGCACCAGCGAGCGTTCTATCATAAACCCCCGAAGCCTGGGCGGCGGGCGCTGAAAAACCTTCGACTGACAGTCGCGTCCGAAGCGCGGCGACGCGCTTGGGGCTCATTGCTTCACCTGGCTTGGCAGCGGGTCCGGAAGGGACGACAGGCCATCCGCCTTTCACGCTGATCTGCTGAAAGCGGTCGAGCTCCTTGCGGAGTGCCGCGTAGTCCGCCCCGGATGGCCGCATGGTGGCGATCGCCTTGTCGAGCGCCGGATTTCGCAGCGACCGGATGAGAGCTGAATCGACGTTCTCTTCCTGAGGATCGATGTGCCAGCTCTGGGCGACCGTTTTCGGATCGACCTGGCCGGTGAGATAGTCTTCGCCGAGGGCGGCGAAGGATGCGGTGAGGAGAACGTCGGCATCAGCGAGCTGCTCGGCTGTTGGGGTCTTTGTCTGCCGAACGGTGCTGATCGACTGAGCGAGTGCTCCAACCGGATATGCATCCATCCTCATGCCGTCCTGTTCTGTCTGAAGCACTGCGTTCGTGAGTGCGAACGTGCGATCCTTGTGCAAGCCATCCTCGGCGAGCCACAGCGGATTATTGTCGTAGGACTTGTAGAGGCGTTTCGTATGCGTCCATTGATCCTCGTCGATCCTGGCGGGCGCTGCGCCGGCAAGCCGCTTCTGCATCGCGGCTTCGATTGCGGTTGCGGGCACGCCATTGACGGAAGTGAGTTTTGCCGGCGACCACGATTGGTCGGTGGTTGTGGAAGCACCGGCGCTACTGTCAGCGCCTTTGTCAGGGGAGCATGCGGCTATGGCAAGAACTGCGGCAACGACAGCCGCAAATCGGATTCGGAGCATGAAAGACCTCAACGTTTACGGCGTCAGGGGGAATCGATGGCCGTGGTACACTGCAAGAGGAAAAATGGGCCATCTAATCGGTCCACTGGGCAGGCCCCGGAGCAGGTAGCCGGGATTGGAAAGCGTGTGATATGTCATTCGCTTCGGCACTCGTTCGCGACGCATCTGCTGGAAGAAGGCGCCGGTATTCGCTCCATTCAGGAGTTGCTGGGGCCATGTCGATGTGAGGACGACGATGATTTACAGGCAAGTGTTGAATGGTTGCGGGCCGGGGGTGCGTAGTCCTGCCAACCGCCTGCAATGGCGCCGAGCGAGGCGTGGTGCCTCCAGACGCGCTGCGCGAATATTTCGAGGTCACCGACATTATGCTGCGGAGCCCCGCAACGTACATCGGCGCTCCGCAGTGATGTTGGATCTCGATGCGGCCGCGGCACTTATGAGCCGAGGCACAATTCAACGGAATATTATGCGACGGCAAAATTTGATTTCTTGACGAAATCGGCCAATAATGTTCCGGTCTCTAATCGGCGTTAGGTCCTCAGAGGTATCTCGAATGAGCAAGCAGCCATTGCCTCGCCTCGCGACAGAGCGTCTAATTCTCCGACCTTTCGCGATCAGCGATGGACCAGCCGTCGAAAGGCTGGCGGGAGCCCGAGAGGTCGCGGATACAACCCTGACGATTCCGCATCCGTACCCGACCGGCGCCGGCGCAGGGTGGATCAGGACGCACGCCGACGCGTGGGAGCAAGAGCGCGGGCTAGCTCTCGCCATATGTCGCGGCCCCGCCGCTGACGACTTGATCGGCGCGATAAGTCTGCAGCTTTCCAAGCCTAATTCCCATGGCGAGCTCGGATACTGGGTTGCTGTTGGCAGTTGGGGGAAAGGCTACGCGACGGAAGCCGCGCGCGCGCTGACGGCGTATGCCTTCACCACACTGGCGCTCCACCGAATCCAGGGACGGCATTTCACGCGCAACGCGGCATCGGGGCGCGTTCTGCAGAAACTGGGCATGCAATTGGAGGGAGTTCACCGCGATGCCTACTCGCGGTGGAACTGTTTCGAAGACGTTGCCGTGTACGCCATTCTAGTACACGAGTGGACCGACAAGCCCGCCCCTTCGCGTGAGCTGGGGCGTTTGATACAGAACAAATGACTCTTTCCCATCTCAACGCTCGCCGAGTCCAGGATGCCGCAGTGGCCTCAGTGATGGGACTGGGATCTCGAACTGAATTCGCATCTGTTCAAGCGCATGGTCGATCGGAGTTTCAACGAGCTTGAGGTGCGTCGAATGCTCTTCGTCGCGACTGGTATTCGACCTGACGTCGTTCCTGGCCGCTGGATCGTCTCAACACGGCACCGTCGCGCTACCCGGGAAGTCATTGTGGAACCGGATGCCGACGCGCAGCTTGTAGTAGTGATCACCGCATATCCTGTCGAATCATGAAAGACGCCTATCTCGAAGTCACCTATCGGCACGGCCAACCACTCGCCGCATACTTCTACCTCCCGCGCAAGAGTCGGTCGAAGAGCGTTCGCACTCGACGGGTTGATCCAGGCATGATCGTCGATCTGGACGCGTGCGGTCGCCCACTCGGCATTGAAATCACCGCCCCCGGACAGTTGAAACTCACGGCACTCAATCGTCTGCTTCGCGAACTCGGGTGCGATTCAGTCCGGCGCACCGATCTCGCCCCGCTTCGGGCCGCATAAGTCGAGTCTTCGTGCGCGGGTCTGTATAACACGCTGATGCTGACAAGCAGCATAGTCTCCGAAGCCGAGTTGCCGTTGGAGCTCATGGCGGGCTTGACACCCTTGGTGACGTTTCATCGGTTGCACGAGGCGCAGCGGATGCCCGATGAGCCTGAGCAAGAATAGCGGAGTACTTCCTGACACACGACAATCCCCTTCGCTCACAGGCTCGGCCATTCACGCCGCTCCAGGGTCAGTATCTTGCCTTCATCGATGGCTATGCTTCGATCCATGGGACGGCTCCGTCCGAGGCCGAGCTGCAGCGGTATTTTCGAGTCACGCCACCGACGGTCCATCAGATGATTCTCACACTGGAGCGTCGCGGCTTTATTTCACGAACGCCCGGGGCGGCGCGATCAATCAAGCTTCTTGTTCCGCGCGAGGACCTACCGCGATTGAACGCCTCGCACTCGTAGTGGAGATCAGCACGGCTGCCGCATAACACGCGTTCGAGCAGGTTGTGCGCGCTCGCCACTTCTGTCGCTGCAAACGTACTCGTTGCGCCCGACACCATCGCGCAGAATCCGGTCGTCAACCCCCAAACGCATGGCGGGGTTTACAAGGATCCACCACCTGCGGTTGGAGCCGTTCGTCTCCGCGGCGCCATCACTATCGATGGCAGGCTCGACGAAGAGGTGTGGAAGACAGCTCAATCGCCACAAATTTCAGACAGTCGCGAGCCGTACGAGGGCAAGCCGGCGACGCAACGGACCGAGGTGCGGTTTGCGTACGACGCCACGGGGATTTAAGTCGGCGCAAGGATGTTCGAGACCGAAGGTGCGAAGGGAGTTCACACGCGCCTGCCCCGGCGCGGCGCGATGACCGAAACGACAGCGACATCCTCCAGCTCATCTTCGACAGCTAACACAATCACCAGTCGATCTACTTCTTCTGGGTGAATCGCTCAGGCTCCAGGCTTGACGGCACTGGCGACCCGACGTGGGATCCAGCCTGACCCCGCGATGAGGCGTATCACTTGCGGCATTGTTCTCATCGATCAGGAATTCCATCCCACGCTTCCTTCCACGCCGCATCGAATCGAGCGCCGCCCTCAGTCCGACCGAGCAGAGCCACGTCGAAAACGAGGATTCGTTGCGAAACGTGACAAGCGCCGGATAGCCGCGCAGCCACTGTCCTGCAAAATCCTCTCAATTGGAATCGAGCAGCCGTTGACGTTCCCCTCTGCTCGTTGGACATGCATTCACTACGGAGAGTTTGCGCAGTTGTGTCGGATCTCCCGAATCTTACGATTCCCGTACAGGAAGAAGACGGTCCCCCGACACGTCACTCACCGCGGGGCACTTCGCTCATCAGCGCGAAATAGTTGTTCTCCGAATCGCGATAGGCGGAAATCCAGAGATCGTGATCGGGCATCGGCGCGATCATGTGAGGAGTCTGCTCAACCGTGACACCCTTCTCCGCGAGCGCCGAATGCGCGCCGCCGATGTCAGCGACCTTGTAGTACAGGATCGACGCCGGATGATCGAACTCGGTGCGCTCCGCGCTCGTCAGCATGAGCCTCACACCTCCAGCATCGAAAAACGCCATACCTGGCGGCGCGAAGAGGAACTTCAGGCCAAGTGTGTCGCGATAGAAGCGTGTCGCCCGGTCGACATCCTTGACGTTGATCGCGATCTGACCGATGGTGCTGAGGCCTGCCCCCGTTCCCGACGATTCCATGTTTGCCCCCCCGGTATTTCCGGACTCGACGTCCGGCAGTATTTGGTTAGCTTTGCTAACTAAATATGAAGTTCCCTCCGGTACCACGCAACGACCGCCTTGCGGACAAGCTGCATTCAGCGGCAATCCGCCTGCTCCGCACGCTCCGGCGGGTGGACGACGAGACAGGCCTCACCGCGCCACGGCTATCGATATTGTCCGTGCTCGTCTTCGCCGGGCCGAAAACCCTCGGCCAGCTCGCCAAGGCAGAGCAGGTAAGGCCGCCGACGATGACGCGGCTCGTCGCCGCTCTCGAAGCAGATGGGTTTGTCTCACGCAAACACGACAGGAATGACGGTCGCGTGACCATCATCTCCGCCACGAAGAAAGGTGAAGCCCTGATGTGGGTCGGGCGCGCCCGCCGAGTTGCGTCGCTGTCAGCCAGACTTAGCACGCTTACCCGGGAAGAGCAGCGTGACCTCGAGCGAGCGGCCGCGCTGATCTCCCGAATCGCTACTTGAGCGTCATCAGCGCGGCCATCATCTCGATCCCGTCCCACAGGTTCTGGATCCGGATGTTCTCGTCTTCGGCGTGCTGGTTATTGTCGTAATTCGCGATCGGAACGGTGATCGTCGGGACGTGCAGGGCGTCGGCGATGATACTGAGAGGCAGGCTCCCGCCAAGAGTCGGAACCGCAAGAGTGCGTCCGGGAAAGACGCCATCGATCGCCGTGAGAATCGAGCGCGATATCGGCAGGTCCATCGGTGTTCGCTGAGCGTTGTATCCGCCTCCTCGCTGCCTGACCAGCGCAATCTTCGCATAAAGAAGTCGCTCGGCTTGTGTCGGTGCGCGATCAGTTACATGAAATCCCTGTCGCTTCACGTGGGCGATGAGGCGCTGAATCTGCCGCTCGTAGTCATTCCCCTTGACCAGCCTCAGATCAAGCGTCGCCGATGCAGTCGTCGGAATAACGTTACGCGCTCCGGCACCAGCTTCGGCGCTGACGATGCCGTTGATATTGAGCGACGGAATATTGATGAGCTCGGCCAGCGTCTTCCCGGCACCGTCCGGCTTCATGAATCCAAGCTCGGCGCGGAGCGTGTCGTCGAACGCGGGTGAGTTACGGATCGCGCGTTTCTCCGCGAGCCCGAGAGGGACGACGTCGTCATACCAGCCGGCGATCAGGACGTGGCCCGACTCGTCTTTCATCGAGGCGAGTAAACGAACGAGCGCCATGGCGGGATTGGGAGCCCAGTTGCCATAGTGGCCACTGTGCAGGGGGCGAGTGGCTCCGTACACAGTCATGTCGACATTCACGTCGCCGCGCACTCCGTACACGACTTCCTTGCGTCCTGACTGATGAACCGGACCGTCGCAGATGATCCACGCGTCGGCAGCGAGCAATGCCGCGTGATGGCGGATGATGTCGCCGAGGTGGGGCGAGCCGGCTTCCTCTTCACCGTCGAACACGAGCTTCAGGTTGATTGAAGGTTTGCGGCCGGCGGACTTGAGCGCGTCGATCGCGGTGAGGAACGCCATCACTCCGGCCTTGTCGTCCGATGCTGAGCGCGCATAGATCCGCGTTTCGGAATTGACTCCGCTGAGTGATGCGGCATCGCGAACGGCGCCGAGAGTTTCCACCCGCGGTGGGTCACGGAGCACAGGGCGCCATGGTTTTGCCGCTGTCCATTTGGCGGAGTCGGTCGGCTGACCGTCATAGTGGGCGTACATCACCACCGTTCGCGTTGCACCCGGCACTTTCCACTCGCCGTAAACCAGCGGTGGCGAGGTCGCATCAGTGCCGCGCAGGAGCTGCGGAGCGAGCCCTCGCCGCTCGAGCATCTTCGCGAGCGCAGCGGCGTTTCTGGCAATCCCCCCGGTATCAGATGCGACGTTCGGAATGGATAGCAGGGCGATGAACTCGCCGAGAATTCGCGGCTCGTTGGCCTTGCGATAGTCCCGCACCTGTTGCTGAAGTGATTGCGCGTGAGTTGCCTGAGGGATGACGATGCCGAGAGCGCAGGCGCATCCGAGAGTAATTCGATTGGCGATTAAATGACGTCGCGACTTGTTCATGCCGGATGATGAGGGTTACAGCGCGGGTTCGCAACGACAATCGATTCCGCTAGTATTACAAGTGATGAGTCGAGTGCGAATTGCGCTGGGTATTGCAGCGCTGGCAATAATAGTTTCCGGAATTGGTGGAATCGGTGTTGAAATGGCGACGCCGAGAGTGCCAGCGGTGGCTTCAAGGCCGGCGGCGTTCGCGGTTTTGCAAGACGCACTGTCGCCGGTCGTGGTCGTCGCCCGCAAGCCAAGCCTCGCCGAGATTCTGGATTTCGTGTTGAAGGATCGCGCGCCGCAGAGCGCGCTCACACCCGATGGAAAGTTTGCACCGGGCAGTGACGAGGCGCGGATTGCCGCAATCCTCGGCAAGTACACGAGCGACCGGTCGCGTGTAAATCGCATCGCGACCGCGCTCGTGCGCGAGGGCCGGCGCAGAAATATCGGCTCGTCGTTGCTGGTCGGGGTCCTTCTCACCGAGAATCCATGGCTCGATCCGCGAGCGAAGAGCTCCGTCGGAGCGCGGGGGTTGATGCAGGTCATGCCGTTCCACGCCGGGAAGTGGGGATGTTCCTCCGGCGATCTGTTCGACATCGACGCGAATATCTGTCATGGGGTGGCGATTCTCGCCGACAATCTTCGCGGAGCGCGGACTCTCCCAGCGGCGCTGTTGGGCTATAACGGTTGCGTGCACGGTTCTAACACCCCCGAGTGTCACCGCTATCCGGCAATCGTCTATCGGATGGCGCGGAAGGGCGCGCGCGCAGCCGGTGACACCCTCGTTGGGGCTTCTCCGTTCTCGTCTCCCGGCGGATATTGAGAAGAGGCATCACATCGCGCTCGTCTATTTCTTTGCCGCGCGGAGTGAGTACCAACAATCGAAGCTAAGGCGTCGCCTAATTGAATAACTTTGGGCGATGAGCGATCGCCTGATTCTGCCGCTTCGGTACAAGATTGCCGCCGGGCTCGCGACAGCGGTTCTAATTCTGGTCGTCGGCGCGATCGCGTACCTGGCGACCGCCCGCGCCGATCGATCGGCGGCCGCGGTTGCTCACACCGGCCAGGTCCTCCTCGAGCAGCAGCGTCTCCTCGCGGGCCTCGCTGACGCCGAGACGTCGACCCGCGGGTTTACGCTGACGGGCGATACACTCGAGCTCTCTGCATTCAACAGCGCCCGCAGTCGCGTCCCCGCCTCACTGAATCGGCTGCGCGCTCTGACCGCTGATAACCCAACTCAACAACAACGACTCGACACGCTCGAGAGTGTTGCCCGGCAGCGCATGGAGTTGAGCGACCAGATCGAGAAGTTTCGGCGCGAGCAGGGATTCACGTTCGCGCGGGATCTCATCGCAAGCGGGCAGGGCAAGATCGTGATGGACCACGCCCGCGCGCTGAGTGCCGCGATGGAAGTCGAAGAGAACCGGCTTCTCGCGCAACGCACAGAGACCCAGAAGCACAACCAGCGTCTCGCCGAGCTCGTGATTCTTGTCGGCAGTGGGCTCGCATTCCTGTTATCGCTTCTGATCAATCGCTCGATCTATCGCGATGTCACCGAGCGCGAATCGCAACGGATTGTGATCGAGAAGCAGACACGCGAACTCAAGAAACAGGCTCGGCGGCTCGAATCACAGCAGGCTGAGCTCGAGCAACAGCTCGAGCATCAGCACTCGCTCACGGAAGAGCTCAGCGAATCGAACATGAGTATTCAGGCCGCCAACATCGTCGCTGAGAGGCTCGCTCGCGAAATGTCGGCCCTCCTCGAGTCGACCGCTGCCGGCTTCTATGGAATGGACTCGTCCGGAGACTGCACGTTCATCAACGGATCCGGCGCCCGCATGCTGGGCTACACCGTTGACGAGCTGCTCGGCGTGAACATGCATGAGGCAATTCACAACCGGTACGAGGATGGATCACCGTATCCAGTGTCGGAATGTCCGATTTCCCAGGCGGCCAGTCGCGGCGAGATTGCGACGCGCGAGAACGAGGTGTTCTGGCGCAAGGATGGATCGTTCCTTTCCATCGAGTACTCGACGTCGCCAATTGGCGAAGGCGAGCAACGGCGGGGTGCAGTCGTGGCATTTGCCGACATCACGGAACGAATGCACGCGCAGCGCCTCATTGCCGAAAGCGAGGAGAGAAAATCAGCGGTTCTCAGATCCACTCTCGATTCCATCATCTCGATGAATGCCGAGGGCATCGTGACCGAGTTCAATCCTGCCGCGGTGGAGGCATTCGGTTACTCCCGGCAGGAAGCGATCGGGCAGCCGCTTGGAGGTCTGATTGTTCCGGACCGGCTCAGAGAAGCGCACCGCGCGGGGCTTCGCCGCTATCTCGATACCGGAGAGGCTCACGTCATCGGCCAGCGGCTCGAGCTGCCGGCGATGCGCAAAGACAAATCGGAGTTCGAGTGCGAGCTCACGATCACCCGCAGCGACATTGCCGGAGCCCCGGCGTTCACGGGCGTGATTCGCGACATCTCCGAACGGAAAAAGGCCGAAGCCGCGAGAAAGAAGGCAGAAGCAGAGAGGGAACAGCTCATCAAAGCGCTTGCGCGCAGCAACACCGAGCTCGACCAGTTTGCGTACGTTGCATCACACGACCTGAAGGCTCCACTCCGGGGAATCGCCAACCTGTCACAGTGGATCGAGGAGGATCTCGGCGAGAAGCTCGGTGGCGAAAACAAGTCGCAGATGGAGATGCTGCGCGCACGGGTGCACCGGATGGAGGCGCTCATCGACGGAATCCTTCAGTACTCGCGCGCGGGGCGGGTGAAGGCGAAGCCGGAGAACATCGACATTGGAACCCTCATCGCCGAGGTGATCGAGCTGATGGCACCGCCAGGGGAGACAACGATCAACGTGGCGTCGGGTATGCCCGGGGTCCGGGCCGAAAAAATTCCGCTTCAGCAGGTCTTCATGAACCTGATCGGGAACGCGATCAAGCACACGGGTAAGAAGGACCCGAGTATCGATGTTTCGTGGGCCGATGCCGGGCCATTTGTCGAGTTCACGATCGCCGATAACGGCCAGGGCATCGCGCCACAGTACCACGAGCGCATATTTGGCATATTCCAGACGCTCGAAGCCCGCGACAAAGTCGAGGGCACCGGCATTGGGCTATCGGTGGTGCAGAAGATCGTGGACTCAAAGGGCGGACGAGTGTGGGTGGAGTCGCAGGCAGGCGAGGGCGCACGCTTCAAATTTCTATGGCCAAGAGTCGAAATCACGGGAGTGTGAGGAGATGTCGGACCGCGTGTTGAACATCCTTCTTGTCGAGGACGACGAGGTGGACGTGATGAACGTTCGCCGGGCGTTCGAGCGCAACAACGTCTCGAACCCGTTGTTCGTGGCCGGAAATGGGCTCGAGGCGCTCGACGTGCTCCGGGGTGACAACATGCCGATTGAGCGACGGCTGATTCTGCTCGACCTCAACATGCCGAAGATGAACGGCATCGAGTTCCTGCAGGCGTTGCGCAGCGACCCCGACCTGGCGAGTACACCGGTCGTGGTGTTGACCACCTCGAACGACGATCAGGACAAAATCGACGCCTACAACCTCAATGTTGCCGGGTACCTCCTGAAACCGGTGACCTTCAGCAATTTTTGTGAGCGAATGGCCACGCTGGACAAGTACTGGGCACTGGTGGAGATGCCTTGACGGGAGTTGCCGGCTCGAGACTGAAGATTCTCATCGTCGATGACGACGACGTTGACCGCATGGCTGTGCGCCGGGCGCTGAAGGCGTCGGGGATCGATGTGGTCATTACCGAAGCGGAAGACGCAGACAGCGCTCTCCGGCGTCTCAGTCGCGATCATTACGACTGCACGCTCCTCGACTATCGCATGCCGGGCAGTGACGGACTCGACGTCGTCCGCCGGGCTCGCGAAAAGGGCATTATGACGCCGTTCATCATGCTTACCGGTTTTGGGGACGAGCAGACAGCCGTCGACCTCATGAAAGCCGGAGCCGCCGATTACATCCCGAAGAATTCGCTGACTGCCGAGCGGCTGTCGGTGAGCCTGCGCGGCGTCGTGCGCGTTCATCAGGCCGAAATCGAGGCAGGCAAGGCCGACATTGAGCTTCGTCGTTATGCGCAGCAACTCCGGTCTGTTGCCCAGGCCGCGATCGAGATGAACTCGACGCTCGCCGTTGACGCCATGCTGCAGGCGACGACCGAGAATGCGCGCCGGATTCTCAACGCCAGATACGCCGAGACCCGTCTTACGGTTGACGTGAATCCGAGCAGCGATGCGCTCGAGGCGCAGACGGCGATGTGGCGAGCATCGGCGCCATCGGAGGGTGAACAGGAGCTCACGTCGTGGGCCGACGCGACCCGCGACGAGATGCCCGGCATTACACCCGAGATTCTTGCGCTGCTCGCCGCGAATCCGGATGCTGTTGGCATGCCATCGTCCGGCGGATTTCACGTGCCCGGTACGTTGAGCGCGGATCTCGCCGGGCGCGACGGGCGCAAGCTCGGCACGATTCAGCTCTGGGATAAGAAAGAGTCGGGCGAGTTCGACGAGGCCGACGAGGCGATTCTCACACAGCTTGCGCAGCTCGCGTCGGTCGCGCTCGAAAACGCGAGGCTGTTCAAGGCGGCACAGGAGGCAACACGGGCGCGGGACGACCTCGTCGCCATTGTGTCGCACGATCTGCGCAATCCGATCCACACGATTCACATGGCGGCCTCGTTCCTGCTCGACATCGCTCCGGCAAATGACCGTCGTCTTCAGGCGCGGCGCCAGCTCGAAGTAATTCAGCGGTCGGCGACGCGGGCCAACCGGCTGATTCAGGATCTTCTCGATGTCGCGCGGATTCAGGCGGGCGGCCTCGCGGTAGATCCGACACCCGTCGAGGTCAAATCCCTCGTTCAGGAAGCCGTCGAGGCAGCGACTCCGCTCGCCTCCGCTGCGCACTTGAGGGTGGAGTGTGAAGTGCCGGATCATACACCTCTCGTTTCGTCAGATCGCGAGCGGGTGCTTCAGGTGTTCGCGAACCTGATCGGCAACGCGATCAAGTTCACGCCAAAGGGCGGGGAGATCCGTATTCTTGCGACGAGCGAAAATTCTGAGATCAGGTTTGTTGTCGCCGATACCGGTCCCGGTATTCCTCCCGAGCATCTCAATCACGTCTTCGACCGGTACTGGCAGGCCAAGTCCACGGCAAAACTCGGCACCGGGCTTGGACTGTCGATTGCAAAGGGTATCGTCGAGGCACACGGCGGGCGGATCTGGGTAGAGAGTCCGCCGAACCACGGCGCGCAGTTCAACTTCACGCTTCCGGCCGCCTGAGCGCCGCCTAACTACAAAACGCACGGAGATCATCCATGAAGATTTATCTGCTCGCCGCCGCAGTGGGCGCGGCGGTGGCATGTTCGACTGTCGCTTCAGCTCAGGCGCCGTGGCCGACGGCATTCAGGAACGCGAGCGTTGCGGTTGCGATCGATACCGCGAATTCAAAGCGAAATGACGACGGGTCGTACATGACGCGCACTCGCTGGGACTACAAAAAGCTGCACGCCCTCGAGAGCCGTCGACCGTACATGTCGATGACGCAGTCGGCTCTCGTGCGCTGCACGCCGGTGCGCATCAAGCGTCTGACCGAATCGTTCTATTCGGCGAACGGGGCAGTCGTGCGCGAAGGGACGCCGCCGAACCCCGGTGATATCCAGTACATGACATGGGACCGGCTGAAGACCGGAAGCGACGGGTCGAAGGCATACAACTCGATGTGCACGCTGCTGATGAAGAGGGATCGGGCGAAGCGCTGACGACCGCCTCGCTGATTGAATGGACATCCCGTCATTAGGCGCATCGGTTCCGCGACGAGGCAATCTTGTCTCGCGGGCAATTGGCCGAATGTCGATGTCCGTCAGCCGATGGCGGTTCGAGGGAGCTGTGCCCGACGAGCCGAAATTCGTGCTGATCGTGGTCCCGCACACATCGAACTGGGACTTCATCGTTGGCGTCGAGGCGCTGTTCTCACTCGGCTTTCGTGTGTCGTTTCTCGGCAAGCATACGCTGTTCAAGTGGCCGCTCGGCGCGTTCATGCGGTGGCTTGGCGGAATTCCGGTGGAGCGAAGCGTCAGGCGTGACAGAGTGGCCGAGTCGATCGAAGCGTTCAATGCGGCTGATCGATTGATTCTGGCGGTTGCACCGGAGGGAACGCGCAAGCGGGTGGCTGAGTGGAAGACCGGGTTCTATCACGTGGCGCACGGGGCCCACGTGCCGATCGTGCCTGTCGCATTCGACTACGGCCGAAAGGCCGTTAGGCTCTTCCCTGCGCTCTGGACTACCGGCGATGCTGACGCAGACATCGAGCGGATCAAGGAGTCGTACCGGGGGGTAGTCGCAAAGAATCCGGATAACTTCCAGTTGTAGTGACCGGCGCGGCATTCCAGGCGTCGATTGACCACACGCCAACTGGCAGGACGATTAGATGAAGACAGGTGCTCGTTTTGCCGCGGTAATCGGGGCCGCACTTTCGCTTGCGTCCGCCCGAAGTGCGCGCGCTCAGACGATTGACCCGCAGTGCCCGCCCGGATCGACCACAACAGCGGGAGATCCCGACAACACGAAGATCGCGCAGGACGCCTGTCAAAAGGCGATTGACCTGTTCAAGTATCTCACTCCACAGCTTGGTGCAGTCCTGGCCGGGGGGAATCCAACGCAGGGGTTGAGCGGTACGCTTGGCGGTCTCGGCCATTTTTCGCTCGGGGTTCGCGCGAATGCATTGAAGGGATCACTGCCGGAAGTGGACAGGGTCGCACCGAACACGCGTGGTGCGCAGAAGAGCACATACGGGATTGAAGAGAAGCCGATCGGCTTCATCACAGCAGACCTTGGGCTTGGAATCTTCAAGGGAATGGGGGCGTCGGGCGTCGGCAGCGTCGATCTGCTCGTGAGCGCGTCGTACCTTCCGTCATACACCAACGTGAACGTTGACATCTGGCCACCGTCCGGGTCGCTCAAGTTCGGACTTGGCGCGAAGGTTGGGTTGCTCAGCGAAAGCGCCGCACGGCCCGGCATTGCGGTGAGTTACCTCGACCGCGGTCTGCCGTCTGTCACCATTTCGGGCAAGTCGGGAGATGACCGGCTGATTCTTGCCGATCTCGCGGTGCGGTCGCGGTCGTGGCGGGCGGTTATCGGGAAGACCTTCCTCGTGTTTGGCGTTGGCGGAGGATTTGGTCAGGACAGCTACGATTCAAAAGCGAATATCACGGTGACGATTGCGCCCCGCTCGACGACGCCAGGAGGAGCTGGCGGCCCGATTGCGCTCGGCCAGAAGCTCACGCGCAATAATCTGTTCGGGACGGCGTGGCTCAATGTGAGGGTGTTTCGACTCGTTGGCGAGGTTGGGCGAGTTACCGGCGGGACGATCGAGACATACAACGGATTTGATGCTGCGTACCCTGCCGATGGGGCACGAACGTACGCGTCGGTTGGGATCAGCATCGGGCGATAAACCGACTGCGGCGCCGGGTAACCGATTGTCAGGCACCTGATTCTATTGAACGAAGTCCCTGACTTGCCGGTAGGTCGGCGCGTCTGTCAGCAAAGCAATGTGCGGGATGCAGGCGGTCTGATTGTTCGTAGCGCCGCTGAGCACAACGCTTTCCGTCGGGTTGATGGTCGCATCACAGAGCGAGCGCCACGTTGCGTACCGCACGAGCCCTGGTGTTTCGTCGATCGCGTTGAGTGCCGTGAGGAACGCTGAGCCGGGCGCAATCTCCTTGCACGGCGTGAAATTGCAGCCAGCATCTTCTCCGGCTGTCGTTCCGTGGTTCGGTCCGGCGAGCGAGACCCACGCATCGACTTTGCCCGCGCCACCGAGATTCTTCAGGTAGTATCGGGACGATACGCTCCCGATCGAGAACGCGATGATATCGACCTTCGTTGCGCCGGTCTTCGCGATGATATTGTCAACCTGACTGCTGATTTCCGCAGCGCTCGCGGCATTGGAGTTGATGAAGCTGTAGTTGTACGCATAGAGCTCTACTTCCTGCCAGCCGTCGGCGCGAAAACGGTTCTCCATCTCTTCCCAGTTTCCGTTGTTCCCGCCGTAGCCGTGGACGAACAGGATCGGATCGTGCTTGAGCAACGGAAGCGGCCCGGTGCTGCCGCTCGAGTCGCTGCAGCCGCCGATCAGCGTTGCAGTCGCAATGAAAAAAAGAATCCTGCCAGCGCGTTTCAACATGACCGATTGATATCCCCCATTAGGTGACGATTAACCGACAATTAGATCTCGTACAGGAAGTCATCCAGCAGTCTCAAAACACGCTTTCTGGCAGGGCGTTTGCCTAAGTATACCGTGTTGTTCCCAACCAGGAGTATGCCGCAATGATGACCACACTACTCGAATCGAGACCCCAGCAACAGCGCACCACGGGGGGCACGATTTTCAGCGTTGTCTTTCATTCTGCCATTGTCGTCGTCGCGGTGTTCGCGACAGCGCGAGCCGGTGTCGTCAAGGACGACAAGCCCGTGGCGCAGAAGGTCAATTTCGTCAAGACGGCCGAGCCCCCGAAGCCGGTTGAGACGAAGCCCGAGACGCCACCGCCTCCGCCTCCGCCGAAGATGAAGAAGCCGGTCGTTCAGCATCACACAAGCGTCCTGCCGCCGGCGCCAAAGGCCGAGATCGCGCCGCCAAAAGGCTTCAAGGTTCTCGAGACGCCTGTGTCGATTCCGACAAAGATCCCCATCATCAATCTGTCGGCGAAAGTGACGAACCCGGACGACTTCACGGGAAAGGGCGTGAGGGGCGGAAGTGCGACGGGTGCCGAAGGCAGCAACGGAACGAAGGAAGGCGGAAACGCCGGCATCGATACAAACAAGAACTATACGAGTGACCAGGTCGAGCGGGCCGTCAAAGCGGTCTCCGGAACGAGCGTGAGCTACCCCGAGGGTCTTCGCTCATCGGGTATCGAGGGTAAAGTCGAAGCGCAGTTCGTCGTGGACGAGAATGGGCGCGTCGAGACGAGCACCTTCACGGTGCTGAGCTCGACCAATTCGATGTTCACTCAGTCGGTTCGCGATGCGTTGTCGCGAATGAGGTTCCGGCCGGCGCTGATCGGAAAAACCAACGTCAGCCAGGTGGTGCAGCAGGCGTTCGTGTTCAAACTCAACCAGTAGGAGTTGCGGAAAGAAGAAGCCCGGCCGAAAGCTGGGCCACTTCTTTTCTTCTGCACCCTACCTTCCTGCCTGTCGGTCCACCGCGGGATAAGTTTGTCCGGTCGCAACCGGAGAAATCGTGAGAAGACGGATCTTTACCATCGCATCGCTACTGTTCGTGACGCCGGCCCTTGGCGCACAGACTCCAACTCCCGGCAAACGGGCCGAGAGTCTGGTGATCAGAAATGCGATGGTGGTCGATGGAGCGGGAACGCCAGCGGTTGGCCCAGCCGACATCGTCGTCCGCGGAAACAGGATCGCCGAAATCGCGTGGCTCGACCCGGTGTCAATCGCAAACGGGCGCGCCAAACGCCCAACCGCCGCAACGGAAATAGACGCGAGCGGGAGGTACGTGCTCCCCGGCCTCATCAACGCCCACGCTCACGTTCAGGATTCGCGAGGCGGCATTCCCCAGCCACTTGACTATGAGCTGAAGATCTGGCTCGCCTGCGGCATCACGAGCGTACGCGAAGTCGGCGCCGACAATACTCAAAGCATCATCGATCTGCGCGGCCGCAGTGAGCGAGGTGAAGTCGCGTCGCCTCGTGTCTTCGTCTATGGACGCTTCTCGAATCCGCCAACTCCGCTCACGCCTGAGGCCGCGCGGCAACGCGTACGCGATCTCAAGAAGATGGGTGTTGACGGCATCAAGCTCCTTCTCGCCGATCGCGACGTGATGACGGCGATGGAAGACGAAGCTCATAAAGCCGGACTTCGCATCGCCCACCACGTCGGCGTGGAAGAAACGACCGCGTGGGACGACATTCGGCTCGGCACGACCAGCATCGAGCACTGGTACGGAATTCCTGACGCCGCGCTCAAGGATGGGGTGCAGAACTTTCCGGCATCGTACAATTACAACAACGAGGTCGATCGCTTTCGCTACGCCGGACATCTCTGGCGCGAAGCAGATCCCGCGCGGCTGTCGATGGTGCTCGACAGCATGGTCGCCCATCACGTTGCCTGGGTGCCGACGCTTGACATCTACGAAGCCAGCCGCGATCTCCAGCGCGCGCAGGGGCAACCGTGGTTCAGGGATTATCTCCACCCGGCGCTCGAGGAATACTTCAAGCCAAACCCCAACAACCACGGCTCATACTTTCTTGGCTGGACATCGACCGACGAAACATTCTGGAAAGAGAACTACCGCATCTGGATGAATGCGTTGCGGGATTTCGAGCAGAAAGGCGGTGTGATCGGTGCGGGAGATGACGCAGGCTTCATTTACCAGATGTACGGATTCGGTCTCATCCGCGAGCTCGAGCTGCATCAGGAAGCGGGATTCAACACGATCAAGGTGATTCAGCACGCAACGAGCAACAACGCGAAAATACTCGGCCGCGAATCAGACCTCGGCCGCGTGAAGGTTGGCTATCTGGCGGATCTCATCGTGGTTGACGGCAATCCGCTCGAGGATCTGAAGGTTTTATATCCAACCGGTATTGATCATGTCGTGAACGGCCGGCAGGTTCACGGAGGCGGCGTGCAGTGGACGATCAAGGATGGAATTCCGTACAACGCTCCCGCGCTTCTTGCCGACGTGAAGGAAATGGTGAGACAGGCGCGGGCAGCGAAGGGGCAGGGAACCGGAACGTGATAAGGCGCTATGGGGCTGCCGACCTGGCGGTCTACGAAGCAGTCTCAATCGAATCAATCCTCCCGAATGGCGTTGGTTCGGACAAACTCCGCCAGCTCACCGCGGGAGGTCACGCCAACCTTGCCGAAGATATTGGACAGATGCGTGCTTACGGTGCGAGCTGAAATGTCGAGAGAGCTGCCGATCTCCCTGTTCGATTTTCCGACGGTAACCATGCGAGCGATCTCGATCTCCCGGCCAGTCAATCCAGCCATTCCTTCTGACACCGTCCGAGCCGGCGGCCGCGCGCCGAGGGCACGCAGCTCGTCGCGAACTGCGGCGAGACCGCCCGCCGCGCCGAGCCGTGCAAATGTGGAATGTGCTGCACGAAGCTCGCGAACGGCGGCGTCCCGATCTCCGCTGTCGCGCAACGCACCGGCAAGCACTCGACGAACCCGCGCCGCCACATCAGGCATTGGCATAGCTTCGAGCTGATCGACCGCAATTCGAAGCAACGGAATCGCCTCATTCGAGTTCTTGTCACGAAAAAGTAGCAGCATTCCGTCACACGCATCTGCCATCGCCATTCCCAATCGGCTACCCAGCCGGTGAGCGTCCTTACGCATGCGCACGCAATGTCGCTCGGCTCGGTCGAAGTCTCCAATCCAGAGCGCAGCCTCGCCAATTACGGGAAGGATCCACTGAAGCGACCAGGCGATGTAACCGAGCTTGTCGGCGAGAGCAAGTCCCGCCTCACCAACCGTGATCGCCTCGGCTTTATCGTTTGTCTCGAGATGATATGCGGCGAGTCCCATGTGGGCCGGCACAACGGTGGTGACGTCGATTCGCTCTTCAGTCGCGGTGCCCGAGCCCGACAATTCCCATGCCTCATCGAGATACGCCCGCGCGCGCACCAGATCGTTGCGCCAGAGATAGATCAGTCCTGTCCAGACGAGAAGTCGCGGTAACAGCGTGCGCTGCCGAAGCGCTCTCGCAAGTGCGATCGTTCGTTCACCGGTGGCGATGCCGGCATCCCAGTCGCCCACACCCGATGCATACTGGAGTGACAGCTCGGCGGTCCACAGCGGAAGCAATGGCGAGCGCAGTTGCTCCTCGAGCCGCTGGCATTCGGCGATGTTGCTCACGACTCCGGGGCCGTCGCCGGTGAGACCGGAAAAAAGACCCATCGCCCAATGCGCAGTCCACTCAAGCATGGCTTCACCCGAGGCTTTCGCAAACCGAATGGCGTCGACGCCGTGCGCCGATGCGAGTTGGGCCGGGCCTGTCCACGCATACAGAAGAAGCAGCGACCGATGTGCCCGTGCCAGCAAGGCATTGACGCCGGTCTGCTCGGCCACTTGCAATGCTTCGGTGACTTCCGATTTCGCGGCGTCGAGCCGTCCCATCTCCTGAAGGCAGCTTCCTTTTGCGAGATGAAGACGCGACACCGCCGCGAGGTCCGCCGCCGTCTCGGCAGCGGCGAGTCCGACTTCGTAGTGATCGAGCGCCTCGTCGAATCGTCCGCTCCAGAAACAGGCCAGCCCCATGCGATGCGCGATCATCGCGATGGCCGCTGAGTCGGCGCGGGCTCGAGCAGAGGTTTGGGCGACCGACCACAACGCCAGCGCCTCATCGTACTCGCCGAGGCGCTGGCGGGCGCGCGCGAGATTGACGACGATCTCGTCGCGGTGGGAAAGATCCTCCCCCGACTGCTCGAACTGGTTGAGGGCCGTTGAGAGAAACGACGCCGCTTCCCTGTTTGCGTAGGTGCGAAGGGCAGTGCGGCCTGCTTCGGTGAGATACTGGACTGCTTTCGGCGCGAGAGAGTGCGATTGGGTGAAGTGAAATGCGAGCTCGCCCGCGTGGTCGAGAGCGCCTGTGTCATAATACTTCTCGAGTCCTTCGGCGATACGTGCATGGAGAAGGCGGCTGCGAGCCATGCCGAGCGAGGTGTATGACACTTGCTGCAGAATCGGGTGCGCGAAGTCATAGCCGGGAGTCGCCCCGGCTTCAGACTCGAGGAAGACGCGCTGCGTGCACAACTCCTCGAGAGCATCGGCGAGAGCCGTGTCATCGAATGGCGACAACGCGCTCAACTGGCCGAACGTGACGTGCGTGCCAACGACTGCCGCGAGACTCGCGAGGTTACGCGCGGCTGGCGTAAGCCGGTCGAGCCGCGACTCGACCGCGTCGCGAACGTTGGGTGGAAGTTGCAGGGATTGCACTTCCCAGCCAGCCCATCGATCGCCCTGGCGGCGAATCACGCCCGATTCCACGAGCCACTTCACGGTCTCTTCGAGAAAGAATGGGTTTCCTCGAGTCCAGCCGAAAAGGAGAGCGGTGAACTGGCGCGTTGTGACGGAATCGGCGCCGAACATTTTCTCGATCATTGTCCCGACATCTGCCTGCGACAGAGCGCCGACCCGGAGTTGCTCGGCGACGCGGAGATTGATGAGGGATTGCTCGGTAGTGCGAAGTACGGGGTTGAGATCGCGCTCGGATTCGTTGTATGAGACGAGCAACGCGATCGGGTGCGATGTCACCTGTCTCGCAACGAAATGCAGCAGCTCGAGCGACGACGCATCCGCCCATTGGAGATTTTCGAGAATGAGACAGAGCGGTTGTCTGTCGGCGAGACGGCCCAGGAACTGGGTGAAATTCCAGAGAAGACGCGCCTTGAAGTCCGACGCATCCATTCCCGTTGCTGCTCGCTCCCGATCGCCGGACGAGCCAAGGGCGGGGAAGAGATACGCGAGCTCGGCTGCGCCGCCGCGAGTGAGAACCGCGAGCGCACCGGCGTCGAGACTCCGGATTGACGGCAGCAACGCATCGGAGAATAACGCGTACGGGATTCCTGTTTCGACTGCGTAGGAGCGTCCGATGACGACATTCCATCCGTCACTTCGTGCGCGCGATGCCGCTTCGGCGAGAAGTCGTGTCTTGCCGACTCCTCCTTCTCCCGAAACGATGAGCGTACTTCCCGAACCGTCACGGGAGTCGCGGAGGACTGTCGCGATGAGCGACATCTCCCTGTCGCGACCGACGAGCGGCGCGGCAATCGTCAGAAGCCGGGAGACAACGCGCATCAATTCACTCGTAACATTGTTGTTGTGGTGGCCGATTGAAGTCAGGAATATTCGCTTCGTGAGGCGTGCGGGTAAGTCCCTCGACTCGCTGCCGCGTATATTCAGCGCTTGTCGCCAATTAACAGGTGAAAATGACTCAGCCAACTGCCCCGCCTGCTCCTGCCGTCATCTGGCAATGCAGCGCCTTTGAGGATCTTTCGCCGGATGATCTCTACGCCGCGATGGCCTTGCGCCAACGCGTATTCGTGGTGGAACAGAACTGCGCGTATCTCGACGCTGACGGGCTCGACCCCAGGGCACACCACCTGCTGGGGTGGAAAAAGGGAGATGGCTGGCAGCGTCTCGTCGGCTACGCGAGGCTGTTTCCGCCCCATGTTAAATACGCAGAGCCTTCCATTGGAAGAGTCGTGAGCCACCCGGATGCGAGAGGGTCTGGCGTTGGCCAGGCGATCATGAACGAAGGAATTCGGCTCATCGAGGAAAAACGGTGGGGAAGTGAAATCCGCATCGCCGCGCAGATGTACCTCGAGCGATTTTATGAAGGCTTCGGATTCAGACGCGTGACCGAGCCATTTCTGGAGGACGGGATCTGGCATGTGGACATGCGGCGTGGATAATGTCGCCGCGCTCCTGGGGCGCGATCGGTTCACGGCGGGATGTTCGTTTTCCGAAGTGCTGCGCCGCCCGAAGGACAATTCCGTGTTGTGGGACGCTATCTACAAGAGAGCGGCAGTTTCTCCGGCGATTCAGGAGAGGCTCAAAGGTTTGAGAGGAGAATGGAAGCTGCTCGTCCTCAACGAGGACTGGTGTGGAGACTCGGTGAACATCCTTCCTCACGTTGCACGGCTGGCGGAGGCGCACCCGGGACTCGATCTTCGAATCCTGTCGCGGGACAAGAATCCCGATTTGATGAACGCCCATCTGAGCGGTTCATCGAAGTCAATTCCGGTAGTGATTGTGTACGATGCGGACTTTCACGAGGTCGGGTGGTGGGGTCCTCGGCCGCGGGCGCTTCAGGCCTGGGTCGTCAGCGAGGGTCTCGCGCTACCGAAGCCCGACCGGTATCGTCATATACGCACCTGGTACGCACGCGATAAGGGGGAGACGGTGATGTCAGAGATTCTTTCAATCATCGAACAGCGAGCAAGTGATGCAGCAGCGACTGGCTGAGCTTCTGGTTTACATGGACGAGACACGCGACCGACTGGTAGCGGAGGTTTCGTCGATCAACCCGGCGTTTGCGGCGATGAAGCCGCGGGCCGATTGCTGGTCGGTCGAAGAGAACGTCGCGCATCTGGCGATGGTCGAGCCGGGAGTGGCGCGGCTTGTCTGTCACGGGATCGAGTGGGGACGGTCGAACGGTGTCGGTGCTCCAACGTCGGACGATTCGGTGTTGGGCAGTCTCGATCGGTATGCACTGACTGAGGTTGTCAGGAAGATGGATGCTCCGTCCAGCGTTGCGCCGCCCACCGACAAGCGGGTGGCCGAATCGCTCGCGACACTCGCGGCATCGAGGGTTCGGCTTCGCGAAGCGCTCGTTGCCGCGGACCAGCTCGATCTGGTCCAGGTGAAGCGCCCGCACCGCATTCTCGGCGAGATCGATCTTTATCAGTGGGCCCTGTTCGTGGCGCAGCATGAAGAGCGTCATCGGAAGCAGATTGCGCGGACAATCGCCGAGCTCACGGAGCTTGCGGCGGAGTCTGCGCCGATCGTCTGAGGCCGGACGCGGGATGAAGTGGCTTCCGAACTCCGACGACAGACGCGCCGTCGCATTTCGTGACGCGCATCACCAATACGGGAATTCCGTTCGGCGGGAGCCGGGACTATCGAATAGAACCGGACGGCACTGGCAGCCGTATCACCATCACGGAAAACAGAGAAGTGTACAATCCGATATTCCGGTTTGTGTCGAAGTACGTGATGTGTCACACGGTTTGATTATTGGCAAGTACCTGAGGAGTCTTGCCGCGAAGGCGGGCGAAACATATGTGCCGGCGCGGAGCTCCTGATATTTTGTCTGGGCGTCTGATGCGGCCCGCTCGATGCATGATATGTTACCGGTGGCTGTTTTTCGTCATTGACATCCGGCAGTTTGTACCTGAACCCGAGCCCATGAATCCGACGTGACCTTGAATACCGCGGACGCCGAAATGCTGTCGAAGATCGAAGTTCTCGCCGACCTCGAGGATGTTGTCGCCGAGCTGATGGTTCAGCATGAGGCGAAGCGCGTGCTCTGGTTTCCTTCGGAGATTCTCGATGCCGCGCCGGACACCGACCCGGATCATCATATCAGGGAGCTGAGAAAGCGGGCGCGGGGCATCAGCCCGTCGGCGCGGGTGGCGCTGGCGCTGAACCTCCTCACCGAAGAAGGGCTTCCTCACTTCCACCGGATTCTCGCCGTCTACCTCGGCAACGAGAGCCATTGGCAGCACTGGACGAATCTGTGGACGGCCGAAGAAGACAGGCACGGCCTCATTCTGCACGATTACACGAGGGACGCGCAGGTCTTCGACCGCGTGGTGATCGAGAAGATGCAGTTCGATTATCTCCGCGCCGGGTTCGCTCCGGACTGGGATCGCGATCCTTATCGCGTGTTCGTGTACACGTCCCTTCAGGAGCGGGCGACGCAGGTATCGCATTCGAATACTGGCAAGCAGGCGTCGGAGTTCGAGCCGCTGATCGGCGAGGTGCTCGCGAACGTGGCGAAGGAGGAGGCGCGCCATTACACGTTTTATCGCACGGTTTTCAAGGAAGTACTGGCGCGCGATCCGAGTCAGGCGCTCGTGTCGGCGGCGAAGGTGATGCCGGCGATCGACATGCCGGGCGTGAACATGCCGCACTTTCGCGAGCTCGCTGACGTCGTCAGACGAGCGGGCATCTACGGCCCGCGCGATTATCTCAAGATCGTCGAGGAGCAGATCAAGTTCTGGGCGATCGACAAGCTCGACGGGTTGAACGATGCCGGCCGCAAGGCGCAGGAAAAGATCATGGAGATCCCGGCGCGACTCGAGCGGATTGCCGGCGTGATGGAAGCCAAGACCAAGCGCAAGACGTTCTCGTTCGACGTTGCGTTCCGCCGCGAATTCGTGATGGACTGAGCGGGACGTTACGTCCCGGCCAATCCGAGCGACGGCGCAACCGCCTGCATCGCAGCAATCACGAACGCGATGTGCTCGTCGAGATCGACACCGAGATCAGCCGCTCCGTTGATCACATCGTCGCGGCTCACGCCCCGCGCGAACGCCTTGTCCTTCATCTTCTTTCTCACTGACTTCGCCTCGACTTCCATGACGCTCCGGCTCGGTCTCACGAGTGCGGTTGCCGTGATCAGGCCGGTCAGCTCGTCGACGGCAAACAATGCTTTTGCCATGGTGCTTTCCCGCAGCACACCGCTGTAATTCGCGTGGCCGAGGATTGCGGTGAGGATGTCTTCAGGAAACCCTTTCTCGCGAAGGATCCTGACCCCCTCCGCCGGATGCTCCTCGGTCGCCGAGTGTGACTCGTTCGGGAACCGCTCGTAGTCGAAGTCGTGAACGAGGCCGGCGAGGCCCCACCGCTTGGGATCCTCACCAAACCGCTGCGCATATGCGCGCATCGCGGCCTCGACTGAAAGCATGTGGTTTCGAAGCGACTCGCTCGCGGTGTACTCGTGAACAATGGCGAGCGCATCCTCGCGCGATGGCAGCGAATCAGTCAACGGCCTCCTCCGCTTCCTCGCCGAGCTCCACGATGTCCCCCTTCTGGAACAGAATTCCTTTCAGAGTCTCACCAAAGTCGGGAAGCTGCCGGATGACGAACTCGAGTCCCATGCCGAAGTGCTTGAACTCTTCCTTCTGCGCGTTCTGCATGATCGCCTTCGCCTGCTTGTCCTTCTCGACAGAAATGCGCTGCTCGTACCAGTTGATGGCCTCGCACTCTTCGATGAGTCCCGTGAGGACGCGGGCCAGCGTGCGCGTCTTGTCGGAAAGTTCTTCGGGCGGCTCGTGATATTGATCGGTTGCCATGGAATGGTCGGATAGTTGAAGATCGAGAGCGTCACGCACCGGGCGGCGCGATCAGCATTTCCTGAGACTTTTCGACATCGAAAATACGATATCGACCGCAAGCTGGAGGGCAATGAGCACGCCGACCATCGCGAATATGCCTGGCGACGACCTCTTCTCGCGAGGAAACGACGCTTGATAGAGAAGCCATCCGACGACGATCACGACTGCCTCGACCGCGAAATCAATTGCCGGGTGGCGGTAAAGCTGAAGCCCGATCATCGGGCCGCCGCTCCATGTCGGCTTGATTCCGGTGATGTAATCGGCCAGCGCATGCGATACGACCATCGCCGCCACGAACGCAGACCCGGACACGTCGCGGGTTGCGGCCATATACGCGACCACCGCGCCGACGCTCAGAATTCCGATTGCCGGAAATGAATGTGACCACATTCCTGGCGTGGCGTTCGTGATCCCGGCGAGACATGTGACTGCATCCGTCCAGTCCGGCAACTGGCTGGCGATGACGAGCACCCAAAGCGGCACCGTGCGGCGGATTCCCTTCGCTCCCAGCGCAATGCCAACGTGACCGGCATACACTAGCGGCGAGCCCGACGATCAAGGACAATCGTGACGAGGGCAATGCCGAGCGTGGCGAGAACGAGGCGGATGGAGTCGCTGATCATTACGAGTACGAGACGATGACGCGACAGAGGCGACAAATGCGTGCGCGATGGCGTAACTTAGCGGTCGCCATGAGCAACGTCACCCATCTCGAATGCGCTGCGTGCAGCGCCCAGTATGCCGCCGGCAAGCTGCATAACCTCTGCGAGAAGTGCGGGAAGCCGCTGCTGGTTCGCTATGATCTCGCGCGCGCGGCGCAGTCGCTCACCCGCGAGGCACTCGCGTCACGCGTCGCCAGCATGTGGCGCTATCGCGAGGTCCTCCCGGTTGACTCCGACGACAACATCGTCACCCTCGGCGAAGGATGGACGCCTCTGCTTCACGCCAAGCGACTCGGCGACTCGCTCGGCATGAGCGAGCTCTACATCAAGGAAGAATCGCTCAATCCGACGGGGAGCTTCAAGGCGCGCGGAATGTCCGCCGCCGTGTCGATGGCGAAGGAGCTCGGCGTGACTAAGGTGGCCGCGCCGTCGGCGGGAAATGCAGCAGGCGCGCTCGCCGCATATGCATCGCGCGCGGGGATGGAGACGCATCTCTTCATGCCGCGCGACACACCGCGCGCAAACGTGGTTGAATGCATCGAGCTCGGCGCTCACGTGACATTGATCGACGGGCTGATCACCGACTGCGGCGCCGAGGTCGCAAGACGAAAGGATGCGGAGGGCTGGTTCGATGTCTCGACGTTGAACGAGCCCTACCGTGCTGAGGGGAAGAAGACGCTTGGCTATGAGTTGGCGGAAGCACTCGACTGGTCGCTGCCCGATGTCATCATCTATCCGACAGGCGGCGGAACGGGCTTGATCGGAATGTGGAAGGCGTTCGATGAGATGGAAGAGATGGGCTGGATCGGTGCGGACCGGCCGCGGATGGTGACGGTGCAATCCGAAGGCTGCGCCCCGATCGTGACTGCGTTCGAGAAGGGCGAGCGGTTTGCCGAGATGTTTCCAAATGCCGCAACGGTTGCGTCCGGGCTGCGTGTGCCGAAGGCGATTGGTGATTTTCTGATTCTCGATGCGATCAGGGCATCCGGCGGCTCGGCCATCGCGGTATCGGATGCGGCGTTGATCGCGGCCGTGAGGGAGATTGGGGCGAGCGAGGGCGTGTTCGCGGCGCCCGAAGGCGGTGCGTGTCTGCCGGCATTGCGGACGTTGATCGAGCGCGGTGAGGTTCAGCTCGACGAGCGTGTCGTTTTGTTCAACACCGGTTCCGGGGTCAAGTACATCGAGGCCTTCAGTTCGTGAACGCCTCGTTTAGGTTAGAGAGCGAGCTACGCTCCAATGAAGTCGAGCGTCAGCGCCTTTAGAATTAAGGAGGCTGAGATTGGATCCCGTAACGCCTTTCGACTGGCACCGAATGTTCCTGGGGACCGAGCCGCCGCTGTACTTCCTGGAAATAATATTTCGCATCCGGCGCTATACACGCTTACCGTGCTGGCAGTTCGACTGATGGGAAAGCGAGGTAACAGGAACTTGTCGCCGTTTCAGACTGTCGTGATAATCGTGCGTTCCTGGAGCGAAGCGGAAACCTCGCCGTTTTTTGTTTTTCAGATTCCGAGAAACGGCTTGGCGAGAGTACGTATCCGGTAGACGTTCAACGCGACTAATCGCCATCCCCAGGAGCGAAATGCTCGGGGGTGTTCCGACGCTTTCGCCGCACCGTCCGCAGCGGGTCATCAGTCGTGCGCCGGATTCCTGGTGTGCGGCTTCTTGCCGAGTTCGTGCCAACTCGTCTCGTCGATATTGATGTCGTAGTGCCTGGCCGCCTTCTGGATATTGGCGAACGCCTGGTCCCTGTCTGCATCCGACACACCCTCGACCTGATCGAACCGGGCGAGCGCGGCTTTCACGTGCGACGCATCGGTGATCGGCTCCTTGCGCTGCTTGGAAAACGCAAAGGCGTTGTCAGGCAGCTTGTCTCGATCCTCGCTGCTCAGCTTGCCGTGCCGGGTGTGCGGTTCCCACGTGGTCTTCGTGCTCATGTGTCTACCTCCGGCTCGTGTGATGGCTGCAACGTTACAACTGAACGCAGAGTTCGTACCGGAGCACGGTCGTCGGCAATCAATCGAGACTCGCGAGGCGGATCCGGTGGAGCGAGCGGAAGCTCGGGCGGCTCGCACCAGTCGCATACGGAAGAGGAAAAGGCGACGGTCGAGAGGCGCCCCCCGTTACTGGGGTATCAACGAACTGCCGAGCGAAACGCTGACGAAGGCGGTGCGCGTCGACGCGGGCTCGAAGAATTTTCCGCGCGCGGCGTTCACCGCAATCGACGCCGCGTAATGCCGGTCAAACACGTTCTGAATTCCGCCAGAAACCGAGACTCGCGAGCGCCACAGCGCAACACTGCTGCCGGTGCGAATGTTGGAGGTTACGTAGCCCGGCCCTGAACCTGAATTCGCGTCATCGAGAAACACTCTTCCGGCTCCCTCGCTCTCGACGACAACGAAACCGCGCGCGCTGTTTGCCCTCACAGCTGCCTGCCATCGATTGCGCGGTACACCGGGAATTGCATTACCATCGTAAACGAGCGCGCCGGTCCGGTACGTATCGAAATGAAACGCAGAAAACGTGTACGCACCCATGAACGACAACAGCCCGATATTCAACTGGCCGCCCGCTTCCGCCCCGCGACGTCGCGTGCGACCGGCGTTCCGGAAATAACGGCGCCCGTTGCTTCCAGGAATCTCGAACGGCACGAGCTCGTCCCGCACTCTCGCCGAATACGCCGCAATATCATAATTGAGAAGAGCTCCGAAAAAACCCTTGACGCCCATCTCCCCGGTCGTTGACCGCTGCGGGTTCAACTCCTGGTTGATGCCGGCACTTCCGTCTGGATGGTTGCCAAGCTCAGTCGCTGTCGGTGTCTCGAATGCGCTTGCAACATTTGCATACACGGAATGACTCGGTGCGATCTGCAGCACGGCGCCAACAACCGGACTTACCGCAGCGAGACTGCGCTTCCCGGAATCATCAGGATTGGAACCAGCGATAAGCCTGTCCTGCACTTCGAAGCGGACGTCATCCGCTCTTACTCCGGCCGTCAGTCCCAATTTCGCGCCGATTGCGATGTCGTCGCTGATGTACGCACCAGCACTGGAGACGAGCTCACGTTGGTCGAGCGTCACGATCCCGCGCTCACTCGCTAGCGATGGGCACCTCGCGGTTGGCAGTTTGAGCGGTACTGTATCCGCGCAAGTTGCGTAATTGCGCCGCAGGTCATTCTGCGACTGGAGGTCTGTACCGATGACAAGACGATGCCGCGTGCCTATCGCGGAGACATTCTGTAAGAGCCGCGCCGAGGCACCGTAGGTGTGACGTCCGATCTCGACGATTGCGAAGGTGAGAGGGTTGTCGAGCGATCTCGCTCCCTCGAATACTGCGAGCTGGGCCTCTCCGGTGCCGAGCGTCCGCGTCGCCGAGAGACCGACCTGAATTTGTTTCGCCGCCTTTCGTGCGTTACGTCGCACCGAAAGCGCGTCGGCCGCAGCGGGATCGAGGCGTATTTCACCGACGGTGAGAGGGCCCGGGTTTTCTGCGAGAGGATTGCTCAGTACAAGAACCGTAAGCGCGAGATTCGTCCCGGCGACAGCGACACCTGTGCGCCCAAAACCTGTCGTTGCGCGCTGGCGCGAGTGCGCCCGCGTGCCGTCACTTCTTGAAAACGCTGCGTCTCCCTGATAAAAGCCTCTCGTGCCGCTTCCGGCTGCCGCGACCGCACTCCTGGCAAACCTGCTGTCGCCGAGCAATTGCGTAATTTTGCCCGCAAAGGGAAATGGCGGCGATGCAGATTGGAGGTCGATGACGCCGCCGCTCGCGTTGCCGTAAAGAGCCGATGCGGCGCCGCGCATGACCTCCACTCGTCCGACAGACTCGAGACTGAGATAGTCGAGCGGCGTCTGTCCATCGGCAAGCGTGAGAGGCATCCCGTCACGCAGCACGCGAACCCCGCGAACGCCAAACGCAGAGCGCGAGCCGAAGCCGCGAATTGAAAGACGCGGGTCCTGCGAAGGATTGTTTCTGTTCGTCACCGAGAGTCCGGGCACCATTGCGAGCGTCTCGTCGATCGATGTGTGCTTCTGGCCGGGACGCGCGCTGTCGGGGTGAACTACGCTCAAGGCAAACGGGGACCGAAGAACGGACTGTCCCTTGTCCCGGGTCACAGTCACGATGACTGGATCGAGTCTCGCCGCGCTATCCTGCTGCGCCTTCAGGATAACTGGCGACAAACAAAGGAAGAGAGCGAATAATCGGTTTCTGCAGGCATCGATCACTTCTTTTGACCGCCGCCAGAAGCTACCTGCGCATGATTCAACCATGTCACAAGCGTCAAGCCGCCGATAACGTTGCCGAGCAGCGCCGGAATCAAAAATCCCTCTAGATAGGTTGCGATCGGGACCTGCCCCGTCACGACAAGATAAAGAACCGCCACCGAGCCAGCGATGACGTGACTAAGTCCGCCCAGCCCAACCAGATAGGTCATGAGCACAATTGTACCCACCTGTTGCCCTGCGGCCGAAGGAAGCATCCACATCAGGAGCGCAATGAGCCACCCGGCGAAAACCCCGCGGACCAGTGTGGTGGCAAACCCGCCGCGCAGTGCCTCGTGACCGATCGCTGCGAAAGCGGCACGAACGCCCGGCTCGAACGCATCAGTAAGTCCAACGAATGTTGCAAAGGCGAGGGCTCCAACAAGATTTCCGACGAGAACGACCGCCCATAGCAGCAACACCCGCCGGAACATTTCGCCCGTTCGTTTCACGAGGAGCGGCACAATCGGAGTAATCGTGTTTTCTGTAAACAACTGCTGGCTGCCGAGCGAAATAATCAGAAAACCGACCGGGTATCCCAGCTTTGTGAGCAGCGGTGTCCATTCGGCGTCTGGAAGATGCGAACGCAGCAATGCTTCGGCTACGAAGGAGAACCCCATCGACATGCCGCCGGCGAGCGCGGACCAGAATAGTGCAGAAGCAGGCCGGCCGAGCTCCCACTCACCATCGCGCCGTATTACTTCAAACGTGATAGTGGCGTTTGGAGCCTCTTCCTCTTCGACTTTCTTCTCGCCACTGGCGTCGAGTTCGGGCTTGAGCTGGTCGTCCTCGTGGTGAGCTTTCTGTCCTTCGCTGTTCATCAGCTCCTTGTGAATCCCAATATTATCTCAGTGTGTACAGGTAAGCCGCTACATCTCTCCCGTGGTTCTCCGTGACACCCACGTCGGGCATCGCCGTCGTACTGTCGACAGCGGGCGGATTCCGCACGATCTGGTCCACGCGCGAGTAGCTGGCTGTTCGCTCCGATCAAAGGTCGAAAAAAACCGTCGGGGGCACTCGGCAACCGCGAGTCATGGCCGTAAGCCAACTCCGAGTGCTTCAATCGGCTTAGCCCGCTTTATGCCTATGCGAAAGCAGTCAGACTAACCCCCGCCCATCTCCCCAATGCCAAAAAAGAAAGCTCCGACGTCGAAGTCGGCCGCCTCCGGGCGCAAGACGAACCCGCCGAAGAAGACCGATGCCGCGAAATCGGCAAGTCGCAACACATTCAGTGCGCCATCAAACCCGTCGGCACCATCTCGCGATGACGTGCTTGCGGTGAAAGCGGCAGACACACAGGACCTTGCCGCGTCGGTGCCATTCAATACCAACAAGCCGGGAGAGTTCGGACGTGACAACGCGGTCTCCCCGCCAGCGGGATTCGCCGTCGACGCAGCATCTCCCATGGTGGGGTCGAGCACAGTGAGCGAGATGAACGCGTCTGACAAGACGGGCAGCGGAGACTCGCCTGAAGGAGTCAACCCGCTGACCGGACCTCTCGACCGTGTGCGCGTCGATAACACCGGAAAGACTCTCACCACCAATCAGGGTGTCGCGGTCGGTGACAATCAGAACTCGCTGAAAGCCGGCCTGCGCGGTCCAACCCTTCTCGAGGACTTCATCCTCCGCGAGAAGATCACTCACTTCGATCACGAAAGAATCCCCGAGCGAATCGTCCACGCGCGAGGCTCCGGCGCTCACGGTTACTTCGAATGCTACGAGCCTCTCACGGAACACACCCGCGCCGCACCATTCGCCGCCGCAGGCAAGCGCACTCCCGTGTTCGTCCGGTTCTCGACCGTCGCGGGCGAGCGCGGCTCCGTTGACACAGCTCGTGACATCCGCGGATTTGCTGTCAAGTTCTACACTGACGAAGGCAACTGGGACCTCGTCGGCAACAACATTCCGGTCTTCTTCATCCAGGATGCGATGAAGTTTCCCGACCTCATTCACGCCGTGAAGCCGGAGCCGAACAATGCCATTCCCCAGGCGGCATCGGCGCACGATACGTTCTGGGATTTCATCTCGCTAATGCCGGAATCGACGCACGTGATGATGTGGGTCATGTCGGATCGCGCGATCCCCCGCAGCTATCGCATGATGCAGGGCTTCGGTGTTCACAGTTACCGGCTCGTCAACGACGCGGGCGAATCGGTGTTCGTGAAGTTCCACTGGAAGCCGAAGCAGGGAACGCACTCTCTCGTCTGGGACGAAGCAGTGAAACTTGCCGGTGCCGATGCGGATTTCCATCGCCGCGACCTGTGGGAAGCGATCGAAGCGGGTGAATATCCCGAATGGGAAATGGGCCTTCAGATTTTCACCGCCGAGCAGGCGGAGAGCTTCAGCTTCGACATTCTCGATGCGACGAAGATCATTCCCGAAGAGCTCGTGCCCGTCACACCCGTCGGTCGGATGGTTCTCGATCGCAATCCCGACAACTTCTTCGCGGAGACTGAGCAGGTTGCGTTCTGCACCGCCCATGTCGTCCCGGGAATCGATTTCTCCAACGATCCACTTCTCGCCGGACGCATTCATTCCTACGTGGACACGCAGATCTCGCGGCTCGGTGGTGCGAATTTCCACGAGATCCCCATTAACGCACCACTCGCTGGCGTTCACAACAATCAGCGCGATGGTCTTCACCGTCAGGCGATCGCGCGCGGCCGAGTCGCGTACGAGCCAAACTCTCTTGCCGGCGGCTGCCCATTCCAGGCCGGCTCGACAGGGTTTGTCTCGTTTCCGGAACCGGTTAAGGAAGACAAACTTCGCGGCAAGCCGGAAAAATTCGCTGAGCACTATGCGCAGGCGACGCTCTTTTACAACAGCCAGACGGACTGGGAAAAGAAACACATCGTCGGCGGTTTTCGCTTCGAGCTGAGCAAACTGACCGTGCCGGCGATTCGCGAGCGGATGGTCGCATCACTTCGCAACGTCGATGAAGATCTGGCAGCGCAAGTGGCCGAGGGGCTTGGCATCGATCTGCCCGATCCGCTTCCGCGAGCGACAGATCTCGAGTTCACTCCCGAAGTGACGTCGTCTCCCGCGCTGTCATTGACGGCGTTGCCTGGAGAAACCGGAGTTCGCACGCGCAAAGTAGCGATCCTCGTGGCAAACGGAGTCGATGGCGATTCCCTCACTTCACTTCACGCCGCGCTGACGAAGGCTGGCGCCGTTCCCCTCTTTGTCGGATCGCGACTCGGCACGTTTTCCACGGCGGGAAAAGGGACGATCGAAGCTGACGCATCCATGGAGAACTCGGGCCCGGTGGTGTTCGATGCGCTTGTGTTGCCCGGTGGCGAAGCCGGAGTACAGGCGCTTGCCCGTGACGCCCACACGATGGAATTTCTCACCAACCAATACCGGCACGGAAAGACAATCCTCGCGCTCGGCGCATCGCGCATGCTGCTGGCCAAAGCCGGGATTTCTCAAGGCGGCAAGGACGCTCCGACCGATGCGGGCCTTCTCGTCGTCGGTTCGTACGGGTCGAAGACCGGAACCAACTTCATCAACGCCATGGCCATGCACCGTCATCCCGAGCGCGAGACCGATCCGCCGATGGTATGAGCAAGTCTGCGTCGGCAACTGAACCGGCCTCCGCAGCGACAGCGGCGATTCGGAGTGGGGCGCCCTGGCTCGTCAGGCTCGGGCGTCTCGGTTATGTCGCAAAGGGAATGGTTTACATCGTCGTCGGTTTTCTCGCGACTGAGGCAGCTTTCGGGAAAGGAGGTCGGACCACCGACAGCAAGGGTGCCATTCGAACAATTGGCGACGGGCCGTTCGGAAAACTGGCTCTCGTCGTGATCATTATCGGACTGTTCGGCTACGCGGCGTGGAGAATCGTGAGCGCGATGAGCGACTCGGAGCGACGCGGCGACAAGGCCGGAAGTCTCGCGTTGCGAGCCGGCGAGGCATTCAGTGGTCTTGCGTATGCGTCGCTTGCTATCTGGACTCTCCGGTTCCTGAGATCGAATCACGCTTCGAGCGGTAACCAGACACGAAGCATGACTGATCGCGTGATGGCCATGCACGGTGGCCGCTGGCTCGTTGTCCTGATCGGACTCGGCGTGATCGGTTACGCGTGCTATCAGGTCTATCGCGCGGTATCGGGCAAGTTTCTCAAGCGGCTCGACCTGTCAGCGGCGAGCGCGGCAATGACGACGTGGGTGGAGCGTCTCGGAAAGTTTGGCATTACTGCTCGCGCGGTTGTGTTCGGGATGATCGGAATTCTGCTCGTGCGAGCCGGCTGGACCTACAATCCGTCGCGGGTCGGAGGGCTCGAGCAGTCACTCGACGCAATCGCGCGACAGCCGAAGGGCGGATTCATCTTCGGCATCGTCGCGATCGGTCTCATTGCGTTCGGAATCTTTCAGATTGCGACGGCAAAATTTCGCGTGATGCGGGCGACATAACCCCCGCGGCCTGAAGGCTGTTCCGGGATAACCTACCGATAAGAACCGTACCGCGATCTCCGCGGTTGAGATTGTCAACCGACCGCCAGCAGCTACCGGATACCAAGCTGCTTGTGCGTCTGCAAACTGAGTCTCCACCGCGGATGAAGCATGCAGTACTCGATCGCTTGTCGAGTATTCTCGGCGACATCAGGCCCGTCCATCGGCTGAAGAAAGAAGTTCTCGAATGACAACGCCTCGAACTGCGGTGGCGACGCGCCCGGCTGCGGAAACACGAGCTTCAGCTCGCTTCCCGATTTCTGCGCGAGCGGTGCACCGGCTTTGGGACTGACGCAGATCCAGTCTATTCCGCGCGGTGCGGCACGGGTGCCGTTCGTCTCCACAGCCATCGTGAAACCTGCCGCGTGGATTGCATCGACAAGATTGTCGTCGATCTGTAGCAGCGGCTCCCCGCCCGTGCAAACGACGAAGCGCTCGCCATCAGATTGTCCGCGCCAGGCGCGCGCGATTGCTGCCGCAAGCGACGCAGGCGTCGCGAACCGACCGCCATCAGGCCCCACTCCAACAAAATCAGTGTCGCAGAACTGACACACGGCTCGCGAGCGATCCTCCTCGCGTCCCGACCACAGGTTGCAGCCGCTGAATCGGCAGAACACGGCCGCCTTCCCGGCATTCGCGCCTTCCCCCTGCAGCGTGTAGAAAATCTCCTTCACGGTGTAGGTCACGCGCGCCCACCATCCGCGTACACCGCCGGATCAGCGATGCCGGACTGCGCGAAACCACGGAGTCGAAGCTGACATGCATCGCAATGTCCGCACGCGTTGCCATCGGCGTCGGGATCGTAACAACTCGTCGTCATCCCATAGTCCACGCCAAGTGACAGGCCCAGCTCGATGATCTCGTTCTTCGTCATGGCAATCAGCGGAGTTCGAATCGTGAGCTGTTCACCGGTCGAGGATGCCTCGGTGCCGGCGCGCGTCGCGAGTCGCGCCATGTTCTGGAATGCGTGAATGAATTCCGGGCGACAGTCAGGGTATCCACTGTAGTCGAGCGCGTTCACGCCGATGAAGATCTCGGTGCTTTCGATTACCTCCGCCAGCGCGACGGCATACGACAGGAAGATCGTGTTGCGAGCCGGGACGTAAGTAATTGGCACTTCATCGGTCGCATCGAGGTCACGGTCGCGTGGCACCGCCACAGCTGAAGTCAGTGCCGACCCACCAAACACCCGGAGGTCGATCTCGGCAATCACATGCTGGACTACGCCGTAACGCGCGGCGATCTTTTTTGCTGCGGCGACCTCGCCCGAGTGACGCTGACCATAGTTGAAGCTCAACGCATGCATCGCATACCCGTCGGCGATTGCCGCGGCGAGCACAGTGGCGGAGTCGAGACCTCCGCTCAATAAAATGACAGCCTTTTTCCCGGACATTCGTTAATGATAAGCACGCCAGGAGAGACCAGGTGAACAGCCCGCATTCTACGCGCGCAATCGCTGTCGTCGTCGCGGTTGCCATGAACGCCTGCGCAAGCCAGCAACGGCAGGCCGGTGACACGATGCTCGAGCCGGGAAGAACCGTTCCCGCGATCACGTCTGGCGACCTCCGAACGCGTCTCTACATCTACGCCGATGACTCGATGATGGGCAGGGAAGCCGGGACTGTCGGTGACATGATGGCGACAGCATACATTGCCGCCGCGGCGAAGAAAATGGGTCTCGAGCCCGCGGGCGATGACGTTACGTACTTTCAGGAAATTCACTCGACCGCAGGCCGGTTTACGAGCGGGCCTCCGGGAACCGCGCGTAACGTCGTCGCAATCCTTCGGGGGAGCGACCCTGTTCTGCGGGAGGAGTACGTTGCGATCGGCGCGCACAACGATCATATCGGAGTGAGGCATCCAGCCGTCGATCACGACTCGCTCAAGGCCTACAACACCGAGCTTACGCGGCTCGGCGCACCGATCTGGGACCGCAACTCACGCGCTCGCCGCGATTCGCTGAGGCCGTTCATCCATATCAATGTGGACAGCCTT
>JBBSFT010000010.1:0-46049 GCA_038254845.1 Gemmatimonadales bacterium | reverse complement strand
ATCACCTTCAGTCGGCGCCTCTCGTTCTCGGCATTGTCGGCGACGTTGCTCCGGACGACGTGGCCGGTGTGATGGCTCGTGATTTCGGCGCGCTTGTTCCGTGTCCGCCGAGGCCGCTGTCACCTCCGGCATGGCCTGCGGACGCGGTGATGCGGGTGGAATCGCGCGAGAAGGCGCAGACCGCGCTAGCCCTGGCCTTTCCCGGACCGTCGCGGTCGGATGAGCGGCGGTTCGCCACGCAACTTGTCGCCACGATTGCCAGCGGTCTCGGCGGCCGTTTCTTCGATGAGCTGCGCGATCGCCAATCGCTCGCGTACACAGTTCATGCGTACACGAGCGAGCATCAGCTCGCGGGCATGTTCCTCGCCTACATCGCGACCTCACCCGAAAAGGAGGAAATTGCGCGGCGCGGCCTTCTCGCCGAATTCGAGAAGCTTCGCGACCTGCCGGTGACGAGCGAGGAGCTGGAGCGAGCGCGGAAGTACACGCTTGGGGTACACGCCATTCGACAGGAAAGCGGCGCGGCAATTCTCGGTGACCTGCTCGATGCCTGGATGTTCGGGTCAGGGCTCAGCGAGCTCGATGAATTCGAGGCTCGAATTTCGGCAGTCACGACAGCCGATGTTCAGAGTGCTGCACGCAGCTTCTTCGATTCCGGCCGCCATGTCGAAGGCGTTGTTCGCGGGGTCGGGAAGGTCGTTTAGCGATTAGCGCGGTGAGTTCTCCGCGAGTCCCTTCTGAGCTCTGATGATGGCCGCGACTGCCGGCCGGAAGTGGCCATTGGCGGAACGAAGACCGCTCAGGACGTCGTAATCGCCAGCCGCGTTTACCACGAGACCCTTGATCGGCGGCTGCGCAGTTGCCCAGGCAAGCACTCCCTGCAGCGCGAGCTCCTGGCTTTTCTCGCCGTGGGCAACCGGATAGCCGCCGGCGGCGAACACCCAGTGGGGTTTCGGGTTCGCCGGGAGCGAGTGCATCCACCGTGATGCGACGCGCATGTGGTTGTCCAGCGATTTCGCGCCATCGAAGCCGGGCATCAGCGAGAAACCAACGACATCGACGGGCGAGCCCTTGGTCGCGGCCCAGTGATAGAGCGTGCTGTCGCGACTTCCGAAACTCGATGCCGAAACGCCGACTCTGATTCGGCGATTCACGAAGTGCGCGATCTTCGCCGCTTGCGTGATATAGTTGATCCAGTAGTCGGGCTCCTGGCGTCCAATGGCCCGCGTACCGGCGTCATAGGGATCGACGGCCGGAATGATGATGTCGGGACGCAGCCGCCGGGCAATGCGGTCGATGTCGGCGATTCTTTCCTTTGTATAGTCGCTCGGCGATTTCCTGAATCGAAGCTCGGCGTCTTTCGGATAGCCGAGGGCAACGATGATCAGGATGCTATCCGCGCGGCGATCGTCAACCATGCGTGCGATTGAATCAAGCGATGCGAGCTTCGCACCTTCCGGGTCGATCACGATCGACACCGCATCGACGCCGAGTGAATCGGCGAGCGAGATGTCGCGATCGAGTGCCAGCGGGGGAGGAGAGCCTCGAAGGTCGGGCAGGACCTTCAGGCCGATATCGAAATCCCCGTCAGGATGCTCCTGGAGCTGCTCCTTCGAGTAGCGCGTATAACTCTTCGCCGTATTGAATGCATTGGGCATCTCGAGCAGGATCAACCCGGCGATCGCTGCCGCGGAGAGAGCGATCCCGGCGCGGATGATCTTGCTGAAACGCCAGCGGGCGGGGAGTGACGGCGACATCAGGGGAACCTGGAGGTAGGCAGCGCCCCACAGCGCCGGTGCGCCGAAGAAGAACCCGAGCGCTGTCGCCTGAGCAGCGGACAGGGCGAGTCCGAAATCAGGAGGGATATAGCCCCGTGAAATTCCGAATCTCGACAGCGCGACAATCGCAATGATGAGGTTGAAGACGAAGATCGGAACGCCGAAAAGAGGCGTCACGAGACGCCGAGTGAGGGCATAGGTCGCCTGGAGCGCGAACAGAACCGTTGTCACCGGCCAGATCCACGCGACCGGCTGAATTGCGCGGCCGTAGAGAATCGATGCGGATGCGTACGCGACAAGGAGCGCCGGCACGATCAACAGGCCGGCGAAGGCGGTGATGGCGGCGAATGATCGCGGAACGCGGCGCAACTGGGCCACGCGGCCAGCGACGAGAACGTCCCACATGATCATGACCACCGCTGCCGACACGTAAAGCGCGGCGAGAAAATGAAGTCGGCTCAGGGCTGCTGGCACGTCGGCAAGCTAGAGTTCGCTGTACATGCTGGCAAGCATAACCGGTCTCATTAGCTTTGGCTGATGGAGCGCGGCCGAATCTTCACTCTTCCGAATAGCATTTCGCTTTCCCGTCTCCTGCTTGCGCTGGCGTTTGTGGTGATCGGCGGATCATGGCAGCGAACCGTGCTCATTCTTTCGGCTGCAACGACTGACTTTCTGGACGGGTGGCTGGCTCGCCGACGCAACAGCTCGACGGTCGCGGGCGCGATCATCGACCCGTTTGCGGATCGTGTGTTCGTGCTAGCTGCCGTGTCCGCTTATCTGTTCGATGGCCGACTCACGAAGCCCCAGTATTTCGTCTTCCTGTCCCGCGATATCGCAACCGCGGCTGGCTTTGTAGTGGCACGATTCATTCCGGGACTTTCGGTGTCCGCGTTTCAGGCGCGTTTGCTCGGGAAAACGGTCACGGCGTTTCAGCTCGCCCTGTTGTTCGCGGTGCTTCAGTGGCCCGACGCCGTGCAGCCGCTGATTCTCGCGATCGGGGCATTGTCCATTATTTCGATTGCCGATTATACGATTGCCCTCGAGCGGGCCCGGCGAGCATCCACCGCCGCGTCGTGACCTCTCCAGCATTTCGGGAAGCGACAACAGCAAAGTCAACAGCTAAGTCAACAGCGGTAAAGTCGTTGATCTTTTTGTTCTTGTCATTTTCGATTGTCACAGTACTGCCGGCTCGGGGAATGGCTCAGCAGAAAGCCGCGCCGCCGCAGAAGACCGACGTCGAAGGGCGGATTGACGCCATCGTTACCGCGCGACGGGCAATTCAGGCAGGGATCGGTGTGACGACTCCGGTCGGTACCTATGTGCGTTTAGGTATTGTCGGCGCTGCGGGGGCGGGCGGCGGGAGATCTGCGCGCATTGACGGCTTTGCCCGTTTTCATCTCGATCCGGTGCGGCAGAGCCGGTGGGCTCCTTACGGCGGCGCAGGGCTCACGGGTCGATTCGATCAAGCAGCACGAACGAAAGCCTATCTACTCGTGTTTGCCGGAATAGACGGCCCCATTCAAAACGGGCTCACGACATCGGTCGAAGCGGGACTCGGGGGCGGCGCGAGAGTTGGAATCATTCTCCGCCGGGCGGTCGCGGAGCGGCGTTGAGGACGCTCCGCATCAGGCGGCTCCGCGAGGAGCCTAGACTGCTGCCTTGACCTTGGCCGGCTGAGAAAATCGCTCGCCCAGAACTCTGAGCTCGGCGATCTGCTTCGGGCTGAGCTCGTGATACCGCTCCGCCAGGTACGTCATCGTGCCGTCAAACCAGTCATTCTGATCTTCCGGCGCCGACCCAATGACGCCGCACTTCATCACGTGCTGAAACATCTCATCGCGCGCCTCTTCGAACGGGGTTGAGACGGGCGGCGCGCTTCTCGTGTATCTAGGCTTCTCTTTGCTCATTAATCCGGGTAATGGGGTGTATAGTTGATACCTGAATCTAATCGAAAAGTGCCCGCTCTCATAGCGTGCTACGCGACTGCGCGACGACGCATGAACTCGAGCACCAGCGCGTTGAGATGCTCGGGATTCTCTTCCGGCACGAGGCGTCCCACTCCAGGCATGCGCGCGATGCGCCCATCAGGCAGCTCGTTTACGAGCCGGTCGGCGAGCTTGTTGTCGAGCCATGAATCCTGCTCCCCCCACACGACCAGCGCCGGAACGTGGATCGATTTGAGATCGATATCGTCCATGTCTTCGCTGCTGATGGCACTCGCCAGCGCGAGGAGGTGGTTCACTCCATCCTTCCCGACAAACGGAGCCAGATAGCGCGCAATGAGCTTAACCGGCATGTGCGCCGGATCAGCCACACTACCCTTGAGAACGCCCTCGATAAGGGGAGCCGCGCCAAGAATTCCGCGAGTCGTCCGAAAGGCAAACTTGGCCGTGCTGCGCTGCATCTGCGTGATGTCTCGCGACGGAATCTGGTCGAACACCGGGGTATTGATGAGCACGAGCTTCTCGACACGCTCGGCTCTCGTCGCGGCGAGCCGCAATGCCACATCACCGCCGATGTCGACACCGACGATGATTCCCCGCGCAACGCGAAGCGCCGTCATCGCGGCATCGAGATACTCCGCCTGCGCCGCGATTCCAAAGTCGGCGTCCGACGGACGGTCCGACTCGCCATGGCCAAAGAGATCGATCGCGTACGCCGTATGACCGGCGTCGGTGATCGCCGGGGCGACGTTCCGCCAGAGAAACGACGACGTCGCGAACCCGTGGATAAGGATCACGGCGGTCCCGCCATGACCGAATCGTTCGACGTGCATCGCACCCGGCCCAACTGGAACGCGAAGAACATCAGCTTGCATAACCCTTCCTCTCCCCTAGCTTTTCAGTTGCAAAGAGGGCCTCGTCGAGAAACGGCGAGGCCTCGAACACTCCAACGCGGTTCGCAGAATGCCTGGCAAGACAAAAAACAGAAATCGCAACACGGTCAGAAATGCATCAACCCGGCCAACGCAGTTCTACTATGTGCTCGGAGCGGTTGCGCTTGTCGGCGCAAGCATACTGGGGTACTCGATGATGCGCAAACCCGATGCAGCGGTTGGACAGGCTGCTGCCATTCCGACCGGGCCTGTCGGCCCCGCCGAAGGCTATCTCCTTGGCAAGGCCGATGCCCCGGTCAAGATTATTGAGTTCGCCGACTTCGAGTGCCCCGGATGCGGCCAGTTCGCTACTGTCACCGAGCCGGATGTCCGCAAGCGGATTATCGATGTCGGTCTCGCCAACTTCACGTACTACGACTTTCCGCTCCCACAGCACAAGAATAGTCACCCGGCTTCGAACGCCGCCGCATGCGCCGCCGACCAGGGGAAGTTCTGGGAAATGCACGACAAACTCTTCGGCGCGCAAGACCAGTGGAACACCCAGGCCACCGACAACCCCAAGCCGTTCTTTCAGAAATACGCCGAACAGATCGGCCTGAATACGCAGGTGTGGGAAACGTGCTACGATGCGCGCAAACACCAGGGAAGAATTCTGGCGAACGCAGCCGAGGGTGAGCGGAGAAAGATCAATCAGACACCGACGCTTATCATCGGCGAGAAGCAGTACGCAGGAGCACTCCCTTACGACGCCCTCAAGGCAATCGTCGATTCAGCCACAAAAAAATGACGAAGCGCATGATCGTGGCGACGCTCTCGCTCGCCGGGATCTTCGTCGCGCTGTATCTCCTGCTGTTCAAGCTCGGCATGATCGGCCACCTGAGTTGCAGCGTCGGTTCCTGTGAAACGGTCAACACGAGCCGGTGGGCGACGTTTCTCGGGCTTCCGGTCGCCGGATGGGGCGTCGCATTCTATGTCGGGATGTTCTCGCTGGCGATCCTGAGCACGAGCGAGCGCTATGACGATTCAGTCGGCATGTCGTGGTTGCTTGCCTCGATGGCGGGATCCGGCGTGCTCTTTTCGGTATGGCTGACGTGGCTCGAGTTGTTTCAGATCCACGCGATCTGCCAGTGGTGTGTCATCTCCGCAATCATCGTGACATCGATCTTCCTGGTTTCGGTAGCCGATCTCAGATCGTCTTCACGGGAACACGCGAAAGCAGGCAACGAGGCAGAATAGTTGGCTTTGGTCACATCCGCGCGCTGAGCACAACTGGCGCAGTATTCGCCAGGGATGGCAATGCGTAACTGCCGGGGCTCGAAGGTGATGGGCGGCCTGGGCAACACCCTTCAGACAGCGTTCACAGGGCAGCCACAGCGAGTGGCCACCCCCCGATAACAGCTACGCCCGCTTGATCGAGCGCTGGCGGGCGGCCGCGTCGTCGAGACGGAGACGCGGCTTGATCTCCTCGTCCTCCTGACCTTCTTCACGCGCGCGGCGCCGGAATGGCACGAGGTCACGGCCAAGGCTTACGAGCGCACGTGTCGCAACGGTGCTTGCGAGAGGCTCTGGAATGCCCATCACTCTCACATATGTGTCGATCGCGCGGTCGAATGACAGATCCTCAGCCAGCGTATCGACGAACATCAGCGCGTTGTCCACGTGCGCACGAATGATCGTCTCTTCCGCACGCGCCTGAGACAGACGAAGACGCCGCTCGGCGTTTGGATTGAGCTTGCGGCCGAAAATCGATTCAGGAAACAAACCACCTAGCATTTTACCGTCCCCGTTGATTGAGCCCTGCTGATCAGAATCTAAGGCACATGCTGTACCATCGTGAGGAGGGGCCGATCCGGCAGACCCCCCCGCCTCCAGGACAGCTCGCTGAAGTTGAAATGGCCCGGTTCGCTAGCTCTCCTGCGACTCGTATTGTTGCTTCAGGCTCGCGACAACCGCCGGATCGGCCAGCGTTGTCGTGTCGCCCAGGATCCTGCCCTCAGCGATGTCCCGGAGAAGCCGACGCATGATCTTTCCCGAGCGCGTTTTCGGCAAGTCAGCCGAAAAAAGGATGTCGTCCGGCTTCGCCAGCGCGCCAATCTTTTCGCCGACGAACGCCCGGAGCTCCTCACGAAGGCCTGCCGTCTGTTCAAATCCATCGCGGAGCGTGACGAATGCCGCGAGAGCCTGGCCCTTCAGCTCATGCGTCCGGCCAACTACCGCCGCTTCGGCCACTGCCGGATGCTCCACGAGCGCCGACTCGACCTCCATCGTTCCAATGCGATGGCCGGCGACGTTGAGAACGTCGTCTACGCGGCCAAGGATCCAGAAATAGCCGTCGTCATCGCGTTTGGCGCCGTCTCCCGGGAAGTAAAGATCGGGACGGCCGGGCCACTTGGTGAAATACGTGTCAACGTACCGCTGGTCATCGCCCCAGATCGTGCGCAAAATCGACGGCCACGGCTTAGTCAGCGCGAGGAGGCCGCCCCCAACAGGAATCACGTTGGCGTTGTCATCCAGCAGTTCGGCCGTGTATCCGGGCAGCGCCGTTGTCGCGCTCCCGGGCTTCGTCGCAGTCACTCCGGGTAGTGGTGAGATCACAATTGCCCCCGTTTCGGTCTGCCACCACGTATCGACAATCGGGCACCGATCTCCGCCGATGTGCTCGCGGTACCACATCCATGCCTCGGGATTGATCGGCTCGCCCACCGAGCCGAGCAGCCTCAGCGATGACAGGTCGTGGCGCGCGGGAAACTCGTCGCCCCACTTCATGAACGCGCGAATCGCGGTCGGCGCGGTGTAGAGAATGGTCACCTTGTGCCGTTCGCAAATATCCCAGAAGCGGTCCTTTCCCGGACTGTCCGGCGCTCCCTCGTACATGACGCACGATGCGCCGTTCGAGAGAGGTCCGTACACGAGATACGAATGGCCCGTCACCCACCCGATGTCGGCGGTGCACCAGAACACATCATCGTCCTTGAGATCGAAGACGAGCTTGCTGGTGGTCGTCACGCCGGTGAGGTAGCCGCCCGTCGTGTGCACGATTCCCTTCGGCTTGCCAGTTGTACCCGACGTGTAGAGGATAAACAGCACGTCCTCGGCGTCCATCACCTCTGGCGCGCATTCGCCTGCAGCGTTCTCGACGATGTCGTGATACCAGACATCGCGCCCTGAATTCATGCCGCAGGCGATGTTCGATCCGGCGCTTCCCTCGCCGGCGACGTGATCGCGCTTGACGACAACAACTTTCTCGATTGACGGCGTCTCCTCGAGCGCCTTATCCGAATTGGCCTTGAGGGGGACGATCTGACCGCGGCGGAATCCGCCGTCCGCGGTGATGAGCACCTTGCATTCCGAGTCATTGATGCGGTCGCGAAGCGAGTCGGGGGAGAAGCCGCCGAATACGACGGAATTGATCGCGCCGATGCGGGCGCACGCGAGCATTGAGATCGCCGCTTCGGGAATCATCGGCAGGTAGATGGCGACGCGGTCTCCGCGATTGACGCCGAGCGATTTGAGGGCGCTCGCAAATTTGTTGACTTCGGCGTGAAGTGTCGCGTATGTCAGCGTGCGCTGGTCGCCCGGCTCTCCTTCCCAGATGATTGCGGGCGCGTGCTTTCTCTCGCTCCGCGCATGCCGGTCCACGCAGTTCACCGACACATTCAGCTTCCCGCCAGTGAACCATTGGCAGTGCGGCGGATTCCACTCGAGGACCTTGTCCCACTTTGTGATCCACTCGAGCTCTGCCGCCTGTTCAGCCCAGTATGCCACGGAATCTTCCGCCGCTCTGGCGTACACGTCGCTGGTCGCGACGTGCGCATTGGCGCTGAAGTCGTGGGGAGGCAGGAACTTCCGGTTTTCTGTCAGAAGAACGTCGATGTCGGTCATTGGGTATGTGAGCGTGTTTTGCCGAACGTTACGGTTTTGCACGTGACGCGCCAGAGTGTCACCTTTCCGGCTCATGGAAACCGCTAGCGGTTCTGCTGTCGCCACCGAAAATCTCACCCGTTCATTCGGCCGGCGCAGAGCCGTGGATGGAATATCGCTCGGTGTTGGTGCAGGCGAGACACTGGCGCTATTCGGGCCGAACGGAGCAGGCAAGACAACGCTGCTTCGGATATTGGCGGGCTTGCTCAAGCCAACTTCGGGGAGCGCAACCATCGGCGGAGTGAAGCTGCCGGGCGGGGCGGAGGTTCGGCGGCGAGTCGGTGTCATCTCGCACCACACGCTTCTCTACGAGGCGCTGACTGCGCGCGAGAACGTCGAGTTCGCGGCGAGACTCTATCGCATTCCGGATTTTCGCGGGGCGAGTGAGCGGGCGCTCGATCGCATGCGGATTCTCGACCGCGCTGATAGCCCCGTCAGGTCATTGAGCCGAGGGATGAGGCAGCGCGTCTCGGTTGCGCGGGCGATGGTGCATGAGCCGCGGCTCATTCTCGCGGATGAGCCGTTCACCGGACTCGATGTCGTTGGCGCCTCGGTCCTCTCGCAGCTGCTGGCCGATGTAACGCAATCCGGCGCGGCGGTGATCCTCGTCACTCACAACATTGATGAAGGCCTCGCGTTAGCCACCCGGGTGGGAATCATGGATGGCGGAAGGATCGTTTTGCTCGATGACCGCGCGAGCATCGACCGGTCGGCATTTGCGCAGCGTTACCGCAACCTGGTGGCTGCCGGTGCCTGACATGCTGAGTGATGCGTGGCTCATTGCGCGCAAGGATCTCGCGATCGAGTTCAGAACGCGGAGCGCGTTTTTGTCGGCTCTCGTCTTTGCGCTTCTTGGTATCGTGATTTTTTTCTTTGCCTGGGACTCATCGGCTGTATCGGCGATCGATCTCGCGCCCGGGGTGCTGTGGGTGATTTTCACGTTTTCGGGATTGCTCGGCATGCATCGCTCGTTTGGGGTGGAGCAGCCCGACCGTGGAATTGACGGGCTGCTCTCGTCGCCGGTCGCAAGGGAGTCGATTTTTCTCGGGAAGGCGATCGCGAACCTCGTGTTTGTTGCGGTGGTTCAGGCGGTCGCGATTCCGGCCGTTGGTTTCTTCTACGGGTTGCCGCTTGGCGACGTTGCGCTGCCGCTTGCCGGAATCGCACTGCTGGCGGCAATCGGACTCGTCACTGTGGGAACGCTTTTCAGCGCGATGGCAGTCAACACTCGCTTTGCTGAGCTGCTGCTGCCAATGCTGTCGCTGCCGTTTTTTGTGCCTGTCGTAATTCCCGCGGCGCAGGCGACGGCGAAGCTTCTGAGCGGCCGGCCGGTTGGCGATGCCGTGCCGTGGCTTAAATTGCTGCTGGCATTCGACATTGTGTTCGTCGTCGCATGCACGCTTGCCTATCCGTTCACACTCGAGGAATGAAACCCACTGCTCTGTCGCTCGCGGCGATAGCTGCCGTCATCGTCACATATATCCGCGCGATCTTTTTCACGCCGCTCGAGGCAACTCAGGGCCCGGCGCAAAAGATTTTATACGTTCATGCGCCGGCCGCGTGGGTCGCGTTCATGGCCTTCGGGCTCGTTGGTCTCACGAGCCTGATCTACTTGTGGCTCAAGGATGAGAGACTCGATCGCATCGCGGAATCGTCGGCTGAAGTTGGAGTTGTATTCACGACCGTGGTGCTCATCACCGGCCCGCTATGGGGAAAGCCGATCTGGGGTGCATACTGGACGTGGGATGCGCGGCTGACGCTCACCCTGTTTCTGTGGTTCATTTACGTCGCGTATATCGTGTTGCGCGGTGCGGTCGAGGAAAAGGAAATGCGCGCGCGGTACAGCGCGGTCCTCGGGATTCTCGGTGCGCTGCTCGTTCCATTCATTCACTTGAGCGTCTATCTCTTCCGAACGCTTCATCCGCGACCGATTCTGATGAAGCCAAGCGCGCCGTCGCTGCCCGAGGCGATGCTGGTTACGCTGCTGCTGGCGTTCGCCAGTTTCACGCTTCTGTACACTGCGCTGCTCCGCGCCAGATACCGCTACGCTGTCGAGCGCGACAACGGGCAGAACGACGGAATGACGCATGCCGGATAACGCCGTGTACTATCACGCGGCCTATGGCGTCGCGGCGTTGATCTACATCCTCTATTCGCTACGGCTCGCGCTGAAGCGACGAGAATTGCGGTCGCGCCAGCCGCGGTCGGAGCCGTGACCATCGATACAGTTCCGGTCGAGATCGCCGATCCAGTCAATGCGGCGATACTCGCTGTGTCGGAGGACCGCATCGCCGGGTTCAACGCCGAGCCATTTGCCGAGATCGCGCGGCTGTCGGGGTTCAGTGAAGAGACAGTGATCGAACGCCTTCGGGCAATGCTCGAATCCGGAACTATTCGGCGCATTCGACAAACGCTGATGGCGACAAATCTCGCGCCTGGTGCGCTGATAGCGTGGAAAGTTCCGGCGGAAGGAGTCGATGCGGCGTTCGACTACATGGCGAAGGATGATCCGTTTTCCGGACACGTCGTCATTCGGTCGACAGATGGTGACACGCCAGGATCCGCGTATCGGTTATGGACGACGTTGAAGGTGCCGCAGGGATTCTCCATGCGAAAGCATTGCGAGCTGCTTGCGGCGAAGATTGGCGCGGAGGCCTTTCGCATCATGCCGGCGAAGCGGCTATTTGCCCTCGGTGTCGGTCACGTTCGGCGGAAGGGGATGGAACCGGGGTCAAGGACAGACGAGCCTGGTGCGGTGCTCGATACCAACATCGTCGAGCTGTCCGACCTCGACTGGCAGGTTCTTGGCCCGCTCAAGCGCGAGTTCACCGCAACGGAGATCCTGCCTCACCCGTGGCGCGCACGCGCGGTCGAGGCAGGTGTTTTGGATGATGAATTCCTTCGGGTTGCACGATCGCTCAACGACCGAAAGGTGATCGGACGCTTCTCGACATTTCTCGAGCATGTGAAGCCTTCCGCGGCCGGCGCGCGAGTGACGCGATACAATGCGCTATTCCACTGGCGGGTTCCCGAGGGTCGCGAGATCGAGGCCGGCCGCGAAGTGGGTCGGCACCACATTCTGACGCATGCGTATTGGCGTGAGGGTGGTCCGGAGTTCGCAAACGTGAACATCATGGCGGTGGCTCACGGTACCGACAAGGCGCTCGTGCTGGCCCACAAGGACGCGATCGATGCGCATCTCGCGAGCGTCGGAATTCCTGTGTCGTACACGAATGTCTTTTGGGGTGGTCGCAGTGAAATCAAGCCCTCGGAGATTTCTCCCTCGGCGTACGAAAATTGGTGTATCGATTCCGGGATCGATCCGGATGCGATGCGCGGCGCGGACGAGAGAAGCGCGGCGTGACTGACAGGCCTGGAGTCGTCTATCTCGTTGGCGCAGGTCCGGGTGACCCCGGGCTGATCACCGTTCGGGGAAAGAAGCTCGTCGATTCAGCGGACGCGATTGTCTACGACGCACTCGCGAACCGGGCGCTGCTTCCACCGGAGGCAGCCGAAACGGGATTGCCGGAATTGTTTTTTGTCGGCAAGCGTGGTGGCGATTCTAAATCGGTGCCGCAGGACGACATCAACGAACTGCTCGTGCGTCTCGCGCGAGAAGGAAAGCGGGTCGTGCGATTGAAGGGCGGCGATCCGTTCGTGTTTGGCCGTGGCAGCGAAGAGGCACAGGCGCTCAGCGAGTCGTCAATTCCATTTGAGGTCGTGCCGGGAATCACTGCCGGAATCGCGGCGCCTGCATATGCCGGAATTCCCGTCACGCATCGCGGGCTCGGAACCTCCGTGACATTCGTCACTGGCCACGAAGATCCCGGCAAGACGAGCACGCAAACAAACTGGAAAGCGCTCGCGCAGGCAGGCGGGACGATCGTGTTGTACATGGGAGTGAAGACACTTCCGTCAATTGCGAAGGCATTGATCGATGGCGGCATGCCGGCGGAAATTCCGGCGGCCGCAATCCAGTGGGGAACGCTCTCGAAGCAGCGCACAGTAGTCGCGACACTTGCGACTCTCTCGGACGAAGCGGCAAAGCAGGGAATCTCGGCGCCTGTCATCACTGTCATCGGCTGGCCGGTAGTGCTGCGCGATGAGATCACGTGGTTTGAATTGCGCCCGCTGTTTGGCCGCCAGATTGTCGTCACTCGCGCCGCCCAGACATCAACCGTGCTCACCGAGAAACTCACGGAGCTCGGTGCCGATGTCATCGAGATGCCGGCGACGCAAATCGCGCGGCTCGATCTGTCGCCGCTGCGCGCCGAGATGGCGAGCATCGATTCGTACGGCTGGCTGATTTTCACCAGTCGCACGGCTGTCACGATTTTCTGGGAGCAGCTTCTTGGCGGAGGGCGCGATGCCCGCGCGCTTGCGGGCGTGATGATCGCCGCCGTTGGCCCAGCGACAGCGGGAGCGTTGCTCGAGCATGGGATTGCGGTCGATGTCATTCCAGAGCGGTTTGTCGCGGAAGGTCTGCTGGAGAAATTCTCCGAGCTCGACGACGTGACCGGCACTCGCATTCTCTACGTGACAGCGGAGGGTGCGCGCGAGGTGTTGCCCGATGGTTTGACCGCCCTCGGCGCAGACGTCACGGTGATCAACGCGTATCGGTCGATTCAGGACGGTGCCGGCGCCAGGAGATTGAAGCGAGCTCTCGAGACGGGCACCGTCACCGCCGTGACGTTCACATCTGCGTCGTCAGTCAGAAGTTACGTTGATGTTGTTGGGGAGGAGTTGTCGCTCCGCGCGCCTGCGGTGTCGATCGGTCCGCAAACAACGGAAGCAATCACCGTGGCGGGCATCGAGCTGTTGTCCGAGGCCGAAGAGTCGACGACGGACGGGCTCGTTGCGGCAGTCGTGCGGGCGCTCAGTTGAGCGAGGACATCATTCGCATCGGCACGCGCGCGTCGGAACTCGCGCTGCGCCAGGCGAGAATTGTCGAATCAGCTCTCGAAGCGCAGGGACTTGCCTGCGAGCTGGTGACGTTCAAGACCGTCGGTGACAAAAAGCTCGACGAACCGTTGAGCGAGATCGGTGCGAAGGGTCTGTTCACGCACGAGCTCGAGGTCGCCCTCGCGAAAGGCAAGGTCGATTGCTGTGTGCACTCGCTGAAAGATCTTCCGACCGAGAGCCCCGAAGGTGTCGAGATAGCCGCCGTGCTCGAGCGCGAAGATCCGCGCGATGTGCTCGTGGTGAATTCAGTAACTCAAGCCGATAGCCTCGCGGCAATTCCGGCGGGATCACGAGTCGGCACGTCGAGCCTGCGGCGACGCGCGCAGCTCAGGAACCTCCGTCCCGATCTCGAAGTTGTTGAGCTTCGCGGAAACGTTCCGACGCGATTGAAGAAGGTCGACCAGGGCCAGGTGCATGCAGCGATTCTCGCCGCCGCCGGGCTCATTCGCCTCAACGCGAGTCAGCACATCAAGCAGTTCCTGGAGCCTCCCCATTGGCTACCCGCCGCTGGCCAGGGTGCGATTGCAGTGCAGATTCGGAGCGATGACGATCGGATCCGCGCACTCATCGAGCCACTCAATCATCAGGACACCGATATCGCTGTCAGAGCGGAGCGCTCGTTTCTGTCCGCCCTCGAAGGCGGTTGCCAGGTTCCGATCGGCGCACTCGTGATGCTCGGCGAAGATGGCACGCGCACACTTCACGGTTTTGTCAGCGATGTCGAGGGCCGCGATCCTGTCCGCGGTTCACGGCCTCTCGATGCCAACTCGCCGGAAGAAACCGGCAGGGCGCTTGCCGCAGAGCTGCGTACCCGGGGCGCAACGAGCCTGCTGCTCGAGCTGAGAAACTCACAGCAGCTTATCTCCCCGCAACCGGAATAATCCTTGGCCCAACTTCCATTCTACCGGGGGCACCGGTTGCGGCGGACCGAACCGCTGCGCAGGCTCGTTCGCGAGACAACGCTTCTCCCGTCTCAGCTCGTGCTGCCGATGTTCGTTCGCAACGGCTCGGGACTGCGGAAGCCGATTGAGTCGATGCCCGGCATAGCGCAGACATCTCCGGACGAGCTTCTCATCGATGCGCGCGCCGCGGCCGATGCAGGTGTCGGCGGCGTGATTCTGTTCGGGATACCCGACGCAAAGGACGCGATCGGATCGGAAGGGTGGTCGAAGGACGGCGCGGTGCAGCAGGCGGTGCGCATGCTCAAGAACGAGCTGCCTCAACTGGTGGTTATTACCGACGTCTGCATGTGCGAGTACACCGATCACGGCCACTGCGGCATCCTGGAGAACGGCGAGGTGATGAACGACGCCACGCTGGAGCTGCTTGCTCGCGTCTCTGTCTCTCACGCCGAGGCGGGCGCTGATGTGATTGCGCCGAGTGACATGATGGATGGTCGGGTCGGGACGATCCGTGAGGCGCTCGACACGAACGACTTCGAGAGCACGCCGATTCTCAGCTATGCCGCCAAATACGCTTCCGGATTTTACGGTCCGTTCCGCGATGCCGCCGAGTCTGCTCCAAAGAGCGGCGACCGCAAAGGCTACCAGATGGATCCGGCCAACTCCGACGAAGCGATGCGCGAAGTTCTCGCTGACATTGACGAAGGCGCTGACGCAGTCATGGTCAAGCCCGCCGGGCCGTATCTCGATATCATCGCTCGCGTAAAAGCCGAAACGGGGTATCCGGTTGCGGCGTATCAGGTGAGCGGTGAGTACTCGATGATCTGCGCAGCCGCTGAGCGAGGGTGGATCGACCGCGATCGAATCATGATGGAGTCGCTGCTTGGGATCCGCCGCGCCGGAGCGGACTTCATTCTCACCTACTTCGCTGTCGCCGCCGCTCGCGTGCTTCGCGCGGCAGTCTGAATATCCGACCGTGGATAGTCTCTTCACGATCATCGAGACGGCGCAGAAGAGTCGTTCCCGGGTCGAACTGATCGCCCCTGACAGTCAGTAACATGAAACCGGAGCTCGTCGCCGGCGTGAACGGAATGCCGAAAGTCGTTCTTCGGCACGGATCGGGAAGCACGGCCGAGGTCTATCTGCACGGCGCCCATGTGACGTCGTGGATTCCTGCCCGTGGGCACGAGATGCTCTTTCTCAGCACGCATTCTGAGTTCGCTCCGGGCAAGGCGATTCGAGGCGGAATTCCCATCATCTTTCCGCAGTTTGCCGACACCGGCCCGCTGCCGCGACATGGATGGCTCAGAACGTCGCAATGGAAGCTTCAGGACAAACCTCAGCCGATTGCATCGGTGACGCTCGAAATCGAAGGAGACAGCGCATCATCCGCGCTGTGGCATCATCCGTATCACGTCGAGCTCACTGTGACCCTCGGCAGCGTGTTTCTCGATTTGAATCTCGTCGTTCAGAACCCCGGGGCGGAGGCGTTTGGATTCACGTCAGCGTTACATACGTATCTCGGCGTTGAGGACATTGCGATCGTTGACGTCAGGGGGCTCGACGGTAACCGGTATATTGACAAGGTCAGGAATGGAGTCATTGTGATGGAACGGTCGCGATCGGTACGGATTTCGGCTGAGACCGACAGGGTGTATCTCGACGTGCCAGGCCCCGTCGAGATGAACGATGAATTGCGAAAGTCGCGAGTCGAGATTCAGTCCTCCGGATTTTCCGATGTCGTCCTGTGGAACCCGTGGCAGGCAGCTACCAGCACCATGTCTGACATGGGCCCCGACGACTGGAAGCACATGCTCTGCGTTGAGTCGGCAGCCGTCGCAACGCCGGTTATGCTTGAGCCCAATGCCCGCTGGTCGGGAACGCAGCGACTGACCCTCCGCTGAGCCGGCGGCCGCACAACCGCTCCATCGGCCGGCCTCCATTACTTTTAGGGCTGACCATGACAAATCAACGATGAAGTTCCGCACGTTTCCCGGCAGTGACGTCACTGTGAGCGAGGTTGGCTTCGGCACGTGGACTCTCGCGACTGGCTGGTGGGGAGAAAAGACCGACGACGAAGCTGTCGCGATCCTGCGCCGCTCATACGACGAGTTCGGCGTCAACTTTTTCGATGCCGCCGACACATATGGCAATGGCCGCAGCGAGACCCAGCTTGCAACGGCCTTTCGGGGGCGCCGCTCCGAAGTCGTCTATGGGACGAAGATCGGTTACGATATCTACGATGCGGATGCGGCGAAGGCGCGCCGCGGCCAGAGTGAGCTGCCGCAGCGTTTCGATTCCGACTACATGAGGTTTGCCGTTGATAAGTGTCTCGAGCGTCTCGAGACGGACTATATCGACGTCCTCCAGCTTCACAACGTGAAGATGGATCATGTCCGCGAGCCCGCCATCTGGGCGACACTTCGCGACCTGAAGAAAGAAGGAAAGATTCGCGTGTGGGGCGCCGCGTTTGGCCCGGCTATTGGCTGGCTTTACGAAGCCGTCGAGCTTTGCGAGCGGGAGCCGGACGTCGGCACGATCCAGATGATCTGGAACATCCTCGAGCAGCAGCCGGGAACAGCGATGATTGACGCAGCGCGCGAGCACGCGCCCGGGTGCACGTTCAACATTCGCGTTACTCACGCATCGGGAATGCTCGAGGGCAAATACACCGAAGACACAGTGTTTCCGGCGAACGATCACCGCCGGCACCGGCCCCGCTCCTGGCTCGTCAACGGAGTGAAGAAGGTTCGCAATCTCGATTTTCTCACGACTCGCATGACCCTGGGACAGGCCGCACTCAAGTGGCTGCTTCATGAGCCCCGCGTGATCAGCGTGCTGCCGAATATCTACGACGACGACCAGCTCGCCGAGTTTGCCGAAGCAAGTGATCTTCCGGATCTCGATGCAAAGCAGATGAGCCGCATTGCAGAGTCGGCGGCTTCCAACTTTGGCGTCCACGAAGAACCAATGAATTACAAGGGAACCATGGAGAGAGTTACCTCATGAATCCCTGGCATGATTTCCCTGTCGGCGCCAATCCACCCGAGATCGTCACCGCGGTGGTCGAGATACCGCGCGGCAGCCGCAACAAGTACGAGCTCGACAAGGTCAGCGGCCAGTTCCGGCTCGATCGCGTGCTTTTTTCCGCCGTGCACTATCCCGGCGATTACGGCTTCATTCCACGAACACTCCACGAAGATCACGATCCGCTCGACATCATCGTCAGCATCAACGAGCCGACTTTTCCCGGCTGTCAGATCGACTGTCGTCCGCTCGGTGTTCTCAAGATGCTCGACCGGGGCGAGCCGGACGACAAGATCATCGCGGTGCCCGCGCATGATCCGTTCTACAACGACTACTTCGATATCGCCGATCTCTCGTCCCACTACCTGAAGGAGGTCGAGCACTTCTTTCACATCTACAAGGACCTCGAGGGCAGACGCGTCGAGATCATCGGGTGGGAGAAGAGCGAAGTGGCGATCAACGTCATCCTCGAATCGATCGCCCGCTACGAGGAGACGTACCTCCGCGTCGGGCCGTGATGAGCCCAACCATTGGCCAGCAGGTTCAGCTCGAGGTCTACGGCTCGGCCATCGCCGGCAGGCGAATCGAGCTACCGTTCTCATTCGGCGAATGGGAAGCGCGAGCGCGCGCGATTTTGTCCGAAGAGGCGTACTGGTATGTCGCCGGAGCCGCGGGCGGTGGAAATACAATGCGGGCCAACCGCGAGGCGTTCGATCGCGTGAGAATCGTTCAGCGCGCTCTCAATGATGTGAGTGTGCGCGACATCTCGGTCGAGATATTCGGTGCGCGCATTGCCGCGCCATTTCTTCTTGCGCCAATCGGCGTCCAGGGAATCCTCCACGCGGACGCGGAGCGTGCGCCGGCCCGCGCGGCGGTGAATGCCGGGATTCCGGTGATTCTGAGCACGGTATCGTCCGTGTCGCTGGAGGAAGTGGCGAGCGTGATGGGAACCGGACATCGCTGGTTTCAGCTTTATCCGTCACACGTTCGCGAGCTCACGAGCAGCTTTGTCTCACGCGCTGAGGCGGCGGGTTTTTCGGCGATCGTAGTGACAGTTGACACGCCGGCGCTTGGCTGGCGCGAGCAGGATTTGCGGCTCGGATATCTGCCGTTTCTTCACGGAGACGGAATCGCAAACTATTTCAGCGACCCGGTGTTCAGGTCGATGTGCGCCGAGCCACCGGAGCAAAATCCGCAGGCGGCGGTTCGCCAGTTCCTCGGGGTGTTCACGCATCCGGGCTTTTGCTGGACTGACATCGACTGGCTTCGATCGCAGACGCAACTTCCGATTGTGATCAAGGGAATTGTGCATGAGGCTGACGCAATTCTCGCCGCGGATCATGGTGTCGACGGAATCGTCGTGTCGAATCACGGCGGGCGCCAGGCCGACGGAGCGATCGGGACGCTCGACGCGTTACCGCGAGTTGTCGATGCGGTTGGCGATCGGCTGACGGTATTGCTCGACAGTGGCGTGCGTCACGGCGCCGACGTGGTGAAAGCGGTCGCGCTTGGCGCGCGGGCGGTGCTGCTCGGACGGCCCTACGCATACGCGCTTGCCAGTCACGGTGAGGAGGGCGTGAGTCATCTCCTGCGAACCGTCATGGCCGACATCGATCTCCAGCTTGGACTGTCGGGTCGGACGTCTGTTGCGTCGCTCGACCGGTCGCTGCTCGCAGCCTGCTGAGACGTCAGAAGGCCGGTAACATGAGGGTGACCTCGTCGCCTTCCGTCATCGTGATCTCTTCCGAGACCGGAGTCCGACTGCTTCCGATCGGATCGGCGAGGAAGCGAACGTTGATCGACCCGGTGACAACGCCTCGCGGGATCGTGAGCTTGGTTCGAGACAAACCGCCCGCGTTGCCAAGCCGAATCCGCTGACCGCCGCGGATAATGTAGATCGTCATATCGAGCACTGAGCGATTGTCGACAACTACCGTGGTAGCTGGGGAATTTTCCATCGGCGTCTGTCGTCCCATCGAAGCGCATGCAGCAACAAACGCGCACAGCGCAGCGATCCCAAACAGCTTGAATGTCCTGTTCATTTGTTCTCCGTTGTTCCTGTTGTCCTACACACGGCGGCAGTTACGTTCCATCGCGTGAAAGGAAAGCTCACGGTCCTCATGGTCACGGCGTTCGTGGACATGCTGGGACTGATCATCGTCTATCCGTTGCTGCCGTTCTATGCGACCCGCCTCGGAGCGAGCGCAGCGATGGTGGGTGCTCTCGTCGCGGCATTCTCCGTTGCCCAGCTCGTCAGCGCTCCCGCATGGGGCTGGATGTCCGACCGTTCCGGACGACGCCCAGCGATCATCGTCGGACTCCTGATCTCGGCCGTCGCGTACATGATCTTTGCGTTTGCCGGAACACTTTGGCTGCTGTTCCTGTCCCGGATCATCCAGGGTCTCGGTGGCGGAACGATTGGTGTCGTGCAGGCTTACGTTGCGGACATCAGCGAAGGAAAGGACAGGGCGAAAGCTCTCGGGTGGCTGTCGGCAGTGACGAGTCTCGGCGCAGTCATTGGCCCGGCGCTGGGCTCGGTTCTCGTGCGATCCGGTGGTCACACGGCGCCAGGGCTCGGCTCGGCCGCTTTGTGTGTGCTCGTCAGCGTATTTGCGTGGCGCTTTCTCACCGAATCACGAGACACAACAACGACGGGGTCCGTTGACTCTCTCCCCGTCGTGCCGAGGACAGGCGCCGGTGCAATCAGGGAAGTGATTCTTCATCCGAATGCACCGGCGTCGCGGCTCATCTGGATCTACGCCGTCGCGATTGGCGCATTCTACGGAACGACACCCATGCTTCCGCTGATTCTCTCCGAACGACTCGGCGTGAACGAAACGAATGTCGGTTACTTCGTGATGTACCTCGGCGGAATCGGAGTGATTGTGCGCGCCGGAATTCTCGGCAGGATGATCGAGTGGCTTGGCGAGGTGAAACTTGCCCGTCTCGGGCTGGTGCTGCTGGCCGTCGGTCTCGCGGCGGTGGCGCGAATCGATTCATACTCGACGATGATCGTGGCACTGACGCTCATGCCCGTGGGGACGGCATTCACATTTCCGTGCGTGACCGCAATGCTCTCTCGGGCCGTGTCGAAACGCGAGCGGGGGCTTTACATGGGAGTGCAGCACACGTTCGGTGGTGTGTCACGCGTCGCATTTCCGCTCATGGCCGGATATGGCATGGACCTGCTCGGAAAAGGCATGCCTTACATCGTTGCAGCTGTGATGGTGCTGTTGACGCTGCTGCTGACCGGTACACTCCGCGAGGCGGGGCCGCCAGTCAGCAGTCGTCAGGTGGCAGCCTAGCGACCGCCTCGCGCTGGTCGCTCGCCGGTTGTAGCGGCCGGCCGCAGCACGCCGTGATCAGCGGGTTCTACATCGCGGCGGATGAACAGAAACTCATATAACACGCATGCGGCGACAGCGCCGGCAATGGGAGCAGCCCAATAGATGAGCTGCGCCTCGAAATTTCCGCTCGCGACGGCAGGTCCGAACGATCTCGCGGGATTCATCGATCCGCCAGTGAGCGGACCGATCGCGAGAATATCGGCAGTCACCACAAGTCCGATCGCCAGCCCGCCGATTCGCGGCGCCTTTGGATCAACCGCTGTTCCGAACACAACGATCGCGAGGAAGAACGTCGCGATGAACTCGAGCAGAAAGCCCTGACTCCCCGACACCTGAAGGGCGAGCGACTGGCCGCCGCCGTGCGTCGCCTCGAACAGCGTGAACGGGAACGTAAACTTGAGGATGTAGGCGGCGACGATCGCGCCGATGAGCTGGCCCAGTATGTACACGCCGTCCACCGGCACATCGATCCGCCGCGTGGCAAGAAAACCAAGCGTGATGGCTGGATTGAAATGTCCGGAGATTCGCATCAGCGCGCTTACCATTACCGCGTAAATGAGTCCGTGCGCGAGCGCGATGCCGAGGAGGCCGGCCGGGCTGTTGGTATCCTTCGCAATCATGATGGCCGCCCCGCCCACGAATACAAGCGCGAACGTGCCGATGAACTCGGCAATGAAATGACGCCAGGAATCCCGCATCGAGATGCTCCGCGCAACAGTTAGTGAGGCCGCGCGGCCGGCTGCGTCAGCTCACGCGACGCAGTACCAGCGCGGCATTGATTCCGCCGAATCCGAACGAATTGCTCAGCACGTGCTCGACGCGTTCGTCGCGTCCCGTGCCGGCGACAAAGTTAAGGTCACACGCATCATCGGCAACCGTGAGGTTCACAGTCGGCGGCAGCCATTCGCGCGAGATCGTGAGCGCGGAGATCGCTGCCTCGATCGCCCCGGAGGCGCCGAGGGCGTGACCGTAGTAGCCTTTGGTTCCGCTGATCGGCATCATGGCATTTTCACCGAATACATCCTTCAGTGCCTTTGTCTCGGTGGGATCGTTGAGCGGAGTCGAGCTGCCGTGGGCGTTGACATAGCCCACTTCGCTCGCCTCGATGTTGGCATCCCGGAGAGCGAGCCGCATCGACCGCGCGGCCTGCGTCGCATCGGGGCGCGGAGCAGTCATGTGATAGGCGTCGTTCGTAAAGCCGAAGCCGGCAAGCTCCGCGTAGATCTTCGCGCCGCGCGCGACCGCTCGCTCGTACTCTTCGAGAACCAGAACAGCAGCACCTTCACCCATCACGAATCCGTCACGGTCCTTGTCGAACGGCCGTGATGCACTACCCGGATCGTCGTTACGCGTGGACATTGCGCGAATTATCGAAAACGAGCCGAAGCAGAGCGGTGCCAGTGGAGCTTCCGCACCGCCGCTGACCATCACGTCCGCATAGCCGTCACGGATCAGCCTGAATCCTTCGCCGATCGCGATCGTGCCTGACGCGCAGCTCATTGCATTCGTGGAGTTCGGTCCGGAGATACCGAGCTCGATCGCGACATTGCAGCTTGCGGCGCCACCGAATACGCAGAGAGCGAGCATCGGATCGACCGCCCGCACGCCATCGCGCAGAAAGACGCTGAGCTGCTGCTCCGCGAATTGAAGACCGCCGAGTGCGCTTCCCATCGTCGATCCGATCATCTCGCGGTCTTCGGTGGCGAGATCGATGCCGGCGTCCTCGATTGCCATCTGCGCCGACGCGACCGAGAAATGGCTGTAACGATCGAGACGCTTTGAGCGTTTCCGGTCGAAGTAGTCGCCGGCATCGAAGTCGTTGACCTCGGCGGCGTTGTGGCTCTTGAACATCGATGGATCGAACCGCGAGAGCGGCCCGACGGCGGACTGTTCGCGCCTCAGTCCGTCCCAGAGTCCTTCGACACTCGAGCCGATCGGGGTAACTGCGCCGATACCGGTTATGACAACTCTGCGTTTCGACAATTCCTTACTTCTCCTGGTCAGCCTGCTGCGGCCGCGCTGTTACGCGGTCCTCTATCACGCTCTGCAACTTTCGCCAGCCCGGCGAGTGTACGCGACGCGATTCCGTGAATGAAAACGGGGCCGATGACGAGCGTGGCCGCGGGGATTCCGACAAAGGGCAACGGGACACCGTCCCAGGCATGAACGATTCGCACGTGAGTTCCGCCGGTGACAGCGCGAAACGTCCATTCCACGTCCATGCCTTTCGTTATACCCCCGATGTGCCGAAAACGGATCGCCGGCGCGCCATCATCGACGGACATCTCGGAGAGCCACCATGTCGGCCAGCCAACGGGCCCGAACGGGCGGTCGGCGGACATCTCGACGATTCCGCCGCCATCGGTCGCTCGCTGGCGAAACCGCACGAAGCGGTAGTGAGGAAGATGAGACGGCCACTCATCGACTTTTTTTGCGAGGTCGAAGATGACGCGCCATGGCGCGGCGACCAGTCGCTCGTCAACAACTTCCATCGGCCGCCCAAGCGGCATTGGTCCAAGCTCAAACGGCTGTCGGGCAGTTGATGTCATGACGGCGGCACCCAGCCGGCAGTCAGCCGAAAACCAAGGCGATGGCGCACGCTCGGTGTCACTCCGGTCGCCGTCTTCACGATCTCCGACAACTCCTGAGGCACGAATCCTCGCATGACTGAAACTACACCATCGTGGCGGCTCACCGGATGAAATCCGAGGGGAAACGACGAGAGCCAAAGCCCAGTCGCGGCAATCAAACTTCGCCGAAGATCGCTGATGACAACGCGCCTGCGGGCAACCCTGTTCATTTCCCGGACGACTGCGACGGCGTCATCGAACTCGAAGTGATGAAGCATCTGCGACGCCATCACCACGTCGATACTTCGGTCGGCGAACGGCAGGTGCATCGCATCGCCGCGCGCGACGACATCGTTGCTCTCCCGGTGCGTCGCGACCAGCGGGAACGACATGTCGAATCCGATCGTCCAGAGACTGAGCCCGATTCGTCTCGCGATGCGCTTCGCGGCGGCGGGAATGTCACCCTGGCCGGTGCCAACATCGAGCATCGACCCCGCTCCGTTCATCGCAACAAGCGCCGGCTTAAGCTCGGCGATCGCGGCGCGCCGTCCGCCAAAGAGAATGTTCGCCCGCGCGACATCTGACATCGCCCGCGTCATCAGTGCCGGGCTCACCCCCGGATCGTCGAGGATCTCTATTCCTCGCCTGCGTGCCACCGCGGGAAGTGTGACCATCATCAGCGCTCGAGCTGAGCGTAACCGCCCCGGTAATACAGCAGCGGTCGACCCTCGTTTGCCATCGCGCCTTCTACTTCACCGATAACGATGTCGTGATCGCCCGTCGCGTGCCTCGCCATCACCCGGCATTGCAGATAGCCAAGCACGTCATTGAGGATTGCAACACCGTTGGAGCCCCGGGCGAAGCCGATTCCCTCGAACCTGTCGGAATCGGGATCGGCAAAGCGGCGGGCGAGTGCTTCCTGGCCTTCGGACAGAATGTTGACGGTGAAGTCCGTGGCCCTCGCGATCGAGTCATAAATCGATGCCGTATGATCGACGCAGACGAGCACGAGTGGCGGGTCGAGACTCACCGAGCAGAACGCGCTCACCGTCATTCCCCGATCGTCTTCATTTTCATCCACCACCGTTACCACCGTCACCCCGGAAGAAAATCTTCCGAGAACAGCGCGGAACGCGTGCTGGTCGATCGTCATGCGCGTGACGCGGCGAACATGAGATTCAGCAGGTACCCGGGCCGTAATACCTCGCGGGCAGGGACAAAGTCGCCCACGACTCCGACCAGAATGTCGGCCATGTCGCGCCTGCGCGAAAGCACTCCTGCAGCGCGATTTATCAGCGCCGGGAACGCGATTGCCGCTCCCACCATCCTCTCGACCTTCCACTTGCCCGAGAACTCCGCGCGCCGCGCTTTTTCATATGCGCGCATAGCATCGTCGGCGCGTGCGGGATCCGCACTGCGAAGCGATTCCGCGGCGTACTCCGACAGGATCTCCCCACCGCGCAATGCGGCATAGATACCTTCTCCGGTGAACGGATCGAAGAAATCCGCCGCATCGCCAACGAGCGCAGCGCCGCACGCCCACGCACGCTTTGCCGAGGTCGCGAACGGACCGGTCGCCCGCACGGGCGTCTCGCGCTTTGCGTTCGCGAACATCGTCGCGAGAGCTGGACGTTCGGCCAGCCAGCTCTCGAGAAATTCCGTCCGGTCGATGGCGACTTCTGCCGCGCGCGACACGGGCACGACGACGGCGACATTGGCCAGGCCGTTCCCGACATCGGCAACACCACAATACCCGCCCCGATCGACGTGCATCTCGCCGAGGTTGCCGAGCCCGCGCACACCGGAGTAATGAGTGACGAGGGCGATCCGTCGCGGCCAGCGCGATGCGCTGATGAGCCCGAGGCGGCGGCCAACGATGGATCGAAGTCCGTCGGCGCCAATGACGAGGTCGGCGCGCCGCTCGACGGGATTGCCATCCCGGTCGGCTGTCACCACGCCGTTCACCCGGCCCGAGCTGTCGCGCATGACGTCAGTGACGCGCACGCCTTCTTCAACTTTCGCTCCTGCCGAGCGAGCGCGATTGAGGAGAAGCGAGTCGAGAATGGTGCGTCTGACGGCGAGGCCGCGGTCGCGGTGGCCGTGATAGCCGTGGTCGCTCGCGAATTCACCGTGAATCGTGGCGCCGTTCGGCGCGTGTACGCGCATGCCGGCGAGCTGGGCGGCTCCCGCGTTTTCGACCGCGTCGAGAACATTCATCAGCTCGAGGACGCGCGAGGCCTGCGGGCTCATGTACTCGGAGCATGTCTTGTCGCGTGGAAACCGCGCGCGGTCGAGGATAAGCACATCCACGCCGGATTTCGCGAGAAAGTGCCCGGTGGATGATCCTCCCGGACCGCCGCCGACAATGATCACCTGCGCGTCACGCATGACGAAGCTCACGCCGCGGGCGCGCCATCGATCGCGATATTCGTTGAAACAGTCCCATGTACTGCCAGTGAGGGCGAGGAAGCTGAAGGATTGCCGCGGCCCGCGTGAGATACGGAAGCACGACGGACCGCGAATCCGCGGAGAACATGAAGCGAGGATGATGCTTCGCAAATGCGCGCAGCCGCTCCACCGCGGCGTCGAAGTTTAGCGTTGGACTGAAATAAAACGTCGGATCCAGCAGCGTCGCGTCCGGCGCGACAACTCCCTCGCCAATCGCAATGCGGTGCAGCGTGGTTCCCGGATAAATGCGGAGGCCAACCGTGAGGTAGACAGCATCTCCGCGCCCCAGTCGCCACGCCGCAAACTCGAGCGTTTCCTCGAGGGTCTCGGGCGTTTCGCCCGGTCCACCCACGAGAAAGATCCACAGCGTCCGAATGCCCGCCTTCTCCACCCGCTCGGCGACTTCGCGAACCTTCGCTGCGGTGAAGCCTTTCTCGAGGCGCTGCAGCACCGGATCGCTCGCGCTTTCTGCACTGATCCCGAGCGTGCGGAATCCAGCCTTCCGCATCGCGGCGAGAAGCTCGGGGGAGGCAGTGGCCGGCGTAAAGTTCGTCGTGTCGAGGTGAATCGGAAGCTTTCGGCGCGTGATTGCTTCGCACACTTCGAGCGCATGCCCCGGTGGAGAATTGAACGTCGAATCGACGAAGTCGAAATTCTTCACACCCGCTTTTCGGTACAGCTCTTCGATTTCATCAGCAACACGCTCGGGATCGCGCGTGCGATAACCCCAGCCTTCGACATTTCGATAGGTGCAGTAAACGCACTTGTACACGCAGCCGCGCTTGGTCTGAATGGGAATGGTCGCGCCGTGCCGCTCGTAGCGCCGAAGGTCGATCCATCGGTGAAGAGACGGAGATGGAAGCGAATCGAGGTCGGCGTCCTCGCCGGGCGGCGTGAAGTGAACGGTGTTATCGATCGACGTCACAAGGCCCGGTATCGAGCCGACGCTGTCGCCGCGCGCAAGTGCGTCGACGAGTGCAACGCTGGCGCGCTCTCCGTCTCCGGCGACCGCGTAGTCAACGCCGAAATCGCGGAACAGCGCTTCAGGCGCGACACCGAACGCCGCTCCGCCGGCGATGATCTTTGCGTTTGGCGCACTCGCCCGCAATGCGACAAAAATCGCGCGTCCTTCAGGAGTGTAATGGCGAAGGGCGATCGCGTCGCTGTTGTCGATGTTGCGAATCGAGACGCCAATGATCGATGGTGCCATCTCCGTCGCGGCTCTCGTCGCGGCGGCAATGGGGTCGCGCTCGAAGCAGAGATCGAGGAAACGCACTTCGTGGCCCGCCTGGTCGAGCGCCGACGCAACACAGGCAAGTCCGTTCGGCACAACCGGATAGGGCTGTCGCTCGCGGTTTGCGCTGATGAGTAAAACTCGTGAGCGCAACGGCTCAGTCATGTCGTCGCCATCTGAATGATCATCGTGTTGCGAGAAAGCAGAGAATCCCGATCAGCGCACCAAACCCGGAGGCGGCCGCGTTCACCGCGTCATTGTCCAGCCAGGATAGTCCCCCGGCTCCCAGTGTCGTCGTACCACATCCGTGAATGGTCCGTTCCGTTTGCACATTGCAGCGATCGCACCAGCGCCGTGTTTGAAGTGAGGCGCCAAGGACTGAATCGAAGACGCTCGAGCCAATGCCGCCCAGTATCGCGGCGGTTGCCGCGGGCGCACCCCAGCCTGCAACAAACGTAATTGAGGCGATGAATCCCGCGCCCGCCGCGCCGCCAAGACTTCCTGTCCACGTCACGCCGCCGGACTGGCCGGCGGTCACAACCGCTCCGGAGAGAATTGACCGAGGCGGTGCGGAGGACAGCATGCCGATTTCCGTCGCCCACGTGTCGGCAGTGGATGCCGCAATCGCGCCAACTCCGACGAGAGGCCAGAGTAAGGAGGAATCGACGATGCTCGCCATCGCTGCGGCGGTGAACAGCCCGCCGTTTGCGAAAACCTGTCGCGCATCACGCTCTCCATCTTTTGCCACGACACTCGCGGTCAGGTCTGACTTCCGGTCTCGCTTGTAGCGGGTGAGCAGCGTTCCCGAGATGAAGAACGCAATCAGGACAGCAGCCCACGCCCAGCCCGCCGCGCTACACACGATGCCGAATCCAAGTGCCGCCAGCGCACCATTTCGCGTGAGCGATCGGCGTCTGGCGGCGACGGTCACGATCGCCGCGGCCAGCGCCGTACCGACAATCAGCCGCTGCCCGATGTGACTCGAAAAGATTTCGATCAGTCGCTCACCTGAACAAGGATTGCAATAACTTTAGTCCCCGCCGGAAAAATCAGGCCTCATCGGATTCAATTCGCACAAATGGCGTCGACCGTTCATCCACGAATACCGCTCAGTTTACTCGAAGCCATTCGCCGCATCGACACGCCTGAAGATCAGGTGGACGCGGAATATGTTCCGGAGCTGAGGAACAAGCGACTGGGGTTGAGCGACACTGTCTACACCCAGATTCGCCGTTACACCGAGGCGTCAAAGCGCGGCCAGAAAATTCCGTTCGCTGAAGCGTCGGGTCTTGGCACGCTCATTGGCCGCCGCCCGGATTCGGACGAGCTGTTCGACAGCGCCGGCAAGATTCTCGCGAGCGACATCTACGAATCAATCTCGCCAACCACGCGCGGCACGATCCGCATGATGCCGGGATTCATTTCACGTCCCGCCGCTCTCAAGGAAATGCGGTCGATCGCGGAAAATTTCTTCGGTGGAACTCTCGAGCGAGACGGATCGTCGCTCGTGCTCCGAATCCCCGAATCGGTGACGGTCAATGGTGCGCCGAAATCAGCGGGCTGCGTTTTCTATGAGAGCGCGTTTCGCGAGCTCCTTCACCTGCTTGTGAACGGCGGCGGACAGGTCGATCACATTCACTGCGTGCAGCGGGACGAGGGCGCATGTGAGTGGCGTGCCGAATGGGCAGGCAACGTCGCATGAGGAATTCGGATTGCTGAACACTGACCAGCTCGCGCCGCTTCAGGCCGCCATCGCCGAGGCCGGCATTGACGGGTGGCTCATCTTCGATTTTCATGGGTTGAATCCCGTTGCCATCGGCGTCCTCGCACTTCCAGGTATGGCCACGCGCCGTATCTTCGCGTTCATCCCGCGCTCAGGTAACCCGGTGGCGATCACGCACGCAATCGAACAGGGTCCGTGGCGCGACTGGCCGTCGAGATGGGGAAAGAAGACGTACAGCGGATGGCGCGAGCTCGAATCAACGCTTGCCGAGCTGGTCGGTGGCAAGACCGTCGCGATGGAATATTCGCCCGGCGATGCCGTTCCGTACCTCGATCGCATTCCGGCGGGCGTGCTCGAGATGGTTCGCGCCGCGGGTGCAACAGTCGTCTCGAGCGCGGATCTCGTCACTCGGTTTTACGCCGTGTGGTCGCCGGAAAATCTCGCATCGCACGAGCGCGCTGCGACCATTGTCGCGAAGATCGCACGCAAGGCGATGGCGCGAGCCGGTGCTGCGGCGACTGCTGGCTCGCCGCTCACGGAGTACACGCTTCAACAGTGGATCCTCGGCGAATTCACAGCCAACAGATTGACGACTGATCACGGCCCGATCGTCGCCATCGGTCCGAACGCCGCGAACCCGCATTACGAGCCAACGTCCGAAGGGAACGTCCCGATCGCACTCGGAGACATTCTTCTCGTCGATCTGTGGGCGCGCGAAGAAAACGGTCTCTTCGCCGATCAGACCTGGATGGCCTCGCTCGGCCAGCCGTCGGAGAAGGCGAGAAAGGTGTGGGAGGCGGTTCGCGACGCACGCGATGCGGCCATCGCAATGCTTCGCGAGCGCATTCCGGCCGGGAACCCATTGAGTGGGGGCGAGGTCGATGACGCCGCGCGCGATGTCATCACGTCACGTGGCTTCGGACCCCAGTTTCTCCATCGCACCGGCCACTCGATCGATCCGCGCGATCTCCATGGATCGGGACCGCACATCGACAACCTCGAGACGAGGGAAGAGCGGCTGCTCGTGCCCGGAGTCGGTTTTTCGATCGAGCCCGGCGTGTATCTGGCCGGCGACGTCGGGATGCGAAGCGAGGTGAATGGATATATCGGCGAAGGCGAAGTCATCATCACTCCGGCCGACTACCAGACTGATCTCCTCATCGTTGCGTGAGACGCGAGTGACTGACTCAGCGCGACAGGGCGGCCGGAACGCGAGTCCAGATCGCGGGGTCGGCGCCCGCCGCACCCGCCAGAGCAAACCGTCTCATGCCTGCCTGTCTCGCCACGGCGATCAGTCGATCGATGCTTTCCGCATCGACGATCCAGATGGTCCACCCGTTCCGCGACGACGATGCGGTGAGTGACCCGCTCGCCGGATCACGACGAAAACTCCCGGCCTCACTTCGCACGAGCGACTCGGCCTCCGCATAACTGAGTCGCTGCACCGTGCCGTCCCGATTCCATCGGTAGCCGAACAGCGGCAACTCCGCAACGAGCCGAGCCACACCAACCGCAGATGCGCGAAGGCCGATCTGCCGCGTCATCCAGTCGGGCGACACGAGCGGCCCGGGCGACGTTCCGGCGCGGTGCTCGCCCCACAAGCGAAGCACGATCACATCAGCCGTTCTTGCGAGAACGCCAGTGGGATACGCACTCGTGTCACCGGGTGGCACGACAACTCCGATTGGAGCTGCGCCCGTTGCGCGGGCAGAATCGGCGATCGTGCGCAACAATGATATCGTCGACCTGAGCTCGTCAGGCGTCGCACCCTGGAAATCGATGAACAATCCATTGCCGATCTCCATTGCCGCACGCGCGGTCAACCCGGCGAAACCGGCCGCCGCAATCGGATCAGCAGCGAGCGCGCGAATCGACTCCGGGTGATATCGCAATCCTTGATACGTCGTCAACAGCGCGACTCGCGATGTACCGGCTGGCGGAGGCTGCAGCCGCGGCCCGGTAACGGGACGAAAACTCGCGCTGTCGATCGCAATCGCCCCGCCGAGGAGCACGCCGACGCCGTCGGGAAGAAGTGGCGCCTGGCCGCCGACGTCTTCATCCGGAGCAGGAAGCAGCCACACACTCGCCGGCAACGGCGCGCTGCTGCCCGGTATCCGGCCGCATCCGGCGGCCGCTGCCAGTATCGCGACCGCGACGCACGGAGTCGGAAGTCTCATGATGCGGAAGTTAAGAGGTGATTGCGGCCTGTGTCATCTGGCAATCGGGCCGGACGCACCGCAAACTCCCTTCATGCGAATGACACTTCTATTCCGGGCAGCCTGCGCGACGATGATCGCGGGCCCCGTGCTGGCGAACGCCCAGCTGACTTCAAAACCTGCCGACATGATCGTCGTCAAGGGTCGCGTCTACACTGTTGACGACTCGCGCCCAATGGTGTCGGCCTTCGCGGTGACGAACGGCCGCATTCTCTTTGCCGGCTCCGAACGTGAAGTAAGAGCACTTGCCGGTCCGCACACGCGCGTGATCGACGTGGGCGGCGCAACGGTAGTACCCGGGCTCGTTGACGCTCATGCGCACCTCGTCGGACTCGGCAACGCGCTTGCCAATGTGAATCTTGCGGGCTCGCGCAGTTTTGCCGAAGTCGTCGAGCGCGTGAAGGCGCGGTCGGGTGCGACAAAGCCCGGCGAGTGGATCTACGGACGCGGGTGGGACCAGAATCTCTGGCCCGACAAGCAATTCCCCACGCACGTCGCCTTGAGCGCTGCGTTCCCGAACAATCCAGTCGTGCTCCAGCGCATCGATGGTCACGCCCTCGTTGCAAACTCGATGGCGATGCGCGCCGCAAACGTCGCCTCGTCAACTTCTGACCCCAGTGGCGGCCGGGTAATCCGGATGCCCGACGGATCGGCGTCGGGTGTGTTCGTCGACAACGGCCAGGATTTGATCGGCAGGGCCGAGCCGCCGCCGACGCGCGAGGCGACGACGCGGGCGATTCTCGCGGCCGTGGCCGAGGCGAACAAGTGGGGACTTATCGGAATTCATGATGCCGGCGAGCCGCGTAATGTCATCGACATCTTCGAGTCGCTCGCGCGGCAGGGAAAATTCAACCTGCGCAACTATGTTCTCGTTGCGGGAGACAGCGCGGATATTGTGCATTACACGACGCTTGGTCCACGGAGCGATCTCTATGATGGCCGCCTCTGGGTCAGGAGCATCAAGCTCTACGCCGACGGCGCCCTCGGCTCGCGCGGCGCGGCGCTGCTCGCCCCGTACTCGGACGACGCATCGAACACCGGTCTACTTGTCACGCCGCCGCACGACATCGAGCGCGTTGCGGAGCTCGCGTTGAGACGGGGTTTTCAGGTCGGTGTGCACGCGATCGGCGATCGCGGAAACCGAATTGTTCTCGATGCCTACGAGGCCGCGTTGACGGCGGTCCCAACGGCTGATCACCGGTTTCGGATCGAGCATTCCCAGGTCATTTCTCCCGCCGACATTCCGCGGTTCGCCAGGCTCGGCGTGATTCCGTCGATGCAGGCCAGCCATCAGACCAGTGACATGCGGTGGGCGGAAACGCGACTGGGGCCCGAGCGGATCAAAGGTGCGTATGCATGGCGGTCGCTGCTCAACACCGGCGTCATCATCCCGAATGGAAGTGACTTTCCCGTCGAGGAAGTGAACCCGCTCATCTCGTTCCATTCGGCGGTGACGCGACAGGACGCGACGAACTGGCCGCCGGGTGGATGGTATCCCGATCAGGTCATGACGCGTGACGAAGCCCTCAAGGCGATGACAATCTGGCCTGCCTATGCCGGCTTCCAGGAAAAAGTGATGGGGTCGATCTCGCCGGGGAAATATGCGGACTTCGTTGTTCTCGACCGCGACATCATGGCTGTTCCCGCGAGTGATATCCTCAAGACGCGCGTGCTATCAACGTGGCTCGGCGGAAAGAAAGTGTTCGCCGGCCCCGCGCCCGAAGGCGGGGTTCACTGAAACCACTTGATCGGTTTATCGTGTATGGTGTATGTGGCTGTGGCACGTCCGTTGCCCGATCACGCGCATCAATGCAAGAGCCAATACAAGAGCCAATAATCGAATGATTCAGCGTCTGTCCGTCGCGCTTCTGCTGTCCGTTGTTGTTGTCAGTGGTTGTTCTGGCGAAAAAAAAGCAAGCGCGGCCCAGCCGGCCGCGGTGAAGGAAGGAAGTGTTCCGCCTCGTCTCTCAGTTGTGTCGGTGCCGACGGAGGCGTATCGGCCGTCCCCGGTCACGGGCGGGGCAACGCTTACCGGAACGGTTGACTACGATGGCGTGATTCCGCCAGACTCGGTCGTCAATGTTCCGGCAGACCAGCCAAGATGCGGCCAGACGATCCGGACGCGTGCCGTCGATCGGTCGGGAACGAGAATCGGTGGTGCCATCGTGTGGATCACGGACATCCGGACTGGCAAGCCGCTTCCCGTGCCGAGGCGATTCGAGCTCACGAATGAAGATTGCGCGCTGACTCCGTCCGTGCAGGCCGTGCTTGCGCCTGGAACGCTCAACATGACGAACGACGACGTCGCGATGCACAGAAACAGAATCATCAACGTCGGTACAGGCGAAATGGTCGGGCTCGCGCCGTTCAACGACAACGGAGAGGTCGTTCCGTTCGACAAGCTGCTCGACAAGCCCGGCGAGCTCGAGATCGACTGCGAGCTTCACGCGTGGACCAAGGCCTACATCCTTGTGTTCGATCATCCGTACTTCGCCACGACGAATACGTCGGGCACATTCAGCATCGATGACATTCCGGCCGGCACCTATCACGTTCGTGCCTGGCACCCGATTCTTGGACTCAGCGATGGGACCGTGACGATAGCCTCGGGCCAGCCGGCGGTGATTGCGTTCAAGCTCTCAGGAAAGACGGCCCCCATAGCACCTGTATCGACGGATTCGACCGCGGGGACGCGTCCCTGACAAGAAACCGTACCAGCGGACGCTAGTACGGTTCCGATTCAGTCAGTCAGTGGGTAAACCACGATAGACCGGCAGAAAGCTCGATCTCGTTGCTGCTTCCATTGTTGAAGTTATGATAGAAAGCTGCCTCGAACCGCGATCCGAACTGCGGGAGAAAAGGGTGCTTTAGACCGATTCCGGCTCCGGCAAAAACCGAGTTCTGGCTTCCGCTTCCGCTGTAGCCGGACACACCGATGGCAGGCCGGACGTAAAGTCCCGAGCGCATTCTCGAAGCTTCATCGAGGTGGTAGAGCGCGCCGACCTGCACACCGTAGGTCGTAATCGTATTGCCGCCTCCGCTGGTAATGGACAGGCTTCCGCGCGGCTCGATCGAGACGCGTTCGGTCATCGGAAATCCAACGCGGACCGAACCTGACGGAATACTGATAGTCGTGAAGGAGTTATCGCCAAGGCCGATGGTTGCCGTCGCATCGACTCCGAACTCCAGTGCCGTCGGCGTCTGGGCACGGGCGGCCTCGGCGTACAGCGCAACTGCCACGAAAGAAATCGCAATTCTGAGTTTCATTCAGTCCTCTCGAAAAAGTGAAGGCCTCGCAATGGGGTTGGCCGGTCACAAATATCGGGTAACTCTGGCGCACGCGACAGCATTTTTTGCATTCAGCCTGAGGGCGCGAGCGCTTCACCCATTCGGTACTGCCCGCGGTACAGTCGCGCATACAATCCGTCGGCATCTAGTGTAGTGTCGCTGAAATAGCGTGCATAATACGGCGAGGGGGTGTATCTTGTCGGTCATGCCATTGCCTATACGAATGATCGCGTTGCGTCGTGGAGACCGCCGTCGGTTGGAGCAACTCATCCGGTCGCGGACAACGGCGCATCGCGTGGTCGAGCGGGCGCAGATCGTATTGACTTCGGCGGCCGGCGTGTCCGGAAGTGCGATCTGTGCCCAGTTGCATGTCTCGCGGCCCACCGTGTCGCGCTGGCTGGATCGCTACGATGCTGAGGGGCTCGCCGGCCTTGAGGTGGATCGTCCGCGCGCCGGACGACCGAAGCAAATCACGCTCGCTGACGAGGCAGCGATCATCGAGCGCACGCTGCGTACCGAGCCACCGAGTGGGACGCACTGGAGTACGCGCATCATGGCGAAGGTCACGGGTCATCATCATGCGACGATCGCGCGGATATGGCGCGCCCATGGCCTCAAGCCGCACCGCGTCAAGCGCTTCAAACTGTCGACCGATCCGGAATTCGTGGCCAAGCTCCGCGATGTGGTCGGCCTCTACCTTGATCCGCCGGAGCGCGCAGTGGTCTTCGCGTTCGACGAGAAGAGTCAGATTCAGGCGCTCGATCGAACCCAGCCGGGATTGCCTCTGAAGAAAGGGCGCGCGGGTACGATGACGCACGACTACAAGCGCCATGGCACCACCACGCTGTTCGCGGCGCTCAATGTGGCCACCGGCAACATCCTGCAAGATTGCAAACCGCAGCATCGCCATCAGGAATTCCTCGCGTTTCTCAAGCAGATGGAGCGTAGCGTGCCGCCAGAACTGGACATGCATGTCATCCTCGACAACTACGCAACCCACAAGCATCCCAAAGTGAAGTGCTGGCTCATCCGGAACAAACGCATCCACTTCCACTTCACGCCGACCTCCGCCTCGTGGCTTAACCTCGTCGAACGTTTCTTCGGAGAGCTGACCGAACGTCAGATCCGTCGCCTCGCCGTCACCAGCGTCGAACAACTCATCGCCGCAATCACTCAGTACATCGACCGCCGAAACGCGCACCCAACCCCGTTTGTCTGGACCGCCACCGTGAAGCAAATTCTGAAGAAGGTCGGCAAAGCGAACGCAACTTTGGCGACACTACACTAGAAGGCTGGCATGATGGCCTTCTTCTACAACCCGGCCATGATCGAGAACCACGACCCTGTCTGCCCTCAATACCGTGCTCAGCCGGTGCGCGATGATGAGCGTCGACCTGCCTCGCAGCAGTTCTTCCATTGCTTCCTCGACCAGACGCTCGCTCTCGCTATCCAGACTTGAAGTCGCCTCGTCGAGGATCACGATCGCCGGGTTCTTGAGGAAGACACGCGCAATCGCCAGACGTTGTCGCTGTCCTCCAGACAACTTTACCCCGCGCTCCCCGACGAGCGTGTCATAGCCCTCGACAAGCCGGTCGATGAACTCCGTCGCGTGAGCCGCCGAGGCCGCTCGGCGGATGTCGGCTTCCGGCGGCATCACTCCATCATCCGTCAGCGCATACGCGATGTTCTCGCGCACGGTGCCGCTGAACAGTGCTGGCTCCTGTGGCACCATTCCGATCGCGCCGCGCAAATCAACCAGAGACAGCTCGCGGACATCGTGTCCATCCAGCTCGATGCGGCCGGATGTCACATCCCAGAATCGCGGGACGAGTGATGCGATCGTTGTCTTGCCCGCGCCGCTCGGTCCGACGAGGGCAACGACTTCGCCTGGAGCTATGCTCAGGGACACGTCCGTCAGGACATTGGGTAATCCGGGTCCGTATCTAAAGCTTACATCGATCAGCTCGACGCCTCCACGCACCGGCGTTCCCAGCGCCGCCGGCATCTCAGGCTCCGCTATCGTCGCCTGGGTGTCGAGCAGATCGAACGTCCGCTTCGCGGCGCCGACCGCTTCCTGATAGACGCCGAACAGCGAACCAAGCGAGCCAACGGCTCCGGCGACGTACATCGCGTACAGCAGAAACGACACAAGCGCGCCGGCGGTGAGCGTTCCCTCGAGCACCAGTCGTCCACCCTGCCACAGCACGGCCACGACACCGCCGAACGCGCAGAACGTGAGAATGCCGAAAAACGTTGCCCGGATGCGCGATCGATCGATTGCCGCGGCGATTACATGCGCCATGTGCGCGGTGTAGCGTCGCGTTTCTTCCTTCTCTCGCGTGAAACTCTGCACCGTTCTGATCTGCGAAAAAGACTCCTCCGCGGTTCCGGTCGCTTCGGCGATTCTATCCTGGACGCCGGTGCTCGCGCGCTTGAGCTGCTTTCCGAAATACAGCGCCGCGCCGATCACGATCGGGACAACCCCGAGCGTGGTCGCGGCGAGACGCGGATGCGTCATCGTCAACAGCACAATCCCGCCGACAAGGAACAGCGACTGCCGCGCGAACTCCGAGAGGTTGTAGCTCAGAACCGTTTGCAGCACCGTTGTATCCGCCGACAGCCGGCTGGTGAGCTCACCTGTTCTTCGCTCGGTAAAGAAGCCGGGTGAAAGGCGAATGAGATGGGCGAACAGGTCGCGCCGAAGCGATGCCACAACGCGCTCCGACGTGACCGTCAGGAGATAGACCTGCATGAAGTTGAGAACCGCCTGAAGCGCAAACAGCCCGACGAGACCGAGCGCAATGCGGTTAAGCAGCGTTGCATTGCCGTTGACGAAGGCGGCGTCGAGCAGCCGCTGAACAATTCGCGGAAACGCGAGCGCGATGCCGACGCTCACGAACAGACACACGAGCGCAACGGCGAGCCGCGATGCATGCGGCCGGATGCGCGGCAGAAGCTGCCCGAGCGGTCGCGGAGACTGGAGACCTTTTTTCCTTGGCTCGTCAGCCATTAGCTGAGCTTTCTATCGGCCGCCATCGCGACAAAGAGTAACGCCAGGTAGAGCAGGGAATACTTGTAAACCCACCACGCCGGCGCCGTCCAGTCGCGTGCCGCACGCATTTTCAGCACTCCACCGAGCAACACGAGACCGAGCAGCAGTGCCGACGCAAGATAAATCCAGCCAAACGCGCCGAACGTCACGGGGAGAACCGTGATCGGAATCAGGATCAGCGTATACCACACCATCTGATTCATCGTCTCTCGCTCGCCCCACACGAGCGGCGCCATTGGCACTCCTGCTTTCGTGTAGTCGCGCTGCTTGAGAAGGGCGAGTGCCCAGAAATGTGGCGGCGTCCAGTAGAAAACGATGAGAAACAAATACACCGCAGCCAGATCGACACGCCCGGTCATTGCCGCCCAGCCGACGAGCGGAGGAAAGGCGCCCGCCGCTCCACCGATCACGATGTTCTGCGGCGTGGTACGCTTGAGCCACCGCGTGTAGACGAACACGTAGAAGTAGAACCCGGCGAGAGCGAGAGCGGCCGACAGCACGTTCACGAAATACGCAAACAGAAATGTTGCCGCGGTGGCGAGCGCAACGCCGAACGCCAGCACCGACACAGCGCTCATCCGGCCGCTCGGAATCGGCCGCAGCCGCGTCCGCGCCATCCTGTCGTCGATGTCGCGATCCATGTACATGTTGACGGCGTTGGCCCCGCCGGCCATCAGGTATCCGCCGATAAGAACGAGCATCACGAGTGGGAGTCCGGGACTTCCGGCAACGAACATCGGTGCCACGGTCGTGACGAGTAGCAGCGAGATGATTCGCGGCTTTGTCAGCATCACCATGTCCTGAAGCAGGCTGCGCTCGGCTGCGACAGGTACGGCGGGTGCTGTCATCAGGCCGCCGCTCTCATCGCCGGCACGACCGTTTCTCGGTGGGTCGCCCGGCGAGAGATGATGGCCAGGACGACAACGCTCAGCCAGACGAGCGTTCCAAAGGCCTGATGCAGCGACCGGAACACCGGCGGAAAATGCATCTCGATCATGGCGGCCGCGACAAGTATCTGTACGATCGCCGCACCGAATGCCAGGCGCGCTGCACGGACAATGACCGGCGGCTCGTTTCTCTTCGCGGCCGCTGCCTGCAACCCCCAGAGATGCCCGAACAGCGCAACCGCGATGAGACGGTGGAAGATCTGAACGTAGAGGCCAGGGCCGCGGCTGTTGATCGTGCGGCACCACGGAAAGCCGCCGCACGAGGCAGCGGCATCGGGAAGATTCGCCGTGAGCGCGCCGAAGATCAGCGTAACGAGTGCAAGCGCAACCGCGACCCGGGCAGCCCGCCATGTACGGGGTGTCGCGGCCGACAAGTCAGCCTTCGCGGCAAAGCCACCTGCTCGTCCGGCTGCGATCGCGAGCGTCGCCAGCAGCGAATTCGCAATCGTGAGGTGAGCGGCAATGACGAACGGATTGAGCGCCATCTTCACGGTCACGGCGCCGAGGAGCGCAGCCGTAATGACAAGCGCGGCGGCGAGTGAGGCGGGGCGAAGAACTCCTCCCGCTCCGCCAACTCCGCTTTCGGTTCGCTTTCTGAATGCGGCGACGAGAAGCAGAATGACGACGATCGACAGTCCGAGCGCGATGTACCGGTGTGTAATTTCGATGATGAGATCGACGCGGTCGGCCGGTGGAAACCACTCACCCGCGCACTTGGGCCAGTGATCGCCGCAACCCAGGCCCGAACCCGTGATCCGGACGATTGCTCCGAAAACGATCTGTGCAAACGCCAGCGCGAGCGCGGCATAGGACAGCCGCTTCAACGATGTCATTGGCGGTGCCGGCTCAATGAATTGCACGCCATGTTGCGGCGAGCAGGACGCCAAGGATGATTGCTGGAATTACCGCCCAGACCATTTCCGTTCCGCGTGGAGATTGCGGAATCGGGGAGGGAGTATCCGGATGGGTGCGCGGCGAGAACACTGCCCGGAGAATCGCGAGCTCAGCGACAACGCAGAGAGCGCATGCGATCCAGAACACCAGCTCTGAAGCGGCTCTGCTCATGCGGTCAGCGGTGAGATGGAGCGGACGGTTGGCTCGCGGCGAGTGACATCGCGGTAAAGCTACTCGCGCGGGTTGGCCCTTTGCAGTACCGTTGGCCTATGTCTCAGCCACTCTCGCGCGATGTTTCTCAGCCGCTGACGCCCGACGATTCCGCTGCCTCGACTGGTGGTGCGCCCGCCGATGGTTTACCGCGTCGAATCGGATTGTGGACGGCGGTGGCGATTCTCGTCGGGACAACAATCGGCTCCGGAATTTTCCGTTCGCCAGCGGGTATTGCGAACAAGCTTCCTGGTCCGCTTCCTCTGCTTGCAGTCTGGGTGATGGGCGGAATCTTCGCCTTGTGCGGAGCGTTGACGCTCGCTGAGGCCGCGAGTGCGTTTCCGCAGACTGGCGGTGTGTATGTGTATTTGCGGGAAGGCTGGGGCCGCCTCACCGCATTTCTGTTTGGGTGGTCCGAGCTCGTGATGATCCGCGCCGCTGCGCTCGGCGCCATCTCGACGACGTTCGCCGAATATTTCATTCGAGTGACGAATCATGATCCCGGGGTCGCGCCTTACTCGCAATACGTGCACTACGTTGCGGCGGCGGCGATTCTCATCACCGCAATTTTCAACTACGTCGGCGTCAGGACCGCTGGGACTGTCCAGAATCTGACGACGGTTGCGAAGGTGGCTGGGCTGCTGTTCATAGTATTGCTCGCGTTCTCGCTTGGGCTGCCTAAGACCGGTGGCTACTACACGCCCGTCGCTCCGACTGGAAGTTTCACTGTCTCCGGGTTTGGCCTGGCTCTCGTCTCGGTCCTCTGGGTGTACGACGGCTGGGCGGATGTGAGCTTTGTCGCGGGCGAGGTGGAGAATCCGAGGCGAAACCTTCCGCGCGCGCTGATCATCGGTACGAGCGGAATAATTCTGATTTATCTTCTCGCCAATCTTGCGTATCTCGCTGTTCTGCCGGTCGATCAGATCAGGACGTCGAAGCTCGTGGCTGCAGACGTGGCGGATCATCTTCTCGGACCGGCGGGAGTCGCGTTCGTGGCGACCGTGGTGATGATTTCGACCTTTGGCGGCCTTAATGGGTCGATGTTCACGGGGCCGCGGATTCTTTTTGCAATGGCTGACGACAACCTGCTTTTCAAGGGGATGGCGAAGGTCCACCCGCGGTTCAAGACTCCTTACGTATCCATATCAGTCGTCGCGGTACTAGGGGCGGTATTTGTGCTGCTCGGGACGTTCGAGCAACTGGCGGATGCTTTTGTGACGGCTATCGTCCCGTTCTATGCGCTCGCTGTCGCGTCTGTGTTTGTGCTTCGAAAGAGGCCTGACTACGACCCATCGTTTCGGGTACCGGGTTACCCCGTTGTGCCGATCATTTTCATCATTTCTACAGTTATGCTGCTCGTCAATGCCATTGTCGATCGATCGAGCCGTTGGGGAACGTTGGGCGTTCTTGGAGGAATTCTGGTAGGTATCCCGGTCTATTACCTGACCGTCGGCCGCAAGAGTCGCCAGACGGATGTGTAACCGAAGCGATCGTTTCAAGGCCTTTACCATTCCTTGGCCGAATTATTCTTGCCGAGTTTCGGGTCTGAAGGTAGTTTTTAGCGATTCCGAAACGGGGCGGGGACTATGTGGCACCGCCCTCTGATTTAGATGCCCCTCCCACAGACTCTTCCTACTGGAGCCCCGAGCCAATGAGACTCAGAATTTCGTTATTTGCGTCTGTTACGATGCTGTTTGCAGCGCTGCCTTACCCTCCCGCCGCTGCACAGGGCGTCACCACGTCGGCGATCAGCGTGACCGTACGGGATACGCAGGGCCGGCCGCGGCCTGATGTGCGTGTGAGCGCGGTGCACGTTCCATCTGGTACCACCTACCAGGGCCGTACCCGGGCTGACGGGCGAGTCACTCTCCCCGGTCTCCGGGTTGGAGGTCCCTACACCGTGACGGCGTCGTCCATCGGTTTTCAAAGCACCGAGCGGACGAACGTCTACACGACTTTGGGTGTTGCGTCTGACCTGGACTTGAGCATTCGCGAGACCGCCGTCGAGCTTGGCGTTGTCACCGTAACCGGAGCCAGCTCCGTCTTCAGCGAGTCGAGGACCGGCGCGGCGACCTCCATCAGCCGCCAGGAGCTCGAAAGCCTCCCAACCATTTCCGGTAGGCTCGAATCCGTTGTCCGGCTCACACCACAGTCCGGAGGCGGCATGTCGTTCGCCGGCCAGGATTCGCGCCTGAATAACATTACGGTCGATGGGTCATCCTTCAACAATTCTTTCGGACTCGGAGCCACTCCCGGCGACCGCACAGGTGTAGCGCCGATCTCGCTTGCCGCCATAGAGCAGGTCCAGGTCAACATCGCTCCGTTCGATGTTCGCCAGGGCAGTTTTGTGGGAGCCGCCGTCAATACCGTAACGAGAAGTGGCACGAACAATCTTCGTGGATCCCTTTACTACTCGAAGCGGGATCAAGGACTGGTCGGCACCAAGGCCGGGGCTAATACCTTCGATCCCGGGACGTTCAACTACGACAACATCGGCGGCTGGGTTGCCGGTCCGATCGTGAAGAACAAGCTGTTCTACTTTCTTAATTACGAGAACGAGGAACTCACGGAGCCCGGTACGACTTTCAGAGCGAACACCGGCGGCGAGACTGTCGGCGGCAGCATCACGCGCGTGAAGGCGTCGGATCTCGACGCTCTCTCGACCTTTCTGCAGTCGAAGTTCAACTATGCTACCGGCCCTTATCAGGGATACCCTGGCGCCACGCCCGCCGTAAGGTTCCTCGGCAAGCTGGACCTGAATCTCAGCGAGCGGAACAAGGTCAGTCTCCGGTACAATCATCTCGACTCTAAGACCGACGTTCTCGAGTCCAACTCGTCGTCACTCGGGTTCGGTAGCCGGCGGACCAATACCACCAGCCTGAACTTCCAGAATTCCAACTATCTGATTCTGGAGAATATCCGGTCCATCGTTGGCGAACTCAATTCCACGATCGGTTCCAACATGTCGAACAACGTTATCGCCGGATACACCTATCAGGACGAAAGCCGCGACTCCAGGGGAACGCTTTTCCCGCTCGTTGACGTGCTGGATGCGGGATCAACCTACACGTCGTTCGGATTCGAGCCCTTTACACCGAATAATGAACTCAGGTACGGAACCTACCAGTTCCAGGACAACTTTACGCGCTACGGAGTTAAACACGACCTGACGTTCGGCGTCAGCGCGGAAAAGTATCATTCGGAAAACGTCTTCTTCCCTGGCTCTCAGAGCGCTTATGTCTACAACTCGCTCGCTGACTTCTACACTGACGCAAACGACTTTCTGGCCAATCCGAGCCGTACCGTTTCTCCAGTTACGCTGCGCACTTTCCAGGTGCGCTGGAACAACATCCCGGGAAGTGAGAAGCCGCTCCAGCCGCTCGACGTTGTGTACGGTGGTCTATACGCCCAGGATGAGTGGCGTATCATGCCGAATATGAAAATCAACCTTGGCCTGAGGGTCGACGTTCCTTACTTCGGCGATACGGGCTTCGACAATCCTCTGGCAGACCAGCTGAACTTCAGGGATGAGAACGGCAAGACGGTCAAGTACCAGACCGCCAAGCTCCCCGACGCAAATCTGCTGTTTTCTCCGCGCCTCGGCTTCAACTGGGATGTCCGTGGTAACCGCACCACGCAGCTTCGCGGTGGGACGGGGGTGTTCACGGGCCGTCCGGCTTACGTCTGGATTTCAAACCAGATCGGGGCGACTGGTGTCCTGACAGGATTCGAGCAGTTGACGAACACCAAGGCCCGACCGTTCAATCCTGATCCTGACTTCTACAAACCGAAAAATGTGACCGGCGCGCCAGCGTCGAGCTATGAACTGGCGATCACCAATCCAGACTTCAAATTTCCGCAGCTCTGGAGAACTGATATCGCGGTTGACCAGAAGCTTCCGTTCGGCTTCGTTGGCACGGCAGAGTTGCTGTACAATCGCGATGTGAACGGCATTTACTACATCAACGCCAATCTGGCTCCGGCGAATACCTCGTTCATGGGAGCTGACAATCGTCCTCGCTGGACGACCAGTAACAGAATCAACTCCAACATTTCCAGCGCGGTCATTCTGAAGAATCAGAATGTAGGCCGTTCGTGGAATTTGGCCGGATCTCTGGAGAAGCCGTTCACCAACGGGCTCTACGTCAAGGGCGCTTACAGCTACGGAGAGGCAAAAAACACGGTCGATCCGGGCAGCATCGCATTCGGATCGTGGAACAACAACCAGCATTCTGGCGATCCGAATAACCCGGGTCTTGCATTCTCGAGCAATTCTCCGGGACACCGGCTGTTCGGTACCGCTTCCTACAGGGCGGAGTACTTCAAGTTCGGGGCATCAACCGTGTCGCTGTTCATGCAGCGAAGCACTATCGGAAACGCCAGCTACACGTATTCCGGCGACCTTAACGGCGATGGCGGAACCAGCAACGACCTGGTCTACATCCCGCGCGACGCGTCGGAGATGAATTTCCAACAGTTCACAACGGGTTCGGGCGCCACGCTGAAAACATTCACTTCGGCCCAGCAGGCAACTGCCTGGGAAGCGTACATCCAGCAGGACGATTACCTCAGATCACACCGCGGCCAGTACGTCGAGCGCGGCGGCGTGTTCATGCCGATGGTTACGCGCGCCGACATGAGCATTGCTCAGGAGGTGTTCACCAACTTCGCGGGCAAGCGTAACTCTCTGAGCATCAGGGCCGACATTTTGAACGTCGGCAACCTGCTGAACAAGAATTGGGGAGGGGGCCAGCGTTTCGTGAATACGCAGCCTCTCATCGTCCCTTCAGCGACACAGGGAGGCGCGGCCGACGCCCAGGGGCGCGCCCAGTATCGGCTGCGTACAATCACTAATGAGCTTATAGCCAACACCTTCGAGAAGACATCTGGTGTTGCGGATGTGTACAGAGTTCAGCTGGGTGTGAGATATTCGTTCCAGTAGCACCTGATTTGATTTGAGTCACGGTTGCGAGATTGCGGGCACGGGCGAAAGCTCGTGCCCGCCTTGTTCGTCTTCCAACCGACTCGCCATGATTCGATTTTTTCTGTCCGTTCTGGCCAGTGCACTCGCCGCGCCGCTCCTCCCTGCGCAGCAACCCAATATTCCTGAGTCGGCCAGCGTGTCCTGCGCTGACGGTAACTTCCACCACGACCGCCACTCCGATCTACAACGTTCCGCTGGCGGTCAGCGTTGTCTCCCGGATACGGCAGCCGCGGCAAGATCCTTTCGCGCAACTCGTGCCGCCTGCTGTTCTCGAATGATGTGGATCTGACTGTCCGTCGGAACATTCCGCTCCTTTCGTCACAGCAGCGTGTCGCGGTTCAGCTCGACATCTTCAACTTTGGCAACCTGCTGAACAAGAACTGGGGCCAGCAGCAGGTCAGCCCCTATACCGGCAACGCGAACATTCCGCTCCTCACTCACACGGGCAACTCATCGGCCGATGCAACGATGGCGGTTCCGACGGTGAGCTTCAACTACCGCACGCTCGATCCGACCAACTCCGGAAACTGACTCCGTATCGGGTCGGAAACTTCGTGAGCAACTACTGGAGAATGCAGCTCTCCGCTCGCGTCAGCTTTTAAACGCGTCGCACGCTCCAGGAAGGTGGGCACGGGCGAAAGTCCGTGCCCGCTTTGCGGTTATATCCACTGCGCGCTCACGGCAAGAGCCTGACGGACACCCGCGCCAACCCTGTTGCCAGCATCTGGTCCTCGCCCTACGTTAGAATGTGCAGGACCTCGCACCCAGGCTCGAGCGGCACATGAGAGTCCACGATGGCGGCCCCGATGTGTTGTTGTTGATCAGGCGCTTCCGTCAGCGCTTGCGGTAGCCGCTGCGCTATATCCTCACGCTATCCGCGCGCATCAGCTTCATGATCAGGCCACCATCTTGTCGCGTTCGTCACCGATACCGCCGGGCGTCCGCTCGAAGGGGCAGAGGTCCAGGTTATGGGCACATCGCTCCGCGGAAGCACGGACGAAGCGGGCCGGGTTGCTCTTCTCGCAGTTCCCGCCGGCAAAGCAGTGCTTCGCGTGCGCCATCTCGCCTTCACCGAGCAGACGATCCCGCTCTCGGTCACTCCCGGCACATTAGCGGATGGCAGGTACAAGCTCGTTTCGATTGCGGAGAACCTGAAACGCGTAGTTGTCCGGGGGAGCGAGCTAAAGCCTGAGCGATATGCGAAAACGGGACGCTTCGATGAGTTCTACCGCCGCCGCGCGCAGGGCAATGGCACGTTCCTCACCCGCGAGGATGTCGACGCCCGGCAGGGGCAGAAATCCGAGGACCTGATTCGCATGGTGAGCGGCATCAGGATTCGCTATCGCGGCATGGTGCCCTACGTCCAGTTCCTGCGATGCGAGAACGTCAACGTCTACATCGACGGCAATCGAAGTCATGACGCCTTCCGCGACTACTTTGCGCTGAGCCCGCTCGATATCGAAGCGATCGAGGTCTATCACGGTATTGCGACGGTCCCGCCAGAATTCAGTCCCGAGCCGAACGATTGTGCCGCGATCGTCGTGTGGACTCGGTGGCATGGGGCTGACAAGTAGGCCCTCCCGAGAGGGAGCTTGAACCTTTACCGCGGATAACGCGGAGAATTCGCGGAGGCCGCGGAGAAAAACCAAAGCTATGTTAAACATCACGAAAACGGTCGAACGGGAGGATCCCTTCGACCGCTGTGGTTTT
>JBBSFT010000009.1:0-47169 GCA_038254845.1 Gemmatimonadales bacterium | reverse complement strand
TGCGGCGAGCGATCCACCCATCAGCTGCACGAGATCGCCAACAGCCTGCGGCTCGAGAATCACCTCATAACGGCCAGGCTCAATCGCCACAGGATTTCGCGATAGACGCGCCTTGTCGATCGCGCGCTGACTCAATGCCGCGAAGTTGAGCTGATTCCAATCAGGATGCTCGGCCCCGACCCAACCTGAGCCAGTGCCGTCATTCGTGCGAACAGTGAGCGTGTAGTTGGCATTGGTCGCCCGATTGTACGCGAACAATCCCTTCTCGTTGCCGAGCGCACCCGACCCGGCGTTGACGATGATGAAACCAGCAGCGGTGAGATCACCCGCTTTCCGCGCCGGCGCGAGAGCAGTCAGCGCTGCCCGCGCGCGATCGGCCGGAGTCAGGTTCGCCGTCGAATCGAAATAACCATTCACCGGCAGATACGTCTGCGGCCCGAGGCTCGGCAACACTTCCGGGTCATCTGGCGAAAGCCTCGCGAGCGCTTCCGATTTCTCGACCACCGCGCGAAGCGATTCGTCCGAGAGATCGTTCGTTGTCGCGACTGCATGCTTCTTTCCAATCGTGCTCTGAATGCCAACACCACCCGATATCACCGCGCCCGACGTCGACATCTGATTGGCCGCAAATCGAACGTCGGTCTGATAACCGCTGTTCACGTTAACACTGATTGCATCGGCCTTCGAGAACTTTACGATCTTGTGGACAAGCTCCTCGGACTGCTCGCGTGACATCAGCGCATCGGCCGGCAGCATCGACTTGCTCGCGCCGATGAGCCGGCGTGGCTCCCCTCTTGTATTCGTCACCCGGCTCACGCCTTCCTCCCGGTATTGATCACGTTGATGTTGCGGAACCTGCTCGGCACACAGCCATGGCTCACCGCATTGGACTGGCCTGGCTGACCCTTTCCATCGTTGAATGCGCCGCCCAGCCAGTAACTCTTTTTGCCACCGATCAGGTCCATCGAGTTCCAGAAGTCAGGTGTCCGCATCTGGTACGCGACATCCTTCAGCATGCCAACGATCTTGCCACCCTTGATCTCGTAGAACACCTGCCCGCCGAACTGCGCGTTGTAGCGCTGCTGGTCGATCGAGAACGAACCGTCGCCGACGATTGCAATTCCTCTATTGGTGGCGGCAATGAGATCCTCGAAGCTCTGCTCCTTTGCGCCCGGGAGCAGCGACACGTTCGGCATGCGCTGAAACTGCACGCTCGACCAGTTGTCGGCATTCGAGCATCCATGTGACCGCGTCGGTCGTCCCTTGGAGTCGTACCACCACTTGAGCCAATTGGCCTGCTCGCGCGTGGTCTGATAGTCATTCACGATTCCGTTCTTGATGATCATGAACTCTTCGGGCTTCACACCCTCGTCATCGTAGCCGATCGTCGCGCATCCGCCAGCCTGTGACCGATCCCCCTGAATGTTCATGAACTCCGGCCCGTACTTCAGCTTGCCAAGCATATCACGCGGCGGGGAGACGAAGCTCGTGCCGGCGTAGTTGGCCTCGTAACCCATCGCGCGGTCGAGCTCGGTTGGATGAGCGATCGACTCGTGAATCGTGAGCCACAGGTGCGTCGGGTGAAGCACGAGGTCGTAACGACCGACATCGACCGACTTTGCGCCGAGCTTCTCGACCGCTTCGCCAGCCCATTTCGGCGCGTTGCCGACGAGATCCTGCTCGAGCACGTACTCCCACCCGCGACCGGCGGGCGCAACGACATTGGTGCGCGTCTGGAAGTCGGACATGTCGGGAGCGACAGCGGTGATCGCAAACGGAACGGCGGTCCGCACAATCGTCTGAGTGATCACCGAGCCCTCAGTCGATGCGAAGCTTCTGTCTTCCTTCACGAACAGCAATCCAGAGTTCACGAAGCGGACACCTTTCACCTTGAGCACTTCGGCGTTCGCCTTGAGCAGCAACTCGGCACGCTGCTCGATCGGAATCGTGAATGGATCGATCTTGAAGTCGCTCTTCCACGTTGCGCTCGGATATGCCTGAGTCGGCGCGAGCACGACGGGCTGGTCGCGCGCGATGCGGTTTGCCTTCGCGATCGCGACCGCCTCACGTGCTGCTGCCGCGACGCCGTCCTTCGTGAGAAACTTTGTCGCGCCGAAGCCCCAGGTGCCATCAACCAAAGCTCGAATACCGGCGCCGATTGAGTCGGTATCCGCCGTCTGCACGATCTGCTGTTCGCGCGTGAAGACAATGCTGTTCCGATAACGACCGATGCGCACGTCGGAATAGCTGGCGCCGGCACTCTTCGCGGTCGTGATCGCTGCCATCATCAACTCGCGCACGGTGTCTTCGGCCGGCATCTCATCAGCACCACGCGGCACCGAGATCAAACCCGACATCGCCTCGGCCGGGTTGAACGCGCCGGCGGCAGCGATTGCCGCAGCGGCCATGCCGCCTTTCTTGAGGAAGTCTCGCCTTGTTTTCACAGGTATGGAGGTTGGGGTAACACATATCACGTACAGCGACTGGGGAGACCAGCGCGTACGTCTTTCACAGCACAAAAAACAATGCAGATCGGCGACACTGAATGTGTCGAGAGCGAATATCGGAGCGGGCAACGACCGCCGCAATCCACGGCCGTTGGCGTAACCCCGTGTAAGGCCTGATCTTACAAAAGAATTACAGTTTGGTGTTACTACCTTTAGTCGCATGCAGGCATAGGTTTCGAGTTCTGATCCAGCTCGCTAACAAGAGGCAAATGGCACTACCGTCAGTTACCGCGAAGTCGCACGAATCATCGAGAGAAGACCTGCTCGCGGCGGCCGCCCGCCTTCGCGCCGAAGTCGCGCGCCGAATCGTCGGTCAGGAAGTCGTCATCGAGGAAATCCTCATGGCCCTGCTCGCTGGGGGACATGCGCTTCTTGTCGGTGTGCCCGGGCTTGCCAAGACATTGATGATTCGAAGCGTGAGCGAAGCGATGGACCTCGACTTTCGCAGAATCCAGTTCACCCCCGATCTTGTGCCGAGCGACATCACCGGAACGGAGATCATGGAGGAAGACAGCGCAACGGGCAGTCGCTCGTTCCGTTTTGTGAAAGGTCCAATCTTCGCCAACATCGTTCTCGCGGACGAGATCAATCGCGCTCCGCCGCGCACGCAGGCGGCATTGCTCGAGGCGATGCAGGAGCACAGAGTAACGGCGGCCGGCGAAACAATGCCGTTGCCCGAACCGTTCTTCGTGCTCGCGACTCAGAATCCGATCGAGCAGGAGGGCACGTACCCGCTTCCTGAAGCGCAGCTCGACCGATTTTTGTTCGACGTCCGTGTCGGTTATCCCGACGAAGAAACAGAAATAGGAATTCTTCGCTCGACGACCGGTGTGGATTTCGAGCCGCTGCGTGCGGTGATTAGTGGACCCGAAACGCGCGCGCTTCAGCGGCTCGTCCGCGACGTTCCCGCGGCCGAGCCAGCGCTGCGGTTCGCGGCGCGTCTCGCACGCGCAACGCGCCCGGCCGAATCGGAGGCGTCGGAGATGGTCAAGAAGTACGTGCGATGGGGCGCCGGTCCGCGCGCGGGCCAGGCACTCATACTCGGCGCGAAGGCTCATGCGCTCCTCGCGGGGCGGTTTGCGGTTTCACCGGCGGATATCGTCAGAGTCGCGAAACCGGTGTTGCGACATCGCGTGCTGCCGAACTTTGCCGCCGAAGCAAAGGGAGTCACGGCCGAGCAGATCATCGATCAGCTGCTCGAGGACGTGAAGCCTCCGAAGAGCGAAATAAAGCTGTAGCAGACGATGGCGCGCTGGAGGGATGCAGGCGGAGAGCCCGCGAGAGACCGGGTTGTTTCCGACAACGCGCCCGACTACGCGACGCTGCTCGACGCGGTGCGGGGAATTCGCTGGCCGGCGCGCGCCACTGTGCGCGGAGGAATTCCCGGGGCGCACACGTCGCGTATGCGCGGCATATCGGCCGAGTTCACGGAGTATCGACCCTATCGACAAGGGGACGACCTCGGACGCATTGACTGGAAGCTCTTTGGCCGGAGCGACCGCGCCTACATCAGGTTGTCGAATGATCGCGCGATTCTGCCTACGACGATTGTGCTCGATGCGAGCGCGTCGATGGATTTTCCAGTGGCGAGTCACGCGAAGTGGAATTTTGCCACTGAGCTCGCAATCGGACTCGCGGCTGTCGCTCGCAGCTCGGCCGATCCGGTTGGACTGGTGATCACGCGAGGTGATGGTGCGATTCAACTGCCTCCCCGCGCTCGGCAGGGTGTGATTCACGAGATGCTGCGCGCGGTTGGAGAGACGAGGCCCGCGGGTAGTGAGTCGATGTCGCCGGCGCTGACGTCGGCGATGAGAGTGAGTGGCCGGGTCGTTCTGATCTCTGATTTTCTCGGTGATGCGGAAGATCTGCTCGCGAATGCGGCCCGGGCCATTGTCAACGGAAAGGAAGTGCACGCGATCCACGTGATTGCGTCTGAGGAGCTCGATCCACCGCGTGAGACTCTGCTCGTTGCGGACCCCGAATCGCCCGAGGTGCGGCGGCCGCTGACTCGCGATGCGCGCGATGCGTACGTGGCGGCGTTTGGCGCGTGGCGTGAGAGTCTGGCGCACGACTGGAGCGATGCGGGGGTGTCGTACACGACGGCGGTTGCGGGTGAGGAGACTGCGGACCACGTCATTCGCCGGATTGCGGCACCACGCGGTGCGGCGGTGACGGCATGACGTTTCTCGCTCCCGGATTCTTCGTCGCGTCGCTGGCGATCTCTGCGGCGGTGGCTGCGCTGCACTTCATCGTGACGCGGCAGCCGCGAGCGGCCGTGTTCCCGACGGCGAGGTTTGTTCCCGATCTGCCGGCGAGCGCCACTGCGCGCGCGACGCGGCCCTCGGATCTGCTGCTGATGTTGCTGCGGGTTCTGCTCGTACTCGCGGTGGGCGCCGGATTGGCGAGGCCGGTATTCACGCCGTCGAGAAGTGCGTCGGCGCGGGTGATTCTCGTCGATCGCTCGCGCAGCGTCAGTGATGTTGCCGCGCTTCGTGATAGCGTGAGTCATTACTATCGCGATGGCGATGCGGTCGTGGTGTTCGATTCAGCGGCTCACACGATCAACGGAAACGTGCGCGACTCATTGAATCGGTTGATCGTGTCGAATGCCCGTGGCCGTTTGTCAGGTGGGCTGATTGCTGCGCTTCGCGCCGGGAGCGGGCTACGCGACAGAGCCGACAGTCTCGAGTTCGTGATCGTGTCGCCGTTGGCTGTCGATGAAATGGATGCCGCAACGGATAGCATCCGCGCGTTGTGGCGTGGACGAGCGAAGGTTGTTGTTGCGGGAGCTGGCAAGTCGTTCGATTCGTCGACTCGTGCGGTCGAATCGAAGACGCTGCCAGGCGATCCACTCGCGTTTGCCACTTCGCGCGCTCAAGCGACTTCTGGAGAGCGGAAACTCGTCCGGACCGGATTGAGCGCGGATGACCTGCCGTGGGTGAATGACTCGACGCGGACCGCGATCGATTGGCCGACGTTTAGCCGGCCTCGTGGTGCCAGTCTGCGTGAACGCGCGGACGCAACCGGCGGCGTTGCGAGTGGAGAGTCGGTTGTGATCTCCTCCTTTCCGCGAAAGTGGCGATTCACGTCTGATTCAATTCGCGGCGGAGAAGTCGTTGCGCGCTGGCTGGATGGTGAGCCGGCGGCCGTTGAATGGCGTGAGGGGCGAGGGTGTGTCAGGTCGGTGGCGATCCCGGTGGCGTCGGTCGGCGATCTCGTGTTGCGTGAGAGCTTTGTCCGATTGGCGGGACACATGGCGGGGCCGTGCGCCGGATTTGTGCGAAGTGAGAGTATTTCGTCGTCTCTTGTCGCGAAACTGGCTGGAACGGGTAGACTCGCGACGCGAGCGGAGTTCCGGCCGCGTGACGACGTGAGGTCGAGTGTTGGTCCGTGGTTGCTTGGCCTGGCGCTCTTGCTGGCAATCGCGGAGCTGGTGTTGAGGCGGCGTCGCGATCTTTCGCCAAATGTGGAAATCGGTGCACGTCGGCCGGCGGCGAGGGCAGCATGACTGCGGCGGAGAGGGTTCGCCGTTCTCAGCTTGCGCTGGCGGCCGGCAGTATCGTGGGTGCGATGGGTTGGGGGGCGGCTGCATGGATAAGTGTAGTTGCGGTCGCGAATATCGTTCAGCTTTTTTCTAATGGGATACTACTGACGTCACAGTGGCACAATAGTGTCCCCATGTTGGCGGCAATTTGCATTTTCAGCGCCCACATCTGGGGCGCCCGATTCGTCCGATCGAAGGTACGGGTCGCGTTGTGGATAGAGGAGCAAATACCCGCCCTCCTTTACTCCCTCGTCACTGCGATCGAGTCGCCCGCTTCGCCATTCACGGCCGGAATGGAAGCCGCCATCGAGCACGAAAACCTTGCAGGGCTGACAACCAGAACAGTCGCTCGTTCCGTTGTCCCTCCGCTCGCTGCCGTCGCCATTGCCCTCAGCCTTCTTTATGCATCCTCCGGCTCATCCCTCCCACACGCCGGTATCTTCGGCCAACCCGGCCGATCATCATCGGGCGCATCGGCTCCAGTCGCGAGCCGAATTGAAAATCTGACCGTCGATCTCACGCCACCCGCATATACCGGCCGGGAAACCGTGCGACTCGATGATCCATCGTCAGTGACAGCACTGATCGGAAGCAGAATCGTGGTGCGAGGGGCTGGATCTTCCGCTGGAGTTGAAGCCGTACTCGGACGCGGGACGCTCCAAGCTCGAAACATCAACGACGGCTGGACGGTGTCGCTCACGATGCCGCCGAAACCGGTCGCACTGACGCTGCACGATCGCCGGTTCGAGCGAATCATCGTCCTCGATCCGCGCGCCGACAATCCACCAAAAATCGTCATGACTTCGCCGGCACGCGACACAACGATGCGTGTCGCGAGACTCGTCATTCACCTCGACGCAACCGCAACCGACGACATCGGCCTCGCCAGCGGCTACTTCGAGTACCTCGTGACGACGGGATCAGGTGAGATCTTCAACGCACGAACTCTCACAACGCCCGCGGTTCGATTCAACGGCAGCCGAAGCGGATCCATCAGCGGCACTCTCGACCTCGCAACTCTCAAGCTGAATCAGGGTGATGTCGTCTCTGTTCGGGCGATCGCACAGGACGTCAACACAATGAGCGGCCCCGGCATCGCGACGTCCGATACGCGGACCTTCAGAATTGCTCGCGCCGACGAATACGATTCAGTTGCCGTCGACGCTGCCGCGCCCTCGGCTGTGGACACGACGGCCATGAGTCAGAGGATGCTGATCACGATGACGGAGAAGCTGGTGAAGGATAAAAACACACTAACGCATGCGGAGCTGGTGAAGAGGTCGAGGGAGATCGGCGATCTGGAAGACAGGATTCGCAGGAGGGTTCATGACATACTTTTCGAAACCGAGACAGCGACCGCTTCCGGTCGAGCACCTGGGGAGCCGCTGGCGAGTATTGAAGAGCAGGAACCTCCTGACGAAATAACCGGGCTCAAACAACCAGACCTGGCGGAAGCTTATCAGGCGTTGTGGTCGGCGGTGCGAGCACTTCAGATTGCCGAGCCGGCTCCGGCATTGCCGCCGATGCGAGTTGCGCTCAAGGCGCTCGACCGGGCACGTCTTGCCAACAGGCTCTATCTGCGCGGAACGCCACCGAAGGTCATTGTCGATATCGCGCGGGTGCGAATGACCGGCAAGGAAAAGGGAAGCGCCAGCACGCGTACGCCGCGCACTCGCGCTGATTCCTCGAGAGCAGAGCTAAGCCGGCGCTTCCGCGACGCGGTCGAGATGCTTCAGCGATCGCCATCGGAAGCAATTCGTGATCTCACGCTGCTGAGGGTCGACGCATTGTCGGCCTCGCCCGCATTCGCTGCCGCGCTCAGTGATGCGGTTGACGCATTTCACAAGGGCAAGGACGCAACTCTTCCGCTGTTGCGAGCGCGCCGAGCGCTCGACGGCAAGCCAGCGTCGCAGCCGGGGCTTTCGTCGTGGTCGCACTCCTGGTGACCGAGTTCATCTTCTGCACCGGTCGATATGAATCAGGCGACTGGGATAGCGCGCCAACTCTTCCGGCAAATCTCATTGACTCGGTCGCGCGATATACTCAGATCGCGACGGCACCGGCCGGCGTTATTGTCCCGCTCTCGTCGGAGCGAATCCTCGAATATCCACTCGTCTATCTCACCGGCCACCTTCCGTTCCGATTTACCGAAGCGGAGAGACGCAATGTGCAGAAGCTGGTCGACAGAGGCGGAATGATCTTCGTTGACGATCACAACCACGACATCGACGGCGTGTTCAGCAAGACGGCGCTCGAGGAAATCACGCGGACGTTCGGCAAACCGGTCGATCTGCCGAACTCCAACCCGATCTACTCGTGTTTCTTCAAGTTCGATGACGGGCCGCCGGCAACAAGTCACGAGCTCAACGGATGGGGTGACAACCTCGTCCACAAGAACCTGAAAGCAGTCATGAAGGGCGACCGGATTCAGGTTCTGTTCAGCAACAAGGACTACAGCTCGGAATGGAATTACCATCCCGACAACAAGCGCTTCTCGGCCGTCGATAACACACGCTTTGGCGTGAACATCGTTGTGTATGCCGTTACGCGCTGAAAGCCGCCGATTATTCGAGTCAGGCCTGCGCGTCGTGAGTATCGGCGTGCTCGCATGGCTGCTCTGGCTCTCTCTCGACCGTGGGCGCGGCGCCACCGCTGTAACATCGCGCATGACGACACTGTCCGAGTCGTTGCGCGATTGGACGCGGAGCGGCATCGCGCCCGACAATATTTCGCTTTCTCTCGACAGTGTGCCTGGCAAAAGTCAGCGTGACTGGCTCGTGGCGCTCGAAGCATCGGGGAGCAGAGTGTCATGGCAGGGAAATCTTCCGCCTGTCGGAATGGAGGTTCAGGCGGTTGTTGCTCCCGCAGGGGGCTATAACATTCTTTTCGGCGCGCCCGATCGCACTTCGGTTATCATTGCGGACGTTATCGGGCCGATCGATACGGTGATTGCTGGTGCTGGCGGGGGACGTTTGTCCCTCCCATCCGCATCGGGACCGTTGAGCGCGCGAGCCGGCGGAACAAATGCGACGGCGATGCTTCCCGACACGCTCAGAATCCGTCGCGTGCTCGTGCTCGGCAGCGCGGACTGGGAGTCGAAGTTCGTCATCGCTGCACTCGAGGAAGACGGATGGAAAGTGGATGCGCAGACGACTGTTGCGCCGGGCGTCAGTGTCACGCAGGGGTCGGTTGGTCCGATTGACACTGCGCGTTATTCGGCCGTCATCGCACTCGATCGATCGGCAAGTACGCATGGAGCCGAGATCGTTCAGTATGCCGCCAATGGCGGCGGTGTCATCATCGCCGGGGCCGCCGCTGCTATCGAAAATCTGTCACCTTTAATCACCGGACCTGCCGGCAAGGTTCAGGAGGCGAGCTCTCTCGCCACAGAGCCGGGCTCCGTTACGCTCCAGTCGCTCTCGCTGATGCCAATCGTCGGCGTGAAGTCCGATGCCGTTATCCTCGCGCGCCGAGGTCCGATGACTGCCGCTGCCGCGCGCCGGTACGGTGGCGGAAAAGTCGCGCAGTTCGGCTATCTCGACACGTGGCGCTGGCGAATGAGCGGGACCGACGGGTCGGTTGCAGATCATCGGCGATGGTGGACAAATGTTGTCGCCAGCGTGGCCTACGCGCCGTCTGGTCACGCGGCGAATATGCCGAACACTGATGCCGCTCCGGTGGCGAGTCTCGTCGAATCGCTCGGACCAGCATCGTCCGGGCGCGCTGGATCGTTGGCATCCGCCGCCGGATCGACAACATTATGGTGGCTGTTTACGATACTTTCGCTGTCGCTGCTGTCCGAGTGGATCTCGCGCCGGACGAGAGGTGAGAGGTAGGCGATCCATCAAGGAGATCCTTGTGAATCCATCCCACGACTCTGCGTACGATTCGATTCCGTCGATTGGCGAGCTGTACGATCTGGCGTCACCGTACTCGACGCGCACCGATGTCGCTTTCTACGTCGACGAAGCAGTCAAATCGGGGGGCCGCGTGCTCGAGATCGGTTGTGGCACGGGCCGGGTGCTGCTCCCGCTCGCGCGCAAGGGAATTCCGGTTACGGGCATCGACAACTCTCCGTGGATGCTGGAGCGATGTCATCAGCATCTCGAACACGAAGCCGCTGCTGTGCGTGACCTCGTAACGCTCGAGCAAATGGACATGCGCGCATTCAATCTCGACGAGCGGTTTGCACTTGCGACCATTCCGTTTCGCCCGCTTCAGCACATGATCAGGGTGAATGACCAACTCGGCACGTTCCGGTCGATTCACCGGCATCTCCAGCCGGGCGGACATCTGGTGTTCGACGTGTTCAACACCGATCTGGCGCGGATTGCGGCTGGACCGGGCGAAGAACATGAGGACACAGCGGAACGCGAACTGCCTGACGGCCAGCGAGTGCGGCGCACCCGGCGGGTCACGGGCATTCATCGAACGGAGCAGGTCAACGACGTCGAGCTGGCCTACTACATCACCTATCCGGACGGCAGAGCTGAGCGACTCGTGCAGGCGTTTCCAATGCGCTGGTTTCTGCGTTTCGAGATCGAGCACATGCTCGAGCGCTGCGGGTTTGGAGTGAAGGTGGTGTATGGTAACTTCGACAGGTCGGACCTTACTGACGGTTCTCCGGAAATGATCTTCGTGGCGGAACGGCACTGATGGACATTCTGTACGGCTATCTCAGGAAATACTGGACGCTGGTTGGACTCGCGCTCGTACTGGCGACGATCAACCAGGTGTTCTCGCTGCTCGATCCGCTGATTTTTCGTCACATCATCGACTCGTACGCGACCAAGTACAAGGAATACACGACCTCGCAGTTCATCAGAGGTGTGTCGCTACTCCTTGGCGCCGCGGTTGGCGTGGCCTTCGTGTCGCGGGTGGCGAAGAACTTTCAGGACTACTTCGTCAACGTGATCGTGCAGCGGCTCGGTGCCGAGATGTACTCGGATGGCATCAGGCATTCGCTCGAGCTGCCGTATTCGGTGTTCGAGGACCAACGAAGCGGCGAAACCCTCGGCAAGCTTCAGAAAGTGAGAAGCGACGTCGAGAAGTTCATCACGATGTCGATCAACCTTCTGTTCACGACGCTCGTCGGAGTCGTGTTCGTGATGATCTATGCGTTCAGCGTCCACTGGGTGATTGCTCCGGCATTTCTGCTGACGGTCCCGCTACTTGGAGTGCTGAGCTCGCTGCTGAGCAAGCGCATCAAGGTGATTCAGAAAGTGATTGTCGCCGAGACGACCGCGCTGGCGGGCTCGACAACCGAGTCGCTTCGCAACATCGAGCTCGTGAAGAGCCTCGGCCTCGCCGATCAGGAAGTTCGTCGTCTCAATGCGACAACGGACAAGATTCTCAAGCTCGAGCTAAAGAAAGTCAGGTATCTGAGAAGCCTCAGCTTCATTCAGGGGACGTTCGTGAACCTGCTACGGACGTGCATTCTGTTCCTGATGCTGTATCTCATCTTCACCCAGAAGATCACTGTCGGTCAGTTTTTCTCGCTCCTCATTTACTCGTTCTTCATCTTCGGCCCGTTGCAGGAGCTCGGCAATATCATCAACACGTATCGCGAGACCGAAGTGTCGCTCCAGAATTTCCGCGACATCCTCGCGATCCCAAAGGATCCGAAACCGAAGAATCCGGTGCCGATCGACGACCTCGAGACGCTCGAGTTCAGGGATGTCAGCTTCACTCACCAGACTGCATCGACGCCGGCGCTGAGTGACATCTCGTTCACGGTGGAGCGCGGTGACACAATCGCGTTCGTCGGCCCATCGGGTGCGGGCAAGACGACACTCGTAAAGCTGCTTGTCGGTCTGTATCCGCCAAAAGAAGGTGAGATCCTGTACAACGGATTGTCGAGCCACGTCATCGATCTCGACGAGCTTCGCGAGAGAATCGGATTCGTGACGCAGGATTCGCAACTGTTCTCGGGGACAATTCGCGAAAACCTGTTGTTCGTTCGTCCCGATGCAACCGACGCCGAGTGTCTCGATGTGCTGCACAAGGCGGCGGCGCACACGCTGCTCGCGCGTGCTGAAAACGGTCTCGATACAGTGATCGGCGAGGGTGGCGTCAAGGTTTCGGGAGGCGAGAAACAGCGATTGTCGATCGCGAGGGCGCTGTTGAGAAAACCGCACCTGCTGGTGTTCGACGAAGCGACATCGTCCCTCGATTCGCTGACCGAGGAAGAGATCAGTCGCACCATGCGGGATGTCGCGAGCGACCGCGGCGTAATGACGATTCTGATCGCGCACCGGCTCTCAACTGTGATGCACGCGGATCGGATCTACGTCCTTGAGCGTGGCCGAATCATCGAAGCGGGCAGGCATGAGGAGCTTCTCGAGCGGACTGGACTCTATTACGCGATGTGGAGGCAGCAGGTCGGCGAACGGAGGCCGATTGCCGCAGCGCCCGCGGCGTATCCGGCACTGCCGGGGAAGAGCGCGACGGCTGGGGTGGGCTAACTATTTTGTACGCGGATCAGGCGGATTTAGCGGATGAGATACAGGAAACCATTGGGGTGGGCCCAGCGTCGCTGGCGTAGTTACCCAAAGAGGCTTTTGCGACGGCTCTTTCGCTGGGCTGAGCCTTTCCCGTATCTCATCCGCTGAATCCGTGTGATCCGCGCCCCAGGTTCTGTGCAAGTCCATAACTGATCCGCGTCTCCTCAGTTGGACTTCACAATGAGCTCACAATGAAAGCAGCAGCATCTTGCGTGGCAATTCTGGCCCTCGGTCTATTCGCATGCGACAAGACCAGCGATTCTTCAGCGAACGGCAGCAACCCGTACCAGGAACGCGAAGGACTCGCAGTCCCCAAAGGAGCCGCGCGCGCGGCGAAAACCCGGGCGCGGCCGATGTCGGCGATCGCCGACCAGTCACTCGGTGTTGCGACCGACGCGGCGAGCCCCGCGCCCGCTTCGTCGCAATCGGATCTCAAGACGATGTCGGCGAGCTCGCAGGTCGATACGTCGCCGAGTATGCTGATCAGGACGGGTCAGGCATCGGTGGAAGTTGATAAGATCGATCCGGGTCTCACGAAGATCCGTGCGCTTGCCACTCAGCTTGGCGGATACATCGCCAACTCGTCGCTGAGCGGCGGCCGCGACCAGGTTCGGAGCGCGACGCTCGAGCTCAAGATTCCGTCCGCCCGGTATGACGAGGCAGCGGCCGGAATGGGCGGGATCGGCAAGCTCGAATCGATCAACACAACGGTTGACGACGTCGGTGAAGAGTACGTCGATATCAGTGCGCGTGTTGCCAACGCGCGGCGGCTCGAGGAGCGACTGGTGAATCTTCTCGCGACCCGCACGGGAAAGCTCGAGGACGTCCTCGCTGTCGAGCGCGAGCTGGCGAGAGTTCGTGAGGAAATCGAGCGATACGATGGACGACTGAGGTTTCTGAGAACCCGCACCTCGATGAGCACGCTCTCTGTCACGATGCATGAGCCGTTTCCGATCCTTGGTCGCGTCCCGGGCGAGAACCCGTTCGCTGTCGCGGTGCGACAGGCATGGCGCAACTTCGTCGCGCTGATCGCGGGCTTCATCGCCTCGCTCGGAATTTTGATTCCGGTTGCGGTCGTTGCGGGCGGCGCATGGTGGATCTTCCGTCGCGGGGTCGGCTCAAGGCCACCGGCTGCCGCCAAGGGCAACTGACGAGGGCTTCCTGACCGTGTAAACCCCCGGCCACCGCCCGGCATCCTATCTTCACCAACAGGAATGACCAATCCATCGGCGGGCTCCACCACGAACTCGAAACCGGCAACGGTAACAGGGACTTCGCTCAACGTAATTCGTCGGGCGCAGGCCGGTGATACCGGCGCATTTGAGGTGATCTACCGGGAAAATTCACCGCGGGTGTTTGCGCTGTGCCTGCGGCTGTCCGGGGGCACGCGGGAAGATGCATCGGAGCTGATGCAGGACGTGTTCGTTCGCGCGTGGCGCGGACTCGGCACATTCAGGGGCGACAGTGCCTTCTCCTCGTGGCTGCACCGGTTGACAGTAAACGCAATGCTCGAAACAACGCGTGCAGAAAAGAGGCGAATCGCGCGCGTTGTCTCAATGGAAGATCCCGATTCAATCGGCGCCGAAAGCATGGGGGAGAGGCCTGATCTGCACGTCGATCTCGAGCGTGCGATTGCGGCGTTGCCGGAAGGTGCGCGAATGGCATTCGTGCTTCACGAAATCGAGGGTTACCAGCATGACGAAATCGCATCACAGCTCGGCATCGCGGCGGGAACCGTCAAGACACAGCTCCACCGGGCGCGCAAGCTTCTCATCAAGGCACTTGACCGATGACTGAAAGAACTGAAGAGGAACTGCTTGTGGAGCTGGCGGCGCGAACGCGTCAGCTTCCGCGTGAGATCAATCCTCCCGACGACGCTTGGACAGCGATCGCCGGCAAGATCAAAATGCCTCTCGCAAAGGCGGAGCCTTGGATCGGCGGGCCGAGGCCGCGTCTCTGGCAGCGACCTGTATTTCTTGCTGCAGCGGCAGTCGCGCTTGTTGCAGTCTCGTCACTCGTGACCACGATCGCTCTCGGGAAGCGGGAGCAGCCAGAGACATCGCCCATCGTTGTGGCGCCGACACAGGTGAACCGGAATTCCCGCTCAGGCCCGGCAACGCTGACTGAGTTTGCATCGATCGAAAGGAACTACATCAGTACGGCCATCAGCCTCGCGGAGGTTCTGGAGGACGGCAAGACGACATTCTCGCCGCAGACTGTTGTGAAGCTCAGGGAAAGCATTCGCGTCATCGATGCGGCGATCGTCGAGGCACGGCGGGCACTTGCCGCAGACCCGGCGAATCGCGCACTGATCGAGATGCTGACCACGTCCTACAATCAGAAGCTCGATCTTCTGCGACGAACGACCGAGATGGGGCGGAGCTGACGTGCTGATACGCATTGCCCTCTTGCTCGCAGTCTGTGTCTCCACGTCGCGCGGGGACGCGCAGACGAAAATGAGTCGAGGTCTCGCGCTCAATGCTGACGGAGCAGTTCGCATCTACAACCTTGGCGGAAGCGTGAAGGTGACGGGATGGAAACGGGATTCGGTTGCGGTGCGGGGCACACTCGGCAAGGGAAGCACGTTCCACATGGGGGGCAGCCGCGCGGGAATGAAGATGTTTGTCGAGGATGCGGACGAGAGAAATCCGGCGCGAGCAGACCTCGAGGTTTATGTGCCGCTCAATGTGAAGCTCTGGATCAAGACCGCGACCGCCGATATCAGTGTGACCGGTGTTGGCGGCAGCCTCGACCTTTACGTTGTAAGCGGAAACATCACGGTCTCGGGCAATCCCTCGGACGTGAACGCCGAAGCGATCGACGGATCAATTCGAATTGCCGGGAGTCCGGCGTGGACGCGCGCCCGCAGTGCGAGTGGCGACGTGACATTTGATGGACGCACGTCAGACGTGTCGATCTCGACAGTGAGCGGCAGGATCTTCGTGACGGGATCGACGTTCGAGAAGGCGAAGTTCGAGAGCGTGACGGGCAGTATCAGGTTCGATGGAGGCTTTGAGCGCGGCGGGTTGATCAGCTTCGACACGCACAGCGGCACCGTGGACATCGGTCTCACGGCAGGTAGCGCCGCCGATTTCGATGTGGTGTCGATTGCCGGATCGATTTCCAACAAGCTCACCGGCAAGCAGGCGGTCGCAGGGCGATATGGAAGAGGTGCAGAGCTCGCTGCCGAAGCCGGGGGAGGAGGGACGCGGGTCGTGGTGAGATCGTTCAAGGGCCCGGTGGTTCTTCGCAAGGCCGGTGCGGCAAACTCGCAGTAACTCGGATTTCAACCGCAACGCCTCGAGTGGCATCCCAGGTATGAAGGGGGACTCACCAACTCACTCCATGGAGGCACCATGCTTCGCTCGCCGCTTCGACAATTCGCATTCGTCACTCTTCTCTCCGCAGTCTTTGCCGGAGTCGCGTTGTCAGGTCCCCCGTGGATTGCCGTTGAGTATCCGGCAAATCCGTTCGATCCCGGCACGCGCGGCGCGTTTCTCACGGTGCGCACGTACCATCACGGCGATCTCATGGCATACGACATCAGCGGCACGGCCGAGGGGCTGGTGAATGGAAAGCGACAGTCGAGCCGCCTCGAGATTCGTCGTCTTCCGCAAACCGGGATGTACGCGGTTCGCTGGCAGAAGCCGGCTCAGGGAACCTGGGCGCTTCTTATCTCGACGACGCGGGACGGAGCGCACATGGCGTCAGCGCTCGTGAGCATTGACGGTCATGGACGCGTTGCGGGTGTGAGTGTCCCGGCCGATCCGATCGAAGGCGGGAGATGGGTCGTCCCGCGCAAGATTGCCGCAGCAGAAGTCGACGCATTGCTCAGGTCCGAGACCATGTGATCGACGTGCAGAACGCTTCCGACTGCGGCGATTTCCGGGCAGTTGGGCCATCAGACAGCGCGATCTGTCAAAGGGTCTGGAATGATTCCTTTGACATTGCGCGCGCCATCATCATATGTTGGCGTCGCGTTGCCCGCGCCGCGTTACGCGCACTCTTACGACATTCTGACAGATGTAATGAAGTTTGTTCTGCCGCTGTTGATGTTGCTTGCGGCTGTCGTAACACGACTCGACGCCCAGGTGTCGCCGCCGTCATCCTCCCCGACCGAGGTCATCGCTCCCGGTGCTGTTACCGTGAGTGGCACTATCGTCGCGGACGAGACCGGGCATCCGATACCGTACAGCACGGTGCGGCTTCAGCCCGTTGGACGAGAGAGATTCGCTGACCAGAACGGCCGGTTCGTGTACTATGCGGTCACTCCGGGACGGTATCAGGTGCACGTCCGCCAGGTCGGATATCTTCCGGAAGACACAACATTCGTGGTCGCTCCGAACGTGCCGGTGACACTGTCGCTGAGAATGACCCGGATCGCCACGGCGCTCGATGAGGTAAAAGTGAGCGCTCCACCGCGACTGTGTCTCGTGCCCGACGATTTTCTTCAGGTGCCCGATTCGGAGCTCACGCTTGTGCTGGGGGAAGCAAAAAAGAATGCGGAGCGCGAGCTGCTGTTGAGACGCACGTATCCATTCGAATACAGATTCGCGCAATCGCACGACACATACGATTTTCAGCTCAAAACGCACACCCTGCAATACGACACGGTGATTTTTCGAAGCGACGACAGCTGGCGTTATCGTCGCGGCAAGGTCGTGACCAATGACAAAAGCAAGATTTTCGGCGACATCAGGCTGATGCGGTTACCAACTCTATCCGATCTCGCGGACAAGGGTTTTGTCACGAACCACTGCTTCAAGTACATGGGAGTGGTGTCGCAGGACGGAGCAAGGACGCACCGGATCGACTTCAGCCCGGACTCGCTGCTGATCGCCCCCGATGTCGAAGGCTCGATTTTCATGGACAGCGCGACGTACAAGATAAAGAAGGCTGAATTCCATCTGACGCGCGGAGGAACGGTGAAGCCCGCGATTCTCGGGATGAGCGTCACGACGACCTATCGTGAAATTCTTCCGAACGTGGCGCTCTTCGACCAGATCATCTCGATTCAACCGCTTGGGGTCATCACGCCCGGTGGCAACAAGCTTCAAGCGCGCGAAACGCAGCAACTGCTGGGTTTCCGATTCCTCATCACATCCCCTCCGGGTGTGATCGGCCACAGGTGGATCGCCGTCGGCTCCAATGTCGCGGAATCGCTCGCCGGACTGGACTCGATTGTGGTAAAACAAAAACCGCCAAACATCTGATGTAAGCAAGTAGCCACTTGCATACATTCCCCGGGCTCGATATTGTTTCGAGCCATGGATACACGTTCCACAATCCTCAACGCCGCCGTGCAGGTGTTCTCCCAGCACGGCTTTCGCGGCTCGACAACCCGCCGCATCGCGGATGCCGCCTCGGTCAACGAAGTCACGATCTTTCGCTATTTCGGCTCGAAGGAGGCATTGCTCCACGAGGCGATTCGCGGCTCCGAGGCAAGCGCATTCACCACGCCCCTTCCTGCTGATCCTCAGAATCCCGCGCTCGAGCTGACACAATGGTGCACGGCCGTCGTAAGTCACCTGCATGCCCGACGCTCCGTCATCCGTAAGTGCATGAGCGAAATGGAGGAGCGGCCCGAGCTCAGCGATCACGCGAAAGACGCACCGACCCGGGCGACAGGAGAGCTTTGCGCGTATTTCCGTCGCCTTCGCTCGAAAGGATTCACGGAAGAGGAATTCGAGCCGACGGTCGCATCGGCGATGCTCATCGGAGCGTTGTTCCACGACGCAATGGGCCGCGACATGATGCCGGACGTCTACCCGAAACCCGCGAGCAAGGCGCCAGGCAAATACGCCCAGTTCATTCTCCGAGCGCTGGGGGTACGCGATGCGCCACCGGCAACGCCTCAATCCTGACCTGCAAAAGAACCTTGACCCTGCCCCAGCGTGAGAGACTAACGTGCTGCTGGAGGCTGGACGCGCCTCGACAGTTAACTCAGATCATATGAACGCTTCAATTTTCAAATCCCACATATACTGGCCTGCAGCAACAATCACTGTGCTCGCATCGCTGATGAGCCCGGGTATCGCGCGCACGCAGTCACCAGGCCAGCCAACGCCAATTTCCCAGGCCGTGCAGAATCGCGGTGCTGCACTCTCACTCGACGACGCGGTGAAGATGGCCGAGTCGCAAAGCGAGGCAGTCAGCATCGCGCGCGCGGGGGTCAAGCGGGCCGAAGGCCAGCACCTTCAGGCGCGAAGCCAATACTTTCCGCAGATCTTCGGAACGGGAAGTTATGCGCGAACGCTCAAGTCCCAGTATTCGGGCGCGTTCGGTGGCGGCAGTACCGACACCACAACAAAAGTCTTGTCGCCCGCGCCACCTTGCGACGCATACCTCAAGGACGGCAACGCAAGCGTTACCGACAGAATCGCCGGTCTCGAGCAATCGTCGCGGTGCTCTGCAGGACTGAATCCGTTCGCGTCGTTGAGCAGACTCCCCTTCGGACAAGCGAACCAATACAACGTCGGCCTTTCGTTCTCGCAGTCGTTGTTCAGCGGCGGCCGCGTGAGCGCGCAGAACGAAGTCGCAGCCGCGACAGCGCGCTCGTCGGGCATCGAGCTCACCGCGCAGCGCGCTCAGATCATTCTCGACGTGACGCAGGCGTACTACGATGCTGCACTCGCCGACCGTCTTGTCTCGATCACCGATGCGTCATTCACTCAGACGGAGAGCGTGCTTCAGCAGGTGCAGCTCAACAAAAAAATCGGCAACGTTTCCGAGTTCGAGCTGCTGCGCGCGCAGGTCACGCGCGACAATCAACGGCCGCAGGTCATTCAGCGTCGAAGCGACCGCGAAGTCGCCTACCTTCGGCTCAAGCAGCTACTGAACATACCGCTGGAGCAGCCGCTGACATTGACCACCTCGATTGAAGACACGTCAGGACTTCCCGCCGGAATTCAGATGGCCGGACTCAGGATCACGTCATATGCCGCTCCCGATACAGTGGCCTCCGACCGTGCAGCCGTCCGCCAGGCCGGGGAAGCTGTCCGGGCTCAGCAAGACCTCCTCAAAATCGCTCGGTCGCAGCGTCTCCCATCTCTTTCCCTCACGTCGAACTATGGTGCAGTCGCCTATCCAACAAACGGCATTCCCGGCCGCAGCGATTTCCGCACGAACTGGACTGTCGGGGTCGCTACATCGATTCCGATCTTTACGGGTGGACGCATCCGTGGGGACGAGATGGTCGCTCAGGCAAATCTGGCGGAGTCACGCGCGCGGCTTCAGCAGGTCCGCGAGTTTGCATCTCTCGACGCTCGTGTTGCGATCAACGCGCTGAACCAGGCAGCGTCCGCATGGGAAGCGAGCCGAGGCACATCCGAGCAGGCGACAAAGGCATATACGATTGCTGAAGTGCGTTATCGCGAGGGCATCTCGACGCAGCTCGAGCTCAACGACTCGCGAATTCTGCTCGAACAGTCGAACGCAAACAGGGCACTCGCAGCCAGAAACCTCCAGATCGCGCGAATGAAGCTCGCACTTCTCGCGAATCTGCCACTTCAGAGCGGCACGTCGGCGCAGACTTCTGCCCAGTCGCAGACACAACAGCAGTCCACACAGCAGCAGTCAGCACAGCAGCAGTCGACTCAGCAGCAGCAGCAGGGGCAGTCGCAGCAGTCCACGCTGGCCAATCAGCAAATACCACCCGGACTCTAATTCATGAAAGACATACACTCGCTGTCCCGCTCGATGACCCGGAGAACATCAGCGGCGCTGACATTCGCGGCACTCGCGGCCATTGCCGGATGCAAGGGACGCTCGGCCGCTGTGGCCGATGCTGCCGCGACAGAGACCGCAACCGTAGGCACCGAAAACATCGTTGTCGTCACGAGCGGAATTCTGCAGAACGGGCCGACGATCTCGGGCAACATTGCGCCGGAGCGTGAGGCGATGGTGCGCGCACAGGTCGGAGGCAGCGTGCTTCAGACCTACTCCGATGAAGGACAAGCTGTTCGCGCCGGACAGACGCTTGCCCGAATCGACGGCGGCGGACTTCAGGATGTGTATCTGTCCGCTCGTGCCGGCGTGACAGCCGCCAGCAATAATGCCGACATCGCGAACCGCGAGCTTGCGAGATCGCAGAAGCTGCTCGCCGCCGGAGCAATCGCCGAGCGTGACATCGAGCAGGCACGGCGCGCGTCGATCAGCGCCAACGCGGCACTCGCCGATGCGCGCGCTCGGCTCTCAACGGCGAGCAAGCAGGTTGGCAACACGAACGTCACGTCGCCAATGTCAGGCATCGTAAGCGCGCGCCCGGTCTCGGCCGGAGACGTCGTTCAGCCCGGCGCGGCCTTGTTCACGGTTGTCGATCCGTCGAGCATGCGACTCGAAGGCTCGGTACCGTCGGAACAGCTCGCGCAGGTAAGAATCGGTGCTCCGGTGACGTTTACGGTGAATGGCTATCCGGGAAGATCGTTTACCGGGCATGTCACGCGCGTAAATCCCACAGCCGATCCGTCAACTCGCCAGGTTCGCGTGTTCGTCTCGATTCCGAACGCCGAGGGCAAACTTGTCGGCGGACTGTTCGCGAATGGACGGCTCGCAAGTGAGAGCAGATCAGGACTTGTCGCGCCAGTGACGGCGGTCGATCTGCGAAGCAATGTGCCGTCGGTATATCGCATCAAGACTGGTAAAGTCGAGCGTGTACCGGTGCAGCTCGGCCTCAAGGACGAAGGGTCCGAGACAATCGAGATCAAGTCGGGAGTGCAGCCCGGAGATACGCTTCTCGTCGGAGCGGCGCAGGGAATCACGCCAGGTACGATCGTGAAAGTGTCGGCACCGTCGGACAAGGCGCTGAGCAGAAAGCCAGGAGCATAACAGATGATCATTTCAGATTTTGCCATCAAGCGTCCGATGATCACCATCGTGGCGATGGTGGCACTCGTTGTCTTCGGACTGTTCGCACTATTCCGCCTTCAGACCGACGAGTTTCCCGACGTTCAGCAGCCGATTGTGCTCACTGGAATTCCGTATCCCGGCGCGTCGCCAGAAGGTGTTGAGCGCGAGGTGCTGAAACCGGTTGAAGACGCAATCAAGGGCATCTCCGGCGTGGACAAGATCTATGGTACCGCGTCCGACGGCTACGCGCAGATCACTGTCCTGTTTCTCTTCGAGAAGGACATATCGCAGGCAACGCAGGATATTCGCGATGCGATCTCGTCGATTCGATCGAACCTTCCCGTCGAGATGAAGGAGCCAATCCTTCAGCGGCTCGATCCGTCCAATCGTCCGATTGTCTCGCTCACGCTCGCATCTGATGCGTACTCGCCGGCGCAGCTGACTCGGATGGCCGATCCGGAGATCACGAGCGCGCTCAAGGGTATTCCCGGCGTCTCGCAGGTCAACATCGTTGGTGAAGTGAAGCGCGAGATGACGATTCAGCTCAAGCCGCAGGCGCTGCAGGCCGCGAACATCAGCGTCGCGCAGGTCGTTCAGGCGCTTGCGGCGCAGAATCTCGCCGCGCCGGTCGGCAGCGTGAATGGACCTCTCGATGAGCGCACGATCAGGCTCCAGGGCCGTCTCGATGGTCCCGCCGACTTCATGCAGCTCGTCGTCGCGCAAAAAAACGGACAGCTCATTCGCCTCGGGCAGGTCGCTGATGCGCTCGACGGAACGCGCGAACAGCGCACGCTCGCTCTCTATTGGAAGAGGGATTCGACGTCGAAATCCAACCTGGACGGCAAGGAAGCGATCGGCATCGACGTCACGAAATCCAAGGGATACAGCACAACTGCCGTCAGCAACAAGATTCAGGCGACGGTTGTGAAGCTCGAGAAGTCGCTGCCGCCGGGAGTGAAGATCAACGTCGTCCGTGACTCGGGCGTGCGCGTTGCGCACTCGGTGCGAAACGTCGAGGAAGCGCTCATCGAAGGGGCGCTGCTCACGGTTCTCGTCGTGTTCATCTTCCTCAACTCGTGGCGCTCGACTGTCATCACCGGTCTTGCTCTGCCGGTATCCGTGCTCGCGTCGTTCGTCGCCGTCTGGGCTTTCGGTTTCACGCTCAACACGATGTCACTGCTTGGCCTCTCGCTCGCGATCGGTATCCTGATTGACGACGCGATTGTCGTTCGAGAAAACATCGTACGGCATATCGAGATGGGTAAGGATCACATGACCGCGGCACACGAGGGAACCGACGAGATCGGACTCGCCGTCGCCGCAACGACCTTCTCGATCGTCGCCGTATTTGTGCCTGTCGCGTTCATGTATGGAGTGGCGGGCCAGTGGTTCAAGCCGTTCGCCCTAACGATTGCATGCTCGGTTCTCGTGTCTCTCGTTGTTTCGTTCTCGCTCGACCCGATGCTGTCGGCGTACTGGGCAGATCCGCAGGTCGAAGCGCACGAGCGCCGCAACGCAATTGCCCGCACTCTTGATCGATTCAACGTGTGGTTCAACAAGCAGGCAGAACGCTACAAGAGAGTCATCGGCTGGGCGCTCGATCACCGGCTCGCGATGGTTGGCCTCGCCCTGTTCTCGTTCGCCGGCGCGCTGGCGCTGCCCGCCGTTGGCCTCGTCGGAGCCAGCTTCTTCGGCACTGATGACAGATCAGAGCTCAACATCGGCATCGAGACGCCGCCGGGATCCAACCTCGACTACACGCGCATCAAGGCCGAGGAAGCCGCGCGCATGGTCCGCCAGCACAGCGACATCGTGGACTACACCTACACCACGCTCGGCGGCGGTACCGGTGCGGTTGACGTGGGCAACATCTACGTCCACCTCGTGCCGAAGAACAAGCGACACATCCACGCCGAAGACTTCGGGCGCCAGCTGCGGACAGAGGTTGGACGCATCGGCGGCTCAACGATGAACGTCTTCACGAATGACTTCCAGGGAGCGCAGAAGCAGATCCAGCTGCAGCTTCGCGGGGGTACGCCGCAGTCGCTGACGCTTGCCGCGGAACAACTCCGCGATCAAGTGAAGCAGGTGAAAGGCGCGGTCGATGTCGGACTCTCGACAAAAGGCCAGAAACCTGAATTCGAGATTCAGATGAACCGCGGACTCGCCGGGTCGATCGGCATCACTGTCGGTCAGGTCGCGCAATCCCTCCGACCGGCATTCGCCGGAATCAAGGCGGGCGACTGGGTCGATCCAGCTGGAGAGATGCGCGACGTCAATGTCCGCCTTGCTCCGGAAGCCCGCGAGCGTGCAGCCGATCTCGAGGCGCTTCCACTCATCGTTCAGTCGCCGAACGGAACCGCGTCGACGCTGCCACTCGGCCAGATCGCGACGATCAAGCAGGGACTCGGACCGGCGCAGATCACGCATCTCGATGCCGATCCGGTCGTCACCGTCGGGGCGAATACGTCCGGTCGCGACCTCACATCGGTAATGAAGGACATCAATGCACGCATCGGCAAGATGACGCTGCCTCCCGGCGTGAGATTGACTCAGGGCGGTGAAGTTAACAGCCAGGCCGAAGTCTTCGGGCGTATTTTCGCGGCGCTCGGCATCGCGGTCATGCTGATGTATCTCATTCTCGTGGTGCAGTTCGGATCGTTCCTCGAGCCGCTTGCAATTCTCATTTCGTTGCCGCTGTCTCTCATCGGCGTGATGCTGGCGCTCATGATCACCGGCAGCACGATCAACATCATGAGCCTGATCGGAGTCATTCTATTGATGGGAATCGTGGCGAAGAACGCGATTCTTCTCATCGACTTCGCGAAATGGGCGCGCGAGAAAGACGGCTTGTCTCGACGCGATGCGCTGATCCAGGCCGGCGCGATTCGTCTCCGGCCGATCTTGATGACGACGCTCGCACTCATCGCCGGCATGATCCCCGTCGCGCTCGGCCGCGGGGAAGGCGCGGAGTTCCGCGCACCGCTTGGCCGCGCAGTCATCGGCGGTGTCATCACCTCTACTGTGCTGACACTCATCGTGATCCCGACGTTCTACGAGATCATGGATGAATGGCGCGAGTGGGTGATGCACAAGTTCGGGATCGATCCAAAAGGCAGAGCGGAACACCGCGTGCCTCAGGGCTCGATCACGCCCGTTCCAAAGGGGGCGATGAGCTCCGTGCAGTCGTAATTATCACGACTGCTCCAATGACGATGGCTGCAGCGATCGCAGTGCGAAGCGAAAGTTGTTCGCCGGCCAGCGCCCACCCGAGGAAAACAGCGACCACGGGATTCACATACGCGTAGGTGGCGACCCGGGACGCCGGCTGGTTTCCAAGAAGCCAGCTGTACGCCGTGAAAGCAACCAGTGAACCAATTGTAGTCAGGTAGATAAACCCCCATATCGACCTCGCGGAGATTTTCGCGAGGTCGAAGTGCATTGGCTCCCTGCTTGCCACGGCGACAATGAGCAGCAATGCGCCACCGCAAATCATTTCCATCCCCGTCACCAGAATCGCCGACCTCGGCAGGACGGCATGCTGCGAAAAGATTGACCCAATTGCCCACGACAGCGACGCCAGTAACAGGACAATCGTTCCCACCAGCTGCACGCGGCCCCCCAGGGCGGGCTCTGCTGACGACTGCAATGCAGCTGGACCGATGAGAACGACCACGCCAATCAAGCCGACGATCAATCCGATCATGACGCCCGTGCCCGGACGCCGTCCGCGCGGCCTGACCCACTCGATGATCGCAATCCAGAATGGCTCGACAGCGATGAGCAGAGCGGCCATTCCCGACGGGACAAATGCTTCGGCCCAGACAACGCCTCCGTTGCCGCCGAGCAGAAGGCAGCCGCCGACGATGGCGGTGTTGCGCCATTCGAGGCGCGATGGACGTGGAGCTCCGCGCGACCTTGCCCAGGCATAGAGCGCGATGCCCGAGATGAGGAAGCGGGATCCGGCCATAAGAAATGGCGGGAGTGTCTCGATCGCGAATCTGATGGCGAGGTAGGTCGAGCCCCAGATGATGTAGATGGCCGCGAACGCGGCGATGACTCTACTCCGCGGAGCGCTTCCGATTCCGTTTCTTGTCAGAGTGCTTCTTCTTTTCCGTGAGGCGCGCCTCATTGGCGGCGCGTGGCTTTCGTGTTGGCTTCCGTCGCTTCTGAACCGTGAGCGCGCGCGCAATGAGGTCGGCCAACCGCTGCTCGGCCGTCTGGCGATTGCGGAGCTGGCTTCGCGTATCGCTCGCAACAACACGGACAGCGCCTTCGTCACTTAGTCTCGAAGCAAGCCGCGTTGTTAGAAGATCACGCTGTTCATCGGTCAATACCAGCGACCGAGCGATATTCCACGAGATCTCGACCCGCGAGGATGTCTTGTTCACGTGCTGTCCGCCAGCGCCGGATGAACGCGAGGTTCGCACGTCGAGCTCGGCCCGTGGAATCGCGACGAGGCCCCCGGCGTCGAGAATAGTATCGGGGCGTGGGCCTTCCTGATCCTCGTCAGCCACGCGGGTTCTGGCTCAGCGCCAGCGAAACAGCTTCAGCGCCGCTCCGAAACCGATCATCAGCCATGCCGTGATGATGAGAAGCTGACTACCGACACCGGAGAGTGTCGCGCCCTCGAGCATGTTGGCCCTCAGCGCATCGTTGACTGCGGTTAGTGGAAGGATCCTGATGAGCGGCTGCACCACGTTCGGGAAATTACTCGACGAGAAAAACACTCCGGAGAAGATCCACATTGGCAACATCACGAAGTTCATCAGGCCGGAGACACCCTCGACTGTCTTTGCCCTCGATGCAATGAGAAGTCCGAGGCCGCCGAATGCGAGTGCCGAGAGAATGCAGATCAAGGCGAGCTCGACGAGCGATCCGCGCATCGGGACCTTGAACGCGAGCACTCCAAATCCGAGCAGTGTCACAACTTCGAGAATCAGGAAAAACATTCGCGAGAACAGAAACGACATCAGATACTCAGCCCGTGACATCGGCGTGGCCATGAAGCGCTTGAGAAGACGCTTGCTGCGCGAGTCGACAATCGCGAACCCGAGTCCCCAGATGCCGCTGCCCATGAGGTTCATTCCGAGAAGTCCGGGAATGACGAAGTCGATGTATCGTGCACCGCGCTCAGTTACTCTGCGCTCGGACACGACGACTGGATCCTTGCGGCCAGCCCCAATCTGAATGGCCCGGTCGGCGACAAGGCGTGCGGTTACCGACTCGCTTCGCTGCGGGTCGTATACGTATCGCACTCCACCCGAGCCATCGGGCATAACGAGGATAGCAATCTTCGCGGTGCGAAGTGCCTTTTGAGCGGCACTATCGGTGCTGAATCCCTCGGATATCACGCTCGAGTCAAGCTTGAGCGAAGTCAGGAACTGGGTGCCGGCGACGTCCGAGGCAAGAACACCGATGCGCGGACGCTCCGGGGCTCGCGAACGGAACGCGAGTCCCAGCCCAACGGCGAGTAGAATCGGAAACACGAACGTCCAGAACACCGCTTCCGGCTGGCGAATGAATTCGCGAAACCGCACCAGCGTAAGTTGAACGAGAGAGCGGTCGGCAAAGCTGCGTTTCGGGGAGCTGGTCGTCATGTCACTCGTCACGGAGTGTCCTCCCGGTGAGGACGACAAAGACGTCTTCAAGAGAGGCGGAATTTGCGCGAGGTGGCGGCGCCGGAATTGTCGCACCGATCGATTCGATGAGCTCGGCCGGGCTGCCGAGGGCGATGACTCGACCGTGATCAACGATGGCGACACGATCGCAGAGCTTTTCCGCTTCATCCATGTAATGAGTCGTGAGCAGGATCGAGCGCCCCGTTGCCTTGAACTCCTCGATCAGTGACCAGAGCTGTCGTCGCGATTGAGGGTCGAGACCCGTCGTCGGCTCATCGAGAAAAATGAGGTCGGGATCGCCGACGAGCGCGCAGGCAATCGCGAGCCGCTGTTTCTGCCCTCCCGAGAGAGAGCCGACGCGCGCATCCCTCTTTTCTTCAAGCTGGACCGCGGCAACTACGTCGTTCACCTCGCGGCATCGCTTGTAAAAGCTTCGAAAGAGCCTGAGCGTTTCGGCAACCGTGAGCTTCTCCGAGAGCTGCGTGTCCTGGAGCGAAATGCCGAGCTTTTCGCGGAGCCGGCCGGCATCTGATTCCCAGGTCATCCCGAGGATTTCGACATCGCCGGAGTCGCGCTCGAGAAGTCCCTCGCAGATCTCGATCGTTGTCGTCTTGCCGGCTCCGTTGGGCCCGATCAGACCGAAGCATTCACCGGTTTTCATTTCGAGGTCGAGCCCATCCACGGCGATGACATCACCGTACGACTTGCGCAGACTCTTTACCTGAAGCGCGTAATTCGATGTCACCATTGCTGGACAGATTGTGTCATATAGTTGGGGCAATCATCCGTTCCGGCCGGCCTGAAACTCTCGTTAACGCCATGCCGTATCGTGAGATAGGATCAGAACGAAGCGCGGGCACGGCCGGTGCCTCCGGCTCGCGTAGTCACTGCCACGGAGAAGTTATGCGATTCACACGTCCGTCGATACTCGCGGCGATCGTCGCGATATCGGTCGTATCAACAACTGCAAATGCCCAATCGCGCCGGATGCCGCGCCGATGGGAAACAGGTCCGTCGCGATTCACAATCGTCGGCGACCTTCTCGTTGCGCAGCCGAAGGGAGAACTCGCAACACAGATCGACACCGAGGGCTACGGCGGCAATGTCGGTGGACTGTTTCGCCTCGACCGCGACGGAATTTTCAGCATTCGCGGCGACATTGGCGGGATGCAGTATGGAAGCGAAACCCTCCACGCGCCGTATCTCCCGATCACTGGCCGCGTCTCGCTCGATGTCGAGACAACCAACGCCGTTTTCTGGGGAAGCATCGGCCCGCAGATTACAGTTCCCGCCGGCCGCTTTCAGCCGTATCTCAACGCCGCGATCGGCTTCATGGATTTCACGACCCAAACGGCCGTTCGCGGATCAGACAGCCAGTACCAATACGCGAGTACAACCAACAAGGATGACGCTACCTCCGCCTACATCTTCGGTGGCGGCGTCTATGTCCCGTTCGGTGCGAGCAATGCCTGGAAGCTGCACGCCGGCGCGCGCTATTTCTACGGCGGCACCGCGAGCTATCTGAAGGAAGGCGACATCCGCGACAATGCCGACGGATCGATCACGCTCTTTCCACGCACGAGCAAGACCGATCAGGTCACGTGGCAGCTCGGTGTCGCGTACACATTCCCGCTTTCTCACCGGCGTTAGCACGAGAGACAATCATGTACGCTTTGCTCACTGCCCTCGTGCTCGCTCAGAGCAGCGTTACCATCAACGTCGGAAACAAGTCCAAGCCGCCCGATAGTGCCCAGCTCGCGAAACGAGACTCAATTCAGCTGCGCCACGACGTGCACATGGATTCGGTCCGCGCAACACGCGTAGCGCACGACTCGTCACGCATCGAGCGGCGGCGAACGCGGAAGGTGTCGGTCACGCCGGCACTGCTTGCATCCGCCTTCAAGGACCCACGCGCCCGCGCGCTGCTGACCCGCGCCCGCGTCGCGCGGCTCGACCAGGACTCGGCGTTGATGGGTTACGACGCCACTTCCTACGAGCGAATGTCGGTTGGCATGGGATTCAAACGCATCGGGCGCGACCGGTTGCTGATGCGGTCAGAACGCGCCGCTCGAGTCGTCTGGTCGAGAGGAAAGCCGGCATATGTCCAGGTGCTCGGCAAACGCGCCGTCATGCCGATGGTCGAGGACGCCGATGCCGACATGAATCTCGACGAGGAAGTGGCGCTGCCGTATTTCCCGGGACGCGAAGGTCTGTGGATCGGATCTGGAATCGCGAAGAAAGATGTAGCCGACGATGAGGTAATTCATCCGCTCGCGACCGGGGCGGAGGCGTACTACACCTACGCCAGCGGAGACTCGGTTTCGTTTCAGCTTCCCGGCGGAAAGCGAATTCAGCTGCTCGAGCTGCTCGTGCGTCCGCGCGCACCGAAGTGGAATGTCGCACTTGGCTCGCTCTGGTTCGACGTCTCGAGCGCGCGTCTCGTAAGAGCCGTGTATCGACTGGCCGAGCCGATGGATATCTGGGCAATTGCCGACGACGATGCTGGCAGTGCGGACGATAAGCCGCCCAAGTGGGTGAAAGCGATGATCTCGCCTCTCAAGGGCGAGGTCACTGCAATCACCGTCGAATATGGATTGCACGAAGGCCAGTTCTGGATGCCGCGTCTTCAGGCGCTTGAAGGAAGCGCACAAGCCGGGTTCATGCACGTGCCGTTCAAAATGGAGCAGAGCTTCAAGTACGCGAGTGTTAACGGAAACGTGCAGGCGAAGGTGCCGGAGATTGCGGTCGGTGACACTGCGCGCGATTCGGTTTCCCGTGGCGTGCGATACGCCAGGCGACGCACTGAATGCGCCAATGGCGGAAGCAGGCTGCGCACGATCAGAAAGACGGACAGCGGCCAGCCGATGATTGTCGAGACCCCGTGCGATTCGGTCGCTCTCGCGCATTCTCCAGAGCTTCCGAAATCCATCTATGATGACGGCGAGGAGCTGTTCGGCATGAAGGAACGCGATGCACTCGTGTCGGAGGCGTTGAGTCTGGGCGCGCAGCCGGGATTCATTCCGCAACCGATCGTGCTCACGTACGGACTCAATCAGACGCGATACAACAAGATCGAAGGGTTTTCGAGCGGCATCGCAGCGTCGCAGTCACTTGGTGGCGGATACACTGCTCATGCGTCGGCGCGAATCGGCATTGCCGACCTTCAGCCGAATGGTGAACTCGGATTGTCGCGCAGCGATGGACGTCATCGGCTTGGGGTGAATGGATATCGTCGGCTCGCGTCGGCGAATGATTTCAGCGATCCGTTCAGCTTTGGATCGTCGGTGTCCGCGCTCCTCTTCGGGCGTGATGAAGGCTTCTACTACCGAACGCTCGGCGCAGAGCTGACAGGGACCGGAGATGACTCCGCAACCGGGTCCTGGAGGCTCTTCGCCGAGCATCAGAGCGACGCAAGGAAGAAGGCCAATTTTTCGCTGGCGGGAAAGCTGGGCAGTGATCGCTTCGAGGATAACATCGATGCGGAGAACGGAACGTATTTCGGCGTGGCGGCAGAGCGTCATGGAACTCGTGGTCTCGATCCGCATGGATTGAGATCGTTCGGTCAGATGCGGCTTGAAGCGGCGGCTGGTCCGGTGGACTTTGCGCGCGCGATGTTCGATGCAACCGTGTCGCACGGATTGACGAGGAGACTCGACGGTGCGTTGACCGTCGCGGCGGGGTCATCGGTGGGAACGTTGCCGATTCAACGGCAGTGGTTTCTGGGCGGAAGTCAAAGTGTGCGTGGCCAGGCGGCGGGTGCGGCGATTGGCGATGCATTCTGGATGTCGCGGGTGGAGCTTGGTGCGGGCTCAGTGGGAATTCGGCCGGTTGTATTCTACGATGTGGGATGGGCCGGTAGCAGGAAAAATTTCTCGAGTCCGGGCCGGCCGATCAGTGGTGCGGGGGTTGGTGCTTCATTTCTGGATGGTCTCGTGAGGTTTGATGTGGCGAGAGGGATTTATCCGGAGAAGAAAATCAGGGCCAATCTTTATGTGGAAGCTCGATTTTAGGCCTGAGAACTAAACGGCATATAGCATATAGCATATAGCATATAGCTAAAAGCTATAAGCTGTAGCAATAACCTTTACCGCGAAGACCGCGGAGGTTGCGCGGAGGAAACCCACGGTAGCTAATTGACTACGCGCTTGTTGAATCGATGATGAATTCTGCTAAGCGAGTGAGTTCATTCGGGCATGTCCAGATCGGTGGATGAGGAGGTTGCGGCGGAGGTGAATGACGATGATCTCACCCGCGCTGTCATTGGGTGTGCGATCAAGGTTCATAAGGCGCTGGGCGTTGGGCTGCTGGAATCCGCGTACGAAGAATTCTTCAGTCACGAGCTCGTCAAGAACGGGTTTCGTGTTGCGCGCCAGGTTACGCTGCCGGTGGCTTACGACGGTGTTACGGTTGATCTCGGTTTCAGGCCCGACCTGGTGATCAATAACGAGCTGATTGTAGAGTTGAAGACGGTGAAGCAGTTGTTGCCGACTCACGACGCCCAGATCCTGACCTACCTTAAATTGTCAGGGATTACGCGTGGCCTCTTGATGAACTGCCACGCGCTCCCGCTGTCAAAAGGCATCAAACGCTTCGTCCTCAATTACAAAAGAGGCAGTGGTCTTTACCCCCAATAACCCGCTTTCCCGCCGTGGCCTTTTTCCCCAATGGTTGGCGCCCTTCTCCGCGTTCCCCGCGCCCCCTCCGCGTTCTTAGCGGTAATGGTTTTCGCCGTTAGGTTTTTTGCAAACTCGAAACGAGGAGAGCCCGCCGAAGCGGGCTCTCCTTGCCTACGGAAGACTCCATCGAGTCAAGCTCGAGCCGAACCTCTTCGCACGAGCCGGATGACGAACAGCAGCACGACCGCGCCGATGAATGCGACGAGAATCGTCCCGGCAATGCCGCCGAGCGGGACGGCGACTCCAAGCATCGAGAAGAGCCAGCCGCCGATGAACGCACCGACGATTCCGATGATGATGTCTCCGATGATCCCGTAACCCGTCCCGCCCATGACGAGCGACGCGAGTACTCCGGCAATGAGGCCTACGATGAGCCAGGTGAGTATGTTCATGACTTCCCCCGAAAAAGTAGAACGTGCTGAAGTGGCAAGCCGCTTGATGCGGCTTGAGCGGTGGTCTGAAGCCGTTACCTTTGCCACTCAGCGCCTGATAAATCATACGCAACGAGAGTGGACTGCGTTTACAATGCACTTTCGTGGCCAGACGTTTCCCCTTCATACGCGGAGTTGCTGCGGTGTCCGGCAAGCCATTCGTTCTCGAGGAAACCACATGGAAAACGGTGAAAGACGTCGATTATTCTGTCGCGATTCTGCCGTGGGGCGCAACGGAGGCGCATAACTACCATCTGCCGTACGGTACCGACAATTACGAGGCCGCGGCGGTGGCTAAGGAATCGGCGCGGAAGGCGTGGGAGGCGGGTGCGAAGGTGATTGTGTTGCCAGGAATTCCGTTCGGAGTGAATACCGGCCAGCTCGACATCAAACTATCGATCAACATGAATCCGAGCACGCAGCTCCTTGTCCTCGGCGACGTTGCCCGGTCGTTGGAGGTGCAGGGAATTGACAGGCTGGTGATTCTGAACAGTCATGGCGGCAACGATTTTCGCCAGATGATTCGCGAGCTGCAGGCATCGTGTGGTGTGTTTATCGCGACGATCAACTGGTGGAGCTGTATCGATTCAAAGCCGTTCTATGATGAGCCCGGCGATCATGCGGGTGAGCTCGAGACGAGTGTGATGATGGAGCTTGTGCCTGATCTCGTGTTGCCGGTGTCGGAAGCGGGGGAGGGGAAGGCGCGGATGTTCAGGATCGAGGGTTTGCGGAAGGGCGTTGCGTGGGCGCCGCGGTCGTGGTCGGAGGTGACGGACGATACGGGGGTTGGTGATCCGGCGATGGCCACGCGAGAAAAGGGCAGGGCGCATTTCGCTGCGGTGACGGACAGGATCTCGGAGTTTCTGGTTGATCTTCATCGTGCAGACCTGAACGGACTGTACGAATAGTCAGGTCGCCGATCGAACGGACCAGCAGGCCTCGGCGTCGCCGCGAAGCTAGCGACGCACGTCCACCACCGGCGTCCCGGCATGCGTCTTGGCATACTCGACGATGAGCTTGTCCGCGGTCACCAGCGGAATGTTGTTGAGCTGCGCAGTAGCCAGCAGCATCCGGTCGGCCGGGTCATTGTGCGCCGAACCGGCGAGGCGCGTGCCCAGCAGCAACACCTCACGATCGAGAGGGAGAAACCGAATCCCCGGCGCACCGGCGGCGCGCGCAAGCCAAACCGCAGCGTCCACCGAGAACGTGATCTTCCCCTTCGCCGATTTCACGGCGACCTCCCAATAAGAGATATCCGAAACGAGAAGCCGGCTCTCACGGCCGCTTCGTTCGAGAAGACCTGAGGCGCCTTTGCCCAGCTGCGATTTGTCACCTTCCAGATACCACAGCCAGACATGCGTATCGAGCAGGAGAGGACCGTCGTAACCTGCGAGATCATCCGGCCGCGACAGGCGCGAGCCCGGGACGCTCCTCAGAGATCGCCCCAGGCGTCGAAGTCCGGCGACACGATGTCCCCCTGCGCCAGCACGGTACCACGCATGAATCCCAGCGCACTCGGCACCTCGACATCGGCCGGCACAAGCCGCGCGACCGGCGCGCCATGCTTGGTGATGACGACCTGCACGCGCTCGTCGCGCACCCTGTCCATCAGAGCAAGACAAGTGTCCTTGAACATTCCAGCCCCAACCTCGATGGTAGTGGACGTGTCCAAGGATACCGAAGGAGAACCGGACTTGGCGAAGCTGTTCGTTGCCTTGGACATCGGAAAACTCCAGCGTGATCAGTGGCCGTGCAACTACGGCTATGGCCATGTAAGTATGGCTATGTATCAGCCGTGTGTCAATCCCGCCAACCTCAGCCCACCAGTACTTCGAGCTCCCTCTTCCGCAAGTTGAACGTGTAGCCCGTTCCAATCATTCCCACTCGCAACGCGCTCAACGTCAGCTGCCGGCCCTTCGTGACCTCCTCCGCATTGTCGAACTTCACCGTTCGGCCATCCACGAACGTCACACCCCCCTTGCCAACAACCTTACCCACCTCACCGCGCACGATCATCGCCGTGTCCTCATCGATCCCCAGCCCCATGATCTCGGGATAACCGGCAATCGCCACGAACAGCCGATACAACCGCCGCCGCTGCGAGAAATGCGTGTCGATCAACGTCTTGAAATCGAGCAGACCAAGCCCAGGACCGATGTACTGCTCGACAAGATTCCCATCCTCGTCCACCTCATTGCCCGCGAGCGTCAGCTCGGTCAATGCCGCCGCACCCGCACTCGTTCCACACACCACACCGCCCGTCACATAATTGTCCCAGATCGCATCGCCAACGGGCGTACCGCTCAACGTCGTAATGAGCTTGATCTGGTTACCGCCACCGAGAAAAATTCCGCGCGCCTTCGAAATCATCTTCGCCGTCGCCCGATTCTGCGCATCCTCCCGCGTCTCGATAATCGGAAACACGGCGTCACCCGCCTGCGCGGTCTCGAAATCGGTCTCCCAGTGCTTCGCGCTTTCGCGCACATCCTGCGATGCGGCCGTAATCCCGACAATGGGCCCGCCCTTGCCAGCACCGGCAGTCTTCACGAATGCACCAAGCGCGTCGCCGCCAGCCGTGCACGCACCACCAATGAGCACGAGCGTGCCCGCGCGAATTACCGGCGGTATCGCTTCCGTTTCACTGGAATCGAACGACGCGCGAATCGGAATTGGATTCGCGATCGGAGTTTTCGGAGTTATGATCGAACCTGTGGCTGGATTGTGGCCTTCGACGCAGTATGCGGCTGCAATTCGTTGAGCGTATACGCGGCAAGCGCGCCGGCGACCTGCGCCGCAACGGGTGCATCGTCACGAACCGCGCCCATGTCCTCGCACTTACCCCGCGACTCGACAGTGATCCGCCCATCACTCGCCATCGCCACGGCCCGCGCGACCTTCCGATCGCGCCTGGTGACGTCATCATTCGTCGCAAAGATCGCAACCCTGCACCCAACCTCGCGAACCTTGTCCTGCACCTCCCATTCCTTCGCGGGAACAATAACGATCCCCCCCCGATCAACCGCATCCGCCACAGTCGCGACCAGGCGCTGAGCACGCTCCTCCTCGCGGTAACGCTCCGGCACATCGGTGAGATTTGCGTCCATCACGATCGCGATGTCCGACTTCGCATACGGAAGCCCCGCCTGCAACAGAAACACCGGCGACACATCCACAATCAACTCGTGACTTCCAAACCCCCGCCGCACGATCTCATTCCGAGTCGCCGCGCGATCCGATCCGCCTGTGATTCCGCACAACACGCTCTGCCGCATCTTCGGCATATCCGGCGTCGCCCCCAGCGCTGACAGCTCCGCCACCGCGTGACTGACACTCTGCAACGTTCCGGCGAACGCCTGCTGAACGGTCTCGAGCGCCAGCGCCGCCGCCCTCAACCCCACCCCCTCATGCAGATGCTCGAACACCAGCGTATACTCGGCCTCATTGTCCCCGCCGCGCGTGCGGCCATAACCGACATCGTGACCAATCATCGTCTGGAGCTCGAGCGCGATGTGCTCGACGATGTGCGGCGCATAGGTGCCGTTGCGAAGGCGAGTGATGAAGCCGCCGCGCTCACCGATGCTGCAGCGATGCTCCTCGAGCCCGGGCATCGCCGACACGAGCGCTTCGGTAACACCGGGCACATCAGCGGATGAGATGTCTTCATACGCGCCGACCACAAGATCCATCCGCATCACGGGCCGAGTGGACCAGAAATTCGCGCCGCGAGTCGCGTGAAGTGTCGTCATGCGAATCTCCGTCGCCGGATCGGGCAAGCCGGTTGATGTCACCGCTAGTGAGATTGCTCGGCCGACAGCTGGCGCACCTGCTCGAGTACCGCGGGAACATCATCGGCGAGAACGAAGACAAGATCGTTGTCCTGCATCTCCGACAACGCCTTGGCGAGCGCCTCGGTCTCGTCGTACACGATCTCGATTCGGTCGTCGGTCATGCCACCCTCGTGCAGACCTTCGACAATGAGCCGAGCGGTGTCGCCGACAGCGCGGCCGCGACGATACTTGTCCTCGCGAACGATCACCCGATCGAGCGCTGCCGACAGGCGGCCCGCGGTGCGAAGATCCTCGTCACGCCTGTCACCCGGCGCGGTGAGAATGCCGATGCGCCGGTTTGCGTCGAGGCCCTGAACGAACTCCATGAGTCCCGCGATCGCCGCCGCGTTGTGCGCGTAATCGACGAGCACGCGGCCTTTGCCGAACCGAAGCAGATTGAGACGGCCAGGTGTGAGCGATGGCGACGGGAAGAACGACAACAAGCCGGCGCGAATGTCGTCGTACCGCATTCCCTGGACATACGCCGCCAGAATCGCCGCGAGAATATTCTCGCGCTGAAACCGCGCGGCGCCGCCCATCATCAGCGGCACGTCGTGCACGGTGGCGATTGGAATGCGAAGCCGGCCGCGGCGAATCACGAATGTCTCCTTCTCGATCCGGGCGCCGATGCCATTGCGCGACAGATGCGAGTCAAACTCGGGACTCTCGCCCTCCGGTCTGGTTGAAAACAACACGACATCACCCGGAGTCTTGTCCTTCATCGCGTACACGAGAGGATCGTCAGCATTGAGAATCGCGTGACCTTCACGCTTGACCACCGCCGCGATGACACTCTTCACATCGGCAAGCTGCTCGACGGTGTGAATACCGCGCAGTCCCAAGTGATCGGCCGTGACATTCAGAACGACGCCGACATCGGCTTCATCGAAGCCAAGCCCCGCACGAAGAATTCCCCCGCGCGCGGTCTCGAGCACCGCGATGTCCACCGTCGGATTCGACAAGATGATGTTGGCCGAGAACGGGCCGGTCATGTCGCCTTCGATCACGAGGCGGTTGCCGAGGTAGGTGCCGTCTGTCGTCGTGAACCCGACGACATTCTCGCTTACCCGGAAAAGATGGGCAATCAGGCGAGTCGTCGTCGTTTTGCCGTTCGTTCCCGTAACGGCAATTACCGGAATTGTTGACTGCGACCCTGGCGGGTACAGCATGTCGATAATCGGTGCTCCAACATTCCTCGACTGACCTTCAGCGGGATGCGTGTGCATGCGAATGCCTGGGCCCGCGTTCACTTCAATGATGACGCTCTTGTTCTCGCGGAAGGGAATGGAGATGTCGGGAGTCAACACGTCGATGCCGGCGATGTCGAGCCCGATCACACCCGCTGCCATCTCGCATGCGGTGATATTGTCGGGATGCATCTCGTCCGTGCGATCGATCGATGTACCTCCGGTCGACAGATTCGCCGTCGGTCGCAGCCCGACGAACTCGCCCTCGGCCGGCACTGTCTCAAGTGTGCGGTTGCTCAATGCGAGATGACCTTCAGTGCCCTTGTCCATCGGGAGCTTCGTGAGGCTCTTCGTGTGTCCAACGCCACGGCGCGAATCCTTGTTGCCGGCCGTGATGAGCTGCTGCACGGTGCGTTTCCCATCACCGATAACGTGCGCCGGCACACGCTCGGCCGCTGCGACGACTTTGCCGTTCACGACAAGCACGCGGTGATCTTGGCCTTCGGCGAACTGTTCGACGACGATGCGGCTGCCGTAGGCCGACGATGCCTCCCAGGCCGAGCGGAGCTGGTTTTCGTCGGCGATGCGGCCGGAAATGCCGCGCCCGTGGTTAGCCGCAAGTGGCTTGAGAATGACCGGGTAGCCGATGTCCTGCGCGATCTCGAGAGCGCCGTCGATTGTGCGTGCGACATCGCCTTTCGGCACAGGCAATCCAATATTCTCGAGCACGCGCTTCGTGTCGTCCTTGTCCTGCGCGATCTCGACACCGATAGCCGACGTCTTGTCAGTGAGTGTTGCCTGGATACGGTGGAGATTGCGGCCGAGTCCGAGCTGGACGAGCGAGTAATTGTTGAGGCGGCGGACGGGAATGCCGCGGCGGCGTGCTTCTTCGACAATCGCGCCAGTCGATGGACCGAGGCGGGACGACTCGAAGAGTGACAGGAGATCATCGGTGATCTCCTTCATGTCGAAGTCTTTGCCCATGATGCACGCGCGGGCGATGTGAACCGCGTCTTTCATCGCGCGCAGTCCGACCTGTTCTTCCTGGTACTCGACGATGAGCCACCACACGCCTTCATCGCCGGATGGAACCACTCTGCCGAATGCGACGTCGTTTCCGATCAGGGATTGGAGCTCGAGTGCCAGGTGCTCGAGGATGTGCGGAAGGTGGGTGCCTTCCTTGAGCCGCTCGACGAACCCGCCGCGTTTCCCGCGCGTGCACTTATGCGACATGAGGGTGGGGATTGCTTTCGTGAGGCGGTCGGTGAAGCCCGGGATGTCGGCTGATGTGACCTTTTCGAGCGAGCCGAGGCGGACGTCACACGCAATGACCGGTGCGAGGCGCCAGTAGTTGGGCCCGCGGAGGGCTCGAATTCGCGAGACCTCGAGCTCGGCTGGGTCGAGCGTGGTTGGGGTTGCCGTCTCGGTGGAGGTCACTGGCGCGTCGGATATTGGCGGGGCAGGGCAGAGACGGAAAATCGCACTGTCCGGGAGAGAACGGGAGGGTTATTGTCGCGAGTCCGCCAGACCGACGAGTTTGGGGACGGATTATCCGGACGAGTCGGATTGGCCGGATGAAGAACGGAATGATGATTGGATTGTTTACAGGGTCGCTAACTCTTTGGGATGACCCGCCCGCTCGTTGAAGAAGCCCTGACCGGTTCGGTGATATCGGCGTTCTTTGAAGTGTATAACTACATGGGATACGGGTTTCTCGAGCATCTCTACGCGAATGCGATGGAGCGCGAGCTAATCGCGCGAGGGCATGCCGTTGGCCGAGAGGTAAAGGTTTATGTGGAGTACAAAGGCGAGTACATCGGTACCCAGCGGCTCGACATGATCGTAGACGAAAAGTTGATCGTCGAGAACAAATCAACCTTTCAGCTTGCCCCCCACGCCAGACGACAACTGTACAGCTACCTGAGAGCGACGAATATCGAGGTTGGCCTTCTACTTCATTTTGGTCCCGAGGCAAAATTCTACCGAGAAGTCGCCCAACCAAGGCGAAGAATTATTCACCCCAATTCGTTTAATCCGGCCAACCAGGCCAATCCGGCTGATCCGAATTCCCTCGTTGAATCAGAAGCAATCGACTGACCGGTCCAATAACGAGACGAACTCTAGCCTTTCCCGACCCTCTCCCCCTTTTGTTCGTCGAAGAGGTGGGCCTTCGCGAGATCGAAAGCGAGCGTGACAGGCTCTCCCGGCTTGGGCAGAGGCTGCGGCGACACACGAGCCGTAAGAGTGAACGCCCCGACGGTCGCGTAAACGAACACCTCGTTACCCAGGGCTTCCACTATATCGAGCCGAGCCGGAGCCGTGACAGGCGGATCGACGATCGTTGACTCGCCCGCAAAAAGTGCCGGCCCAGCGCTCGGCGCAACCGACACATCTTCGGGACGAATTCCCAGAACAATCGGCCTTCCGATAATTTCCTGGACCCGGTCCGCGAGGCTCGGCGGAATCTGCAGCGTGAACGACTTCTCGCCCGCGACGAACTGGAGCGGCCCACCATTCTCGATTGTACCGGTGATGAAGTTCATCGCCGGACTGCCGATGAACCCCGCGACGAACCTGTTCGCCGGGTGATCATACAGCGCCATCGGTGTGTCGATCTGCTGCACGTGACCCTTGTTCATGACCACAATCCTGTCGCCGAGCGTCATCGCTTCGACCTGATCGTGTGTCACGTAGATCATGGTCGCCTTGAGCTCCTGATGCAGTCTCGCAATCTCGCGCCGCATCTGCACACGTAGCTGCGCATCGAGGTTCGACAGCGGCTCATCGAACAGAAAGACCTTCGGCTGCCGCACGATCGCGCGCCCAAGTGCGACGCGCTGCCGCTGGCCACCGGAAAGCTGTCGCGGAGTGCGGTCCAGAAAACTCTCGATGCCGAGTGTCTGCGCAGCCAGGTTGACGCGCTGATCGATTTCCGATTTCGGCGTGCCGCGGAGCTTGAGCGCGAACGCGAGATTGTCGCGCACAGTCATGTGCGGATACAACGCGTAACTCTGAAATACCATCGCGATGTCGCGGTCCTTCGGCGGAACATCATTGACCTCGCGATTGTCGATGAACAGCTCGCCGGCGCTGATCGACTCGAGCCCGGCGATCATTCTGAGGGTGGTGCTCTTGCCGCATCCAGATGGCCCGACAAGCACCACGAACTCACCGTCCGCGACGTCCAGATTGACCCCGTGAACGGCCACGGTACCGGCCTGGTCGGGATAGATTTTCCGAATGCCTTCAAGTCTTACGCTAGCCATCGTTCCTCAGCTGCAAAAATGATTGATTCGCACACTTTTCCCGACGATTTTGTCTGGGGTGCCGCGACGTCGGCGTACCAGATCGAGGGATCTCCCGTGGCCGACGGCGCGGCGGCGAGCAACTGGCACCGGTTCGCCCACACGCTCGGCATGACAACTGACGGTGACACCGGCGACATCGCCTGCGACCATTACCGGCGATACCGCGACGACGTCGACCTGATGGCGGAGCTTGGCCTGAATGCCTACAGATTCAGCATCTCGTGGAGTCGCGTGCTCCCGGATGGAACCGGACAAGTCAACACGCGCGGAGTCGATTTCTATTCGCGACTCGTCGACGCGCTGCTCGAGAAAGGCATCGCCCCGAACGCAACGCTGTTTCACTGGGATCTTCCCGCCGCTCTCGAAGACAGAGGCGGGTGGCAGAACCGCGATATCGCCGACTGGTTTGCCGATTATGCCACGGCCATGTTCGCCGCGCTCGGTGACCGCGTCCCGATGTGGGCGACGATCAATGAGCCGTGGGTGATCATGGACGGCGGTTACATGCATGGCACGCTTGCACCGGGTCATCGAAGTCCGTACGAGTCGGCAATCGTGTCGCACAACCTTCTTCGCGCCCACGGGCGCGGAGTGCAGGCGTTTCGCGCAAGCTCGCACAATGCCAACTCGCAGGTCGGCCTCGTCGTCAACCTCGAGCCAAAGTACCCCGCCACTGAGTCCAGCGAAGATGAGGCCGCCACCGCACGCGCCGACGCATACATGAATCGGCAGTATCTCGACCCGGTTATGCTTGGCACATATCCGGACGAGCTCCGCGATGTTTTCGGCGATGCGTGGCAGGACTGGCCCGACGACGATATGCAGCTCATTCGCGAGAAGGTCGATTTCCTGGGAATCAATTACTACACGCGCGGCGTGACACGTGATGACGACGCCAGCATTCCGGTTCGAGCGAGCAGGGTTCACCAACCGGAGCACACATACACGCAGACCGGATGGGAAGTTTTTCCCGACGCGCTCAGACGAGTGCTCGTGTGGGTGACGGAACGTTACGGAGATATTCCGCTCTACGTCACTGAAAACGGATCGGCGTTCTACGACTCGCCCGCCGCGATCGATGGCGTTGTCGATGATCCGCTTCGCGTTGACTACCTCAAGCACCATCTCCGCGCCGTTCGCCAGGCGATGGATGATGGCGCGCCGGTGAAGGGATACTTCGCGTGGTCGCTCCTCGACAACTTCGAGTGGAGTCACGGCTACTCGAAGCGATTCGGCATTGTGCACGTCAACTACGCGACGCAGGAGCGCACGATCAAGTCGAGCGGTCGGCTGTACTCCGAGGTTATCAGGACCAACGGAGCCGTTCTCGACCGATAACAACTCGCCGCTCGCGCTCAATACTCGAACCTGACGACAGCGGGGAGTCTGCGCACGACGACCTCGCCTTTTCCTGCCGATGCTGCGCTGCTGTTCACGAGCGCGCGACGGATAGGACGATCTGACGGCGACCGCACGATGAGACCGCCGCGCGGAATGCGAGTTCCGGAATTGACTCTGACTTCGATCGCCGCACCCACCGGCTTCATCGTGTAGCTGAGAATACCGTAGTGCGTAGACAGTCCGTGAATACCGACTCCGCTGTCCTCGCGAACCCACTTCTCCGGAATACCGCCGCCGATCACGAGTGACGAATCCGCTTCGCGCTCGAACGCAAACATGTCGAGTGTCGAGCGGATGAAGTCTGACCCGACCCAGGTGTGCGGCATGTCACCGATGAAATGCGGGTTCAGCGAATCGCGGTAGACGACCTCCGACCACTGGTGCCACGCCTTCGGTCGCTGGTCGTGCATGAAGAAATCGGAGATCTCGAGCGCCTTTGCCTTATCACCCATTCGCACGAACGCGCCGACGGTCCGCCACTCGTACGGCGTGTATCCTTCCCACACCGCACTGTCGCGCCGATTCACAAAGTTCTCGTAGTATTTCTGAAATGTGCGGTTCAGCGCAGGCTGAGGAAGATGGGCGAGCTCGTCCGCCGGGTTGATCGCAATCGTCGTTGATGTCGCGTCGAAATCACCGAGCTCTACCGCGCCGGGGATGTAGTCGATGTTGTGCTGCGCCATCGACAACAGGATCGATGCGTAGAAATCCTTTCGGAACTGATCTCGCGCCGCCGCGTAGCGCCCCGCCTCCGGCTTGCCGAGTATCGATGCAATCCCGGTCGCATCCTTGTATCCGCGCAGGGCGAAGAAATCGTCCCAGTACGAGTGCATCGGTTTGGCCGAGTAGCCTTCGTGACTGATGGATTGGGGCATGAGGCCGTAGAGGACGCGCTTGTCTCCGCTCTGAAATTCGGGCGTAGTGCGTGACAGGCGAAGTGAATCCATGAACGCAAACGTGCGGGCGACGTGCGGCCACATGTTCTCCAGCAGCGCTCTATCACCCGTGTGCCGGTAATACTCGGCCACGAGGTAAATGAATTCGCCCTGGCTGTCGTTTTCAGGCACAGGGTCGGCGCCGCGCGTGTCAACGCAGCATGGAATCTTGCCGTTGTCGAATTGATAGCCTGCGTACCAGTTGATGTAGTCGCGGACTTCGCTGAAGTGACCGAGTCGAAGGAGGGCAGTGGATGTGAGCGATCCGTCCCGAATCCACGAGCGTTCGTACGAGCGAGAGCCGGGCTGAATTCCGGCACCGTCGCGATTGATGAGGATGTAGGCGAGGTTTGCGCGGATTGATTCTGTTATGTCGGATGCGGATTTCGGAAGTTGGATCTGGACATGATTGAGGTCAGATTCCCAACCCGTTTTCGCTGCATCGAGCTGGCTTGCGACCCATGTTTCGGTACAGTGTGAGCGACCGATGGTGCAAGTGGGTCCAGACTCGTGGAGCGGGACGATTACCGAGATGGTCGAATCGCCATGCGGAGCAAGAGCGATGTCATATGACAGCACCGCCGATGCGAGTCCGAGTTCATCGTGCGCGAAAGTCGCATAGGGAAGGGTGCGGGCTTTCAGGAGATCGACGAGGTTTCCTTGCTGAAACGAAAGCGCGGTGAAATCAGTCGGCGGCGAGACAGGAAACACTCCGCGATCTCCGTTCACCCTGATTCCGTTCGGGCCTGAGGAAATGCTGTCGATCGCAGCGAATCCACCCGGAGTGTTCAGAAATTGCCACGGCGGGTTGACCTGAAATGGGCGAATCGCGAGGTATAGCGTTGCCGTTTGTCGACTTGCAGTTGTATTTCTGACGCGATAACTGCCGATAAGAAACGATGAGCCGGATTTACCGGATGCAACCGCCGTGATCGTCAGCTCGAGGGGCGACGAAGTCCATGTGACCGATGGAATCGGCAGATAGCCCTTTGCATCTGACGGCGTTGTGCGAACATCCGCCCATGTCGTGAACCGGCCGCCGGTTTTCAGAAATGGCTCGATCGAGAACTGCGCCTTGCCGGTCTCGATCATCCCACGCGTGTCGATCAATGCTTCGTGCGTATCGCCGATGACGCCGACAACCGTCCAGTACGACTGTTTGTCGGAGAGGTATCTCGGATAGCTTCCCGGCGCCGCGTCGTGCGCGACTGCCTTGAGGAAATCGTTCTTCGTGGCTGACCAGGCGAGCAGTTCGACAGCGATCTCCTTCATGCCAATGCGGGTAGCGGAGTGGGCATTGATGCGAACGTAGCGGGCGTCGGACTCGGGAAGATAGAGATAGTCGCGCGATACTCCGCTCTTGCTGAATGCGTACACCGGCGTAAAACTCGACCCGTCAATTGACGTGCTCACCGTGTACGACGCGGGGCGCATAGCCGATTCCCAATCGATCACGAGTCCGCCGAACTCGCGCCGCTTGAGAAAGTCGATGTCGAGCGTCTGGTTCCCGGTTGCTGTCGTTACCGGTCGCCATGATGTCGTCGCACTGTTGTCCATTGCCATTGACGCAGGGTGCCCTGATGCACTCGACGACGCCGTCACCTTCGGAGTCAGCGTATACGGCCCATCGGGCTCGAGCGGCATCAACATCAGGTCATCGAGCCACACTGTGCCCTTGCCACCGGTACCAGCCGTGATCGCGATCTCGAGACCTGCGACGTTCTTCATGTCCCCGCCGCCGAGCGGGCCCCACGCGAACGAGATCTGCCGCTTCTTGCGCGCCACTGTCTTCCAATCCGGAGGAAACACAAATCCCGGATTGTTCGACCACCATACATTGTCGCCACTCGGGTCGATCAGCTTGAACTCGAGCGTGTTTACTGGAGCCGGACCGCGAACCGCAAACGAGAACTCGTAGTTTGCGGGCAACGGCAGCTTGAGATCGCGATGAACTACAGCATACCCGCCGTGTCCGTGAAAATCGAAATCGATCCGCATCGCCTTGCCATGCAGCCCGGCATCCCCGCTGATGTTGAGTGTAACGCCGTCAGACGGAACAGCCTTCCACGCACCAAGCGACTCAAAATCGTCAACGACGATCGCGCTCTGCCCGATGATCAACGCCGCGAGAGCGGGAAACAGCGCAATCATCCCTTCACGCTTCCGGCCATCACGCCCTGGATGTAGTAGCGCTGAAGGAACAGAAACACGACCATCACCGGAATCACGGTCAGCACCGACCCGGCCATCATCAGCTCGGTGTCCTGCACGTGCTCACCGCTCAGATTCGCAAGCGCCACCGGCAACGTGTAGTGCGACGCGTCGCTCAACACGATTAACGGCCACATGAAGTCGTTCCACGTCGCGAGAAACGTCCAGATCGACAGCGTCGCGAGAATCGGCATGATGCCAGGCACGACAATCGACCGGAAGATCCTGAACTCGGACGCACCATCTACCCGCGCGGCATCGAGCATCTCATCTGGAATCGAGAGCGCGTACTGCCTTACGAGAAAGATTCCGAAAATGCTTGCGAGCCCGGGGATGATCACTCCCCAGTATGTGTTGATCATTCCCATGTTCTTGAGTAGCAGAAACAGCGGCAACATCGCGACCTGCACCGGCAGCACGAGCCCTGTGGACAGAGTTCGAAACAGCCTATCCCGCCCGCGAAAACGCATCTTCGCAAACGCATAACCGGCGAGCGAATTGATAAACAGCGACGCAAACGTCACGATGAAGGAGACAACCGCGCTGTTGAGAAGGTTGCGGCCGAGGTCAAGCCGGACGAACAGGTCGCGGTAGTGGTCGAGCGTCATGCGGGACGGGAAGAAGTGCGGCGGATACGTGCTGGCCTCACCCGACGGCATCAACGACGCCGAGACCATCCACACCATCGGAAGCATCGCCATAACTGCGCCAATGATCAGAAGCGCATAGAGCAGGAGACGCGTTACCTGCTGCCGCTGTCTTGTCGATCTCATGAAACTGTCGCGCTCACTCATGCACGCTCCTTCTGTAAACGGAACTGAAGGAGCGTCGCAATCAGGATCACAATGAAGAGAACGAAAGCGATCGCCGCCGCGTATCCCATCCGCCACCACCGAAACCCTTCCTCATACATCAGCAGCACGACACTCGTCGTACTCCTCAACGGCCCCCCCTGCGTCATCACATACGGCTCGGCGAACAGCTGGAAGTAGCCGATCATCGTGATGACCGAGATAAAGACGAGAGTTGGCGCGAGCATCGGCAGCGTGATGCTCCAGAAGCGGCGCCACGGACTCGCACCATCGATCTCGGCCGCGTCGTAAAGCTCTTCGGGAATAGCCTGAAGTCCGGCGAGGAAGATCAGCATGTTGTAGCCAAAGCTCTTCCACACGGCCATGAGAATGATCGCCGGCATGGCCCAGTGCGGATCGCCGAGCCAGTCGATCGGCGCGATGCCAATCTTCGAGAGGCCGTAGTTGAACAACCCGTAGCGCGCGTGATACAGGTACCGCCACACAATCGCGACCGCGACGAGCGTCGTGACAAATGGCGTAAAATACAGGGTACGGAAAAAGCCCTTGAACCGAACGAGCTTCGAGTTCAACAAAAGGGCGGCGCCGAGTGACACGGCAATCGTGAGAGGCCCGCCGACGAACGCGAAGTAGAATGTGTTCTTGAGCGCGTTCCAGAAATCCGGCGTATGCAGAAGCTTCACGTAATTCTGAAATCCGACAAACCGCGTATTCGACACGTTCGCGATTCCGTAGATGTCGAAATCGGTGACGCTCAGCAGCAGCGACGCAGCGACTGGCAGAAAAAAGAAGATGCCGATGAGAATCAGCGCCGGCGCGAGAAAAAACCACGCCGCCGTATTCGCCTCGGCCGGAATCCGAAGAGAGGAGCGCTTGGCGGTCATCGAATCGCGACCGTTTTCCGTGACGAAGTCTTTTTCTGGCTCATGAGAAAGCGTCGCTTCTCGAGAATACCGTTCACATCCGCGTCGAGCTCGGCGAGAGTGCGATCGACGGTCTTCTTGCCGCGAACGGCTTCCTCGCCATGCTCGAATACCTTCGTCGCGATCTGCTCCCACTCGGGAACCTGGGGAGTCGGCACAACGCGGTCGAGCTGGTCCCGAAACGCTTTCGCGTATCGATTGGTGGAAAGGGCCGAATCGGTCCATGCGGCGCGGCGCGCGGGGAGATCGCCGGTGAGCGTGTAGAACCGAAGCTGGATATCCGGCCGCGACAGGAACTCCATCAGCTGCCACGCTTCCGTTTTGTGAGTCGATCGCCGAAAGAGCGAGAGACTGGCGCCGCCGGCAAGCGAGACGCCGGGTCCGTCCATCCCCGGCATCGGCGCCGTCATCCACTTGTCCTGCATGTTCTTCGGCA
>JBBSFT010000008.1:0-49530 GCA_038254845.1 Gemmatimonadales bacterium | reverse complement strand
GTCTGCGTCGACACCACCCAGCTGGATTCTGCGTTCACGCGACGTGTATTCGACGAGCAGCTCCTCGACGATTTCCCACCGGCCGTGGATCCATGCGGTGAACGGCACGGTGATTGGCGAGCCGAGGCTTGGACCTTGTGCTCATCTGCGCAAATCATACATTGGATTCCGGAGGTTACACACCCATGAAAATCAAACCTGGATTCATATTTGGTCTGGCGGCCGTTCTTTTCGCTCTCGCTTGCAGCGACGGAACCGCGGGGCTTAACGGAGGCAACTCGGGCAACGTAAATGTTCTCTTGACCGATGCGCCGTTCCCCTTCGCCGAGGTGAAGAGCGTAGACGTGTTCGTCGTGCGGATCGATGGAAAGTTGGTCGAGACCAATGACGTGGAAGCCGAAAATGAATCGGACATGTCGGAGTGGAAGACCCTGGTCACACCGAACAAGCTTATCAACCTTCTCGATTTCGCCAATGGGAAGACGACGAGCCTCGGCGTCGCTACACTTCCGGCTGGAACGTATGAGAGCTTCCGGCTCATTCTCGACACTGACAAGTCGAGTATAACGCTTGCTGACGGTACCAAGCCCGATGTAAAGTGGCCGGGCTCCGGCAAGCACGGCGTCAAGATCAAACTTGACGAGCCGGTCGTCATCGACCATGCCACCCCGAACCTGCTGATAGACTTCGACGTCGGTCGGAGCTTCAGGATGCGAGGCAATTCAATATCAAAGGACGGACTGCTCTTCAAGCCGGTGATCCGCGGTACTAGCCAGCAGACCGGCAGCGTCACCGGGTCAGTACACGGCGATAACGCAACCGGGCCCGCAATTGCCGAGGCTACGGTCGAAGTTCTAAAAGACGGCACGACGCTGACGGATACAAATGACGACAACATCGTGAAATCCGGAAAGACTGACGCGAGCGGGAACTTCAATCTGACGTTCCTGCACCCGGGTACCTACGTCCTTCGCGCCACGCCTAAGACTGCTTCAGGGTACAAGCCGGCTATCCTGACCGGCGTCGTAATCGCCGAAGGTACCGTGACCAGCGGGAAGGGGATAGTAGTAACCAAGTAGCGGTCAATCGCTTATGCGGCGGCTGACTTTTGATAAGGTCGCAGGTTCGATCCCTGTACGCTCCATTTGATTTCACGACCGTTGCCAACGGTGTGAATTCGGACAATCGAACGAGAAATCCTCGCTAATCGACAAGACGTTGCCGCGACGACCCGGACGAAAGACATCAACAGCATGATGCAACAATGATGATCTCGCTCAGCGCAAACGAAGCAGAAGGTCGGACGGCCCGGCGACAATGGGCGTTTCTGTCGAAATCGTCCCTGCCCTCTGACCCCACAGCGCGAAAGCGCGAAAAGCGCGGGCGCTGGTGGCTCGTCGGAGCTTACTTCCTGTGTCCGTGTCACCTGCCGATCGCGCTGGCTCTGGGTGGGATCGTCTTTGGTGGAAGTGCGCTAGGCGCCGCGATCACTGGAAACAAAATCGGGACAGGCGTGGTGCTCACGATTTTGTACGCCTTGGTACTCTGGAGAGGCTTCTGGCACATTCGTACCGCCAAGCGCCTTGTCGCCGCTGGCGAGTCGCTGGTCTGCAGTGCGACCGGCTGCAGCGTTGAGGCGGATTCCGCCGGTCCCGCGATCTGAGGCACAATGCCGAGCTTAGCCGCTGGGATCAAGTGGAGGTGATAGCGTTCGCCGCTGCTTCGTGGCTGAGAATTACGCCTCCGGCCGGGTTTGGGCAGGTGTCATCCTAACCGCGCCACCCCCATTGGAAAACGCGCAGTATGTTCGAGAAATCATCGGTCCACACCGTCAGGTCGCCTCTGCGGCGTAGCCGCTTCCATCGAGAATCTGTTCCGATCTTCCCGAGGTCTTCGTCAGCTCGGCTGAGCACGACCCAGTTCGAAGGATATTGTCCCGTCCCGCCGGAGCCCTGCGGCGCGCCGGGATCTCGCCGGATTCTCGCTACTAAATCGCCGTCAAGTGCCAACTCGGAAATCACGGGTTCAAGGTCGAGGTGTCTGTTGCTGATGTGAATTGCAATCACCCCCCCCGGAGCGGTTACGGCCACGTACTGCCGCAACGCTTCGCGCGTGAGAAGGTGAAGCGGTATCGCGTCAGAGCTGAAGGCGTCCAGCACCAGGATGTCATATTGCCGCCGATCCGCGTGGGCAATCATCAGACGTGCGTCGCCGAGCACGATGTCTACCGATGGAGGACAGTCTCTCAGGAAAGTGAATAACGCAGGGTCCCGGGCAATCGACGCAACGAGCGGATCAATCTCGTAAAACGTCCATTGCTCTCCCTTTCTCCCATAGCACGCGAGTGCCCCCGTTCCCAACCCAACAATTGCCGCGCGGCGCTGCGGGAGCTGGCCGGCCGCGGTAAGTGTGAACACATCCCCAGCGGGACCGCTCGGATGGTAGTACGTCAGCGGCACCAGCCTCTGGCCAGCGATCTGCGACTGGGCCCCGTGTATGGTTGTTCCATGAGAGAGCGTCCGCTCGTTCCCGGCGGCATTCTCCTCAACCCGGTACACGCCAAAAAAGCTTCGCTGAACGTAGAGCTGCTTCATTTCTCCGGTCGCGGCGCCGGTATGACCTGCGATGAAAAGCAAGCCTAGCGCGAGAGCAAACCGTAACGGACGATTCCTGAAACTGAACAGAACAATGCCGACGCAGATCGTTACCGGCATCAGATCCAATGGCGCGGAAGCCCACGCATGCCGCCGAAGAAAGATGATTGCGCCGCCGACGAGCAGCGCCAGTATGAAATCGAGTGACCGCGCTCTCGGCGTGGAATTGCTCTCCGGGCGCAGGAGCGCCGCCAGAGTCAGAACTACGGGATACTCGAGTACAGTGTCGAACAAAACCGGCGCGACGAGAGCTGTGAATATTCCGCCGATCAGGCCTCCGACCGATACCCACACGAAAAATTCCGTGACATGCTCCGGCGGTGGCCGAACCCGAACCAGCTCAGCGTGGCACACCATCGCAACGACGAACAGGAGAGAAAGCTGCAACGCGACCCCCGGAAGCTCAGGCACGCGAAAGTCCCAAAGCAACGGGATAGCCGCGATCACGAGCAGGTAGGTCTCGGCTTTCAACATCCACGATGGCTGAAGCACGGGGCGAGTTGCGAAAACCAAAGCGAACGTCAGCAGATATGCGGCTAGCGGAAGTACCCACAGAAGTGGGACCGCCGCGACGTCTGTCGACAAATAGGTGGTGACGGCGACGAGCAGACTGGACGGAACCGCCGCGTACAATACCCAGCGCGCGCGCTCCGCGGGTCGCACTACGTACTGCGAGATCGCAGATGCGGACGCGCCTGGTCGCTCTTTATGTCCTCCCTTTGTAGCAGCCCATGCACAAAGCGCGACAATCACTATGAGAGCGCAATATGCCGCGGACCAGACCGCGCGTTGTGTCGAGAGAGGCAACCAGAATTCGATCACCAGTGGATAACTCAGCAGAGCAATCAGGCTGCCGACGTTGCTCGCTGCGTAGAGGAAATATGGATTCTCTGCTTGCGGGTGGCCGCTGTCGGCCAGCCAGCGCTGAGCGACAAGTGCTCCGCTGGCCAGCATGACGAATGTCGGTCCAAGCGATACGAGAAGGAGGGCAAGAATCCAGAGGATGCCGAGTGCACCTACTGGTGGCTCGCCGTGCATCCGAAGCTGAAGCGGCAGGGCAAGGCTCGACAATACCAGAAGACCGATGTGTGCTGGCGGATGAAGCCTCGGGCCAAGCAGCCGTGTCGAGAAATGCGCGTAGCAATAGCCGGCGAGCAGAGCGGCCTGAAAGAAAACAAGGCAGGTATTCCATACGCTTGGCGCTCCTCCCAGGTAGGGAAGGAGAAGCTTGGAAAACATCGGCTCAACGCTGAAGAGCAATACGGCATTCACGAATACAGCAACCACAAACAGTACGGGCAGCTGCGTTACGCCGGCCGAAGATTGCGGCTCAATACGCTTTACGCCGAGCGTATCGGCTGACGTGGTCACGCCCAAGACTAGACAATGCCTGAAATAGCTGCAAGCGGAAGGAGGTTTGACGAAAGCGCCGGGCGAGAAAGCAAACTGAGCGATTGCGCCGCGGGCGCAGGAACGCGCACATTCTGCGAATGGCGATTCAAGAACGGGTTCTCAATGTCGATCCCGGGTGGCAAGCGCCCGCCGGCGCATTTGACGAGCAGCCAGCGGCTGTCGGTAACACCAATCACGGTTTTCCTTGGACGCGCGAGAAGCCGACACGAAAGCAGCGTCTCATTGTTGCCGGTTTTCTTGCGCTTTTGGCCGGGATCATAGTGTTCGGTGACTTCGAGCGCGACCCTTCTCGTCAGACCGATTTCGGCCAGGTTCGCTTTGGCGCGCAGGCGATTCTGGAAGGCCGAAATCCCTATGACCTTGTGGGCCCGGGCCTCGAGTATGAGCACGAATATCCGCTCTTCTATCCGGCAACGACGTTTGTCGCCGCATTGCCGTTTACAGTCCTTTCAGCTCGAAACGCAGCGATAGCGCTGGTCACGCTTTCGACATTTCTTCTTGGTTATGGGATGACAAGGGAGAGTTGGCACCTGTTACCCTTATTTCCCTCGGCTGCGTTCATCGACTCTGTGCATGCCGCGCAATGGACAATTCTCTTGACCGCCGCGCTGTTTCTTCCCTGGCTTGCTTTTTTTGTCGCGGTCAAGCCTCAGAGTGGCGGAGCTGTCCTGGCAGGCACCTCTTCGCGTACCGCGTGGATAGCTGCATTGTCTGGCGCGTTGGTACTTACCGCGTCGAGCCTTGTCTGGCTGCCTCACTGGCCAATCGATTGGCTGGCCCGCATCCGGGTTGCAGACCATATTCGGGCACCAATTACGGGCCCGCTCGGGCCACTCGTTGTATTTGTCCTGCTGCGGTGGCGCAGACCTGAGGCTTGGCTCGTGCTTGCGAGTGCGTGCCTGCCGCAAACTTTCATGTGGTACAGCTCGTTGATGCTTCTGGCTATTGCGGCTACCTATCGGGAAGCCTGCGTCCTCTCGCTTTTGTCAACGGCAGGCTTCGCGCTAACGCTTCTCGTGATTGAAAAGAATCCGCCGAATGTTCGGACCGTGATGTGGGCGGTGTTCATCTGCTCGACATACATTCCGGTCGTCGTTGCGATTCTGCGGCGGCCAAACGTCGGTAGCCATCCAGTTTGGCTGGAGGCGTGCTTGCGTTTCCGCCAAGGTTCAAGGATTTAGGCAAACTTGCGAAGCGAACAGATGGCTCGCCTTTGCCGGGATCGTCCGCAGTACTTCTACTCTCTGGATATCATGCGAGGGCTATCGGCGCTTAGCGTGGTATTTTTTCATTGGCGGCATTTCTTTTATCATGGGTCGTCGCCCGGGAACTTCGTTCCTCAACAGTTGCCGTTGTTCTCTGTTTTCGGTGTGCTATATCTGGAAGGCGGGAAGGCGGTGTCCTTCTTTTTCTCGCTGTCAGGCTTTCTTTTCTTCTGGCTTTACTCCGAGCAGATCGCCGCGCACCGAACGTCTCCATGGGAGTTTGTAGTTCGACGGTTTGCCCGTCTTTATCCCCTTCATCTCGCCACGCTTGTGGCTGTTGCGCTGTTGCAGATCGGCTGGAGAGCAACGCACACCGAGTACTTCGTTTGCCGATTCAACGACTTGTACCATTTTTTTCTTCGACTCCTTATGGTCTCGGGGCTCGGCTGGGCAAAGGGGCTGTCCTTCAATGGCCCCGTCTGGTCGGTGTCGATCGAGGTATTTCTGTATCTCGTATTTTTTATTGTGTGCATGCTGAATAAGCGAGCCTGGTGGCATCTTCTGCCGTTCGTGATTGCCGGAGTGGTGCTCATCAGCGTTGGTACAGGGCCGCTGGCGAACGGCCTGGTTGCGTTTTTCATGGGTGGTTTGTCGTATTCGTTATTCGAACGCGTTCGACTCAGCGGTATGTCTGCCAGCAGGATCTACGTTGTCGCGGCGCTGGTCGGCTCACTCTGAGTTGTAACCTTGATCGTCGCCGGAACTGGCGCGGGCACCGCTAACGGTGGTTTGATCAACGTCAGAAGATTTCTCGCATGCGCATTTATCGGCGGTGGCGGTGGGAGAGGCAGCAGTGTCAGCGTGGATGAAAATTCTCCTTTATCCAGCCACTATTCTCGCATTGGCCCTTCTTGAGACTTATCGGGGAACGCTGGGAAAGCGTTTTGCCCTCCTCGGCGCTTTGAGCTACTCGTGCTACCTTCTGCATTTCCCATTGCAACTGGTCTTCATGGAAGTTGCGGACAAGGTTGGGTTAAGGGGCCGTTCGAACGCGTTCTTCTACTCACCGGTTTCGCTGTTGCTGTTCTTCGGGCTGCTCATCCCACTTTCGGTTTGCACACACCGGCACTTTGAGCGGCCCGCGCAGATATTCTTGCAGAAACGCCTGCTTCGGGGCACGAATCCTACCATGCACCGGGCTGCAGTGCAGACCCCGACCATATCGTCATTGTCCGCCTAGCGCCGTTAGCAGAACAATTTCCGGGACTTCGCCGCCTCTTAGGATCTAGTCAGCGGTCGCGTTGTGCCTCCAGCATTCCGATAGCGAGGTCCGGAGTGCCGTCCTGCACGAACGCACCGAAAAAAAGGCGATACCGATTGAAATATTCGATAGCGTGAACGCCGCGATTCACGGGAGCGACGGATATTGGACTGCAACGCTCGAGCGTCGGCCGAGCGCAAACAACAAGCCGGCAAGCGCGAGAAGTGCAAAGCATCGGGCTCACGGTCCAGAGACCGTAGAAGAGCAGATGACCCTGCCCCGAAGCCCATTTGACTGCGTAAGGATTGACGGCATTCATGTCGGCGGTCCCCGTACAGCTCGCTCGGGATCGCCAAATCCTCCCGCCATTTCAGCCAGCCTTGTAATCGCGACGAGACGGCGCGAGTTGCCAGCTTGAACGGAGATCCCCTTATGTGGTAACGCCAAACATCACTTGTATGCTCGAAATAGCTACAAGAACTCCAGATGGAGAACACCCGCACTATTGCCAGTTCGATCTGGGGAGTGCCAATTTCGATCCATGGTCGTTCCTCAGCCTCGGCCTCCTTTCCTCGCGGAATGTCTTATCGAGCGCGAAGCCCGCCGAAACTACGCATGAGGTTTGCAAGTGATTCCGGAACATAGCCTCGAGCTTCATCGGTGAGTGCGCCACTGAAGCCCCCGCCAAATGTTCCCGTTTGTCAGGTCAGCCGCTCCGGTCGATGGCCCTACGTCCTTGTGTGTGGTCTAACCGCTATCGCTCTTGCAATTCGTCTCAGACTTGCCACCGGCAGTGGACTGTGGGGTGACGAAGCAGCGTTCTTGTTCATCGTCGATTCACGGTCGTGGGCATCCATGATAACATTTCTTCGGCTCCACGAGGCGCATCCCCCACTTTTCTACGCGCTTATGCGTCTCTGGCTCTCTGTCGCTGGAAAGAGTGACGCGGCTGCTTTAGCGCTTCCAATTACGCTGGGGGCAACTCTGGTCCCGACGATCTATCTGATCGGGAAGTCCTTGTTTTCCAAACTTGTCGGGCTCGTCGCGGCGGCGCTCGCAGCTTTGTCGCCAGCCCTTAGCGAGCATTCCGCTCTTGTGCGTCCATACTCGTTTCTCCCGCTTGTAGGACTGGTTTCGGTTTACGCGCTCATACGAGGCGTCGAGCATGGTCGTGCACGCGTTTGGTTTCTATATACATTGAGCGCCATCACGCTGCTTTATACCCACCATTGGGCTTGGGTTGTCCTCGCGGGGCATTGGGTTGCCACTGCAGTCGTTGCTAGCCAACCATCTTTCGAAAGACGCAACAAGCTTGTTCGGGAATGGTTCATTGTACAGTCTCTTATTGCTTTTGCCTACCTGCCGTGGGTGACGACGCTTCTTTACCAGGTGCAGCATGGCGGACATGGCCCCCTCGTCGTTCCGCGCACTGACATTCCACTATTTATTGGTCAAGCGTTACAAGGTTTGCTGCAATCCACCGTGCTAGGCTACGTGCCAATGGTGGAACCAGGTAGTATAGCATCCTCCACGCCCATCTTCGCGATTGCGATGCTAGCACTGGGCGTCGGCGGTCTCTTATTGCGAGATGCGTTGCCTCGTTCACCGTTTCGGGAAGCTGAACTTCAAGCATCGAGATTACAAGCTGACAGCAGCGTGGCAATTACAATGCTTTTGGTTATTCCCGTGGCAGCCTGGATTGTCGCGGCGGCGCTTTCCGTTCATTCCAACATGCTCTTGCCACGGGGTCTGGTGATACTCTCACCGCCGCTCATCCTCGCGTTAGCCTATTGGGTAGCCAGGCCGCGTGACCTATTTACAGTCCCATTCATCGCAGCGGTTGCCGGAATTTTGGGCAGTTATATCGTCGGTCTGGATGCTCTTGACCGGTCGCCTCGATCAAACGCGAGAGAACTTGCTACCGCAGTGGCGCAACGAACGACTAGTTCTGATCTCGTCATCATCACTCCTGAATGGTACTCGTCGTCACTAAATCGATATTTCTCGTCGTCAGTGGCGCAGATCGACTTTCCTCACTTTGATCGAATCGGCGCGGTCGATTATCTCGATATTAGATCAAGAACGGCGGATCCCGCTGCCTTTGGAGCGATTAACGAACGGATTGAGTTGGCTTGGAAGAACCATCAGCGTGTTTGGCTGATTTGCCCACAGCAGATTCCCCCGTCGCAAAACCCCGAAGCAATTGCACAAGGGCTGGCGTCCCGCAACTATGTCGTCGTTGGCGTTACAAGGGCTACGCAAATTTATTCGCTCATACTCGGCCTTTATGGCCCTGCGGACACGACTCTCATTGGTTCATCGAGGCCGTCCCGCGACGAGTATCTGTACGCTCGCCTCTTCTCGCGAAAGACCAAAGGCCTTTGACAATTTCAAGATGTCGCGAATCCGGATCCGGAGTACGGACGTGGGAACTTCTGATCGCTATCGTTGCTTCAAAGAAAATTGATACTGGTCAGGTCTGCGACTTTGGCACATTGCGTTGCTTGCGCTTGCCAAGCCATGTTTGTTTATGAACGGTTTCGACTCAGCGCTATATCTGCGCGCAGTATCTGCATTTTCCGTTGCACCTGGTCGTCATGGAAGTTGCGAAGAAGCTTTAGGGCCCTTGGCAGACTAATTTCGCGGACTTCCTCGCACATCAGGAGGTAGTCAGCGGTCGAGTTGCGCTTCCAGCATGCGGATGGCGAGGTCCGGAGTTCCGCCCTGCACGAACGCGCCGAAAAAATAGCGAGAGGCGGTCGCCGCCCCCGTAAGCATTACCGCCGCGAACAGGATTGCGAAAATACCTCGCCGCCGGTCCGCGAACTGTTTCGACCCAATTGAAAACAGCAATTCAGCACCTACGCCCGCAAGCAGGCAATACGTCCCAAAGGCCACGCTGACGTAACGCAGGTTGAGCCAGTGCGGCACAATCATGGCAACTACAACATTCGATAGCGTGAACGCCGCGATCCACGGGAGCGCCGCATATTGGACGCCAACGCTCGAGCGATGGTCGAGCGCACGCAACACGCCGGTAAGCGCGAGAAGCGCAAACATTGGACTCACGATCCAAAGCCCGTCGAGGAGAAGATAGCCCGGTCCCGAAGCCCATTTGATTGCGTAAGGATTGACGGCATTTACGCCGGCGATCCCCGTAACAACTCGCTCGAGATCGCGAAATCCTCCTGCCATTTCAGCCAGCCAGGTAATCGCGACAAGACATCCCGCCAATGACATCAAGGTCAACATCAACGCGTTCCGCCATTCGCCACGTTTGAGCAGGACGCAAAGCAGCCACACCCCGCATATTCCCAGGGGAACGGCAAATGACTCCTTCAACGTGACGCCGAGACTGGCGACCACCGCGAAGAGAAAGTGCCACGAGCGGCGACTTGAATCGCGAACGATCTCGCACACCAGCCACACAAGCAGCAATGAAGCCAGCTCCACGGGCGCATCTGACCACGCTCGTCTGGCGATTACAAGCTCAGGCGGAAACACGGCAAAAAAGAGGACGGCTGTAGAAGTGACCCAGGCGGAAAAAAATCGAACGCCAATCCACGCCAGCAGAAACAATGAGAAAATACTTGCTATGCAGGAGACGACCGCTCCAACGAGCACGTCGGTCCGTCCACTCAACGTCATTGCAGCCGCAAAAAGCCGAATCGTGCCGGCGCGAGTTGGCATGGGATAGTACCGCGTGACCGGGTCACGCTCGTATCGTTGCACGAGCGCTCGAATTCCCGGTCGTCCTTCCTGCAGCCAGATATTCGCTTGTTGAGTGTAGACTCTCTCGTCGAGCGTTCGCGCGCCGACGCTACCCACACTGGCGATTCTGATCAGAGTCCCCACGCAAAGAAAACCTATGGCGATCTGTCGCGGCCTCAGGGAGGCAAACTGCTTGCCTTCAGTGCTCTGCGAGCTCAACCGCACAAGCAAAGCCTCAAACTGCTTTCACTTTTCATTCGCGCCAGCCCCTCGCGACATGAACCTGAGGATGCTCGTAACCGTTGATCGGCAGTTCTGCCGGAACGGGTACCGTTGCGAGATAGGCAGAATGCCGCTGGAGAAAATATCCGACCATTCGGGTCCACTGACGGCTGTAAGGAAGCTCGCCCAGAGGCTGGAAGGGCAGACGAGCAGCAGGCAGAGCTTCGGGTTCAGCCGAGTCTGGAGTCATCTGGAGACTTCCAACAATAAATACGGAGTGCCCGCGACGAAGCGCCTCGGTCGCGGCGTCGATCACGCTGCGCACCCGGCCAGCCTGATCTGAAGCGAGCATCTGGTGACCGACAAGATCGTACCTGTGAAAGCGGTGGAAGCCGATTGGCGGAATCGTCGCCCAGCGAGCTACGCCTCGATAGTACCGAAAAAAAGTGACGCCATCAGCCCATTGTGCGACAACCACGACGTCGCCTGGGCTCGATAGTGATTGGATGCGGGCAGCCACGATGTCAATATTCGTCAGCCGGTTGCGAACGGCACGTGTCGCAGGGAAAACAGTTGCGCATGCAAATAACAGGACGGCCGCCAGTCGGATAACACGCCGAGTCGGCCCGCGCATCAGGGCTCCGGTAAGTCCGTCGATACACGTACCCGTCAGAGCAAGCAGGCTAAGGTAATACCACGGCCGCGTTACGTAAGACAGTATGTACAAAAACAGGTAAAGCGCAGCGATCCCCACCACCATCATCACGAGGCAGAAAAGAATCGCATCGTTTTGTTTTTGAGACAGGTCTCTGCGAGCCTTCGACCGAAACGCGTACAAGCCTGCGACAACGGTGACTGCGAACAGCTCGACCCATATTATGAGAGTCCAATACCCGGACGGCCGCAACGCCTCGTGCAACTTGACCCAGAATAACGCGAAGGTGTATTCGGGGATACGCACGAGCGAATTCCAGGATGAGGCTCCCCTCATTGTAGATATGTACGGAACCATCGAGACCGCGGCGACAACCCCGACAACTACGACCTCTCCGGCGGAGCGCCAGTCTCGCCGCCGCGCAAATATCGCGGCACCGGCTGCGCAAAGCGCGAGCAGGACCACGGAGTTGTAATACAGTGCTTGCACGCTCGCGACCGAGCCAAGAGCCAGGGCTGCGAGACGTCCGGCACCCGGACGCTCGACGAACCGCAGCATCAAGGCACACGTAACGAGCATGAGCAGGATTCCGAATCCGTAAGCTCGCACCGAATCGCCCCACGTGATGAGGCTCGGACAAATCCCCAGAAGCGCCAGCGATACTAGCGGCACCTCATGGCCAAGTTGCCTCGCGATGACCCACAGCATGCCCACGATTCCGACGCCTACAAAAAACCCGAGAACGCGGAACGCCCCATCGTTCATTGGACCAACGGCGTTGCTGAACGCCCGAAGTACGAGGAGCCATAGCAGCGGAAACGAGTCATACTGAAGATTCTTCCACACGTCGCCAACCGATGGCAGCGTTACAAGACCAATCGTGTTCGCCTCGTCGCGCCAGAGTGCTCCCGCCGATGTGGCCGCGATCACGTGAAGCCAGATCACCATCAGTGTCAGCAGCCCCGAGACGAAGATCTCGGCCTTCCGCAGCGTGTCGCTCACTTACTGAGGAACTGCCAGCTTCTCCGCTACAACCACCGCCTGCACGAAAAAATCGCGCGGACCGAACGAATATCCGGCAAGCCGGAAGCCTGCTGCATGCAGGATTTCGTCAACCCATTGCCGCGAGCGAAGCAGTGATACTTCGGCTGGGTGAAACGACGTGGGTCTCCTGAGAACGTCATTCAGAATCCAGTGAGCCGCTCCAAGAACCGCAACGCTCGTGGCCCGCCGATGTGGCCAGAAAATGACGAGCTTTCCCCGGGGCCCGAGAACCCTGTAAAACTGCCTCAGGATCAATTCGATTTCGTCGCGCGTAAAATGTTCAACAACCCCAAGATTGTAGACGCCGTCGAATGCCCCCGGCGCGAATGGGAGATCGAGAATGCTCGCGTGCCTGATCTCGGCCGCGTCCGGGTTGTTTGACTGATAAAGGCGGAGGGCGGACGGGGAAATGTCTACTGCCGTAATACTCATCCGCCGCTGCAGTCCGGCGTCCACCTGGCCGCTTCCACACCCCGCATGCAGCAGACGTGATCCATCCGGGAAATTGGCCGACACGAACCGTTCGAGCTGCCGTTTGATGATCGACACCCGATACGCCGTTGCAATGAGCTCGTACGCCGCAATCGCCGGACGTTCCTTCTTATCCCAGTATGAATCCCAGCCCTGACTGTCCACGAGATCGGCATCGACCTCACGGAATGGTCTGACAAGCCTGAAACGCGCGGGAGAAGCGACGCTGGCACCCCACAACGACAGTAGCTGCGATCCGCTTCGCCACGTTTCTCGCAAAGTCATCTTCGAGCTGCCGTACGTCCGTGCGGGCAGCACAATCGCGAACTCTTTCACCCTGAATCCGTTGCGCACAAGGAGAAACATGCTCTCGAAGAAAAACGCATATCCACGCGACGCTACGAGATCAAAGAGCTCCCGCGGAATCCGACGAAGATCGTAGCCCCGCAATGCGCCGGTCGCATCAGCCTCAATTCGAAGGAGGTTTTTCGTGAGCGTGTGTCCAAGCGCCGTAAGCGATCGCCTTAAAATGTTCCATCCGGGCAGGCTGTTCTCTCGCATGTAGCGTGACCCGACTACCACGTCGTGTCCTTCCAGATGCTCGACGATTCGCAGAATATCCACTGGCGCATGCGTGAAGTCGCAGTCCAGCGTGATCAGCCGATCATAGTCGTGGTCGTAGGCCCATCGGATACCATCCAGATGCGCGCTGCCGATCCCGAGTTTGCCGGAGCGGTGAACGATGGAGAGTCGCCCATTGCTCTCCGCGAGACGGTCGAGAACATCTCCAGTTCCGTCCGGAGATCCGTCATCGAGGAACAAAAGATCAGCATCCAGTGCCAATTCAAGAATCTGGGTGACCATGTTCCCGACATTCTCGCGCTCGTTGTACGTCGGAACAAATATCAAAGTCCTGACGCCCGTTGAACGCGTCATTGCACCGCGCCTGAAATGATCTCGATCCTCGGCAATGGAAAGATCATCTTGCCGCCCCGGCTCAAGTATTCCGCTTCGCGCTCAACCAGGTTCTCGCGGAAATGCCACGGCATCACAAGCAGGTAATCCGGATTCATGGCGTGCGCCGCCGCCTCGGAAATGATGGGGATCCCCGAACCGGGAGCCAGCCGGCCAAATTTCTCCTCGTTTACCTCGGCGATGAACGGGATACGGCTCGCATCCAGGCCACAATACTGAAGGATGACGTTGCCTTTCGTCGATGCGCCATACCCAAACACGATCTCCCCAGCCGAGTCTATGCGATCGAGCACAGCCAGAAGCTCAGCCCGATGGGCTGCCACACGCTCAGCGAATAGCCCGTACGGCTCGAGACCTGCCAGTCCACGCCGATTTTCCTCGTCGAGAATACTCTGTATTTCGGACGTGTGCGGCTCGAAATTCGATGCCGCTTTCGCCGCGGTGATCGAAATGCTTCCGCCGTTTACGTCGTTGACCTCCGCCTCGAGGATCGTCAGGCCACATCGCTCCATCATCCACTGGATTTGTCTCAGACCGTAATACTCGAGATGCTCGTGGCACACCGTGTCGTACGCAGTCTGAGCGAGCATCGCAGGCAGGTAGCTCTGTTCGAAATGCCAGATACCGTCGTCAGCGAGAATCCGCTCAACCGCCCGCACGAATTCAAGAGGTTTCTCCAGGTCATAGAACATCGCGATGGACGTGACAACACTGGCTTTCCTCCCACCACCCACACTCTCGAACAGGTCCGCGGTGAAGAAATCCGGTACCACTTTGATTCCCGGTTTGTAAAATTTTTCGAACTTGCCCGCCGTCGGATCGATTCCGATGCGGGTCAGATCGTCGGGGAAGAACGACAATGTCGTTCCGTCATTGCTGCCGATGTCGACGACAACGTCGTCTTTGTCGAGTGGAGCAAAGGCACGCACCCATTCGACTTTCTTTTCCAGATGCCGGGTCATCGAGCAATTGAGCGACGACCGATACCCGTAGTTGGCACCATAGAGTTCGGCCGATTTGTAGGAATGTCTTAACTGGAGCAAACCGCACACAGCGGACGCTGCATGACACTTCACCAGCTGGAGTGGGCCGCGGGTCAATTGTTCGTCCCGGCTGCTGGGGAAGACACCAGTCAGGAACTGCTGCCCGAGATCAAGAACCGGAACAAGCTCGGTGTTGCCGCAAATCCGGCAGGCGTCAATCCTCGTAAAGCCCGGTTGAGACGTATGAGCCGAAGGTATGAGAGTCACGCGCGCACACTAGGGGTATCTGGGGCGCCTCGCAAGTCGGACGCAGCTCTGCGGTCGTGGCCGTAACGACGATGCCAGGCTTGATTCACTGCGCCGCGCGGTTCGCGACAGCGCATTCGTGTTCGTGAGCATCAATGGCGACGCGTCACGGGCGAGCGCGGCGGGCTTCCTGCGCGAAGTCGGTTGGCGATGCCATTTGCCCTCGCATCGTCAGGGGATTCATTATTGTGGTGAACTTCGATCAGGAGATGGAGATTCGCTGCTTCCTGACTGATCTCATCGCGGCGGACTGTGGCGTCGACGTCGTCGTGATTGATGATGCGTCAACAGAGATCTCCTGACATCGCTCCGCCGACTTATTGGGGCTCAAGCGGTAGGAGTTGGATCGCGGGTCGACAGTTCCTAATTCGCGGAGGCCGCGAAAGCAGATCAGGCTTGCACCGGACCCACCTCCGCGACCCCCAGCAAGTTCAATCAGGTGCAGGTGATCAGGCCCTGGGCCGAGGACGCGCAGGTTCTCGTGGTGAGCGAATGCGTCGCTGCGGCCGACCAGCTTGCGTTCGGAGCTGGAACTGCCGTTGCAACAACCGTCACGTACGCCGACGGAAGGAAGCCCTGCATCGTCGCCGGCGTGGCCGACGTGCCGCTGAAGTAGACGCCAGCGCTGTCAGCAGCGTAGCTCTCTTCGTAGGTCGCGAGGTTGCGAAGATCTGCCTTCATTGAAGCGACATACGCGTTCTGCTTCGTGTTCGCGAACTTCGGAATCGCGATCGCAGCCAAAATGCCGATGATGACGACAACGATGAGCAGTTCGATCAGCGTGAAACCCTTTTTGTTGCGGACCATTTGGAGCTCCTTTCGAGAGAATTGGGGGAAGCGGATGCGGTTCCGGTCGAGGATCGCAGGCCACCTAAAGGCACTCTGCGGGCCATTGGATTCCGTTCAACTAAGTCATTGCCATGTACGCAGTTACCAATTCAGCCGGGCTTTGTCGGACCAATTTCGATGCCGCATATTGCAACTGTTCAGGCATTCTGCGGCATGTTTGTGAACGGTTGTAAGTTTTCCGTTTCCCGGCACGGCATGCAACGTGACAGGTCGTGCCAATCATGAGTGAAACCACTTCGGCCAGCCTCCATCAGCCGACCCGGGCAGTTATCCTGGCCCGGGGCCTCGGCACCAGAATGCGGAAGGCCGACAACATTGCGGTGCTCCGGAGTGACCAATCGGCAATTGCCGACACCGGCATCAAGGGCATGATCTCAGTCGGGCGGCCGTTCCTCGATTTTGTACTCGGAGCAGTCGCTGACTCCGGCTTTAGCCGCGCTTGTCTTGTCATTGGGCCCGAACACGATATTGTCCGGCGCTACTATGAAGAGAACAGCCGTCAGCGACTCGCGATCGAGTTCGCCATCCAGGAACGTCCGCTTGGCACCGCCAACGCCATTCTTGCCGCAGAAAAGTTCGCGGACGGAGAGCCTTTTTTGGTGCTGAACTCGGACAACTATTATCCGGCATCCGCCTTGGCTCAGCTTCGCGCGGCCGGTCCGCCAGCGGTCGCGGGGTTCCGAAGAAAATCATTATCCGAGCGCGGCAACATCGGCGCCGATCGCCTCAGCCGGTTTGGCGCGCTCGACGTGGACAGCGAGGGCTACCTCGAGCGCATTCTGGTTGGAGAAGCTGCTGCGGCGGTGCCCGATGAAACCGCGCTTGCCAGCATGAACTGCTGGCTCTTTGACAATCGCATCTTCGCCGCCTGCCGGAGCGTACCACTGTCGGCGCGCGGCGAATACGAATTGCCGCAAGCGGTCAGGCTGGGGATTGACGCGCTCGGGATGAAGGTCAAGGTCGTGCCAATCGATGCCCCCGTTCTCGACCTCTCGAGTCGCGCCGATATCGAGTCTGTCACCCGCGCGCTCGAGGGGGTGGAGATCTCGCTCTAGCTCGCGGTCGCCCCGTCGATCATCGACGCCAGCACCGCGTACGGCAGAGCGCCCGTCTGCCGAGCGACCTCTTTTCCGCCGAAGAAAACGATGCTCGTGGGAATGCCCCGTACCTGGAAAGATCGCGATGTCTTCTGCGCAAGATCGGTGTTGAGCTTGGCCACGATCGCTCGTCCACTATAGTCGGCGGCGAGCTTGTCTACCGCCGGCGCCATCATCTTGCACGGCCCACACCAGTCCGCGTAGAAGTCCACGATGACAGGGACCTCGCTGTCGGATATCGTCCGCGAAAAGCTGTCGTCGTCGAGCGCAATCGGGCGGTCGAGCAGGATCGGCTTGCTGCACTTGCCGCATTTCGGCCGGTCGGCCGCGCGGCCCGCATCGATTCTGTTCCACGTACCGCAAAATTGACACTTGAGGGTGGCCGTCGAGTCGGCCGCGGCCGGGGTAGCAGCATCCATGGCAATCTCCACTTGGTTGGTTTGCGCGAGTGACAAAACAAACATCTGCAAAAAGTGCCGCAGCCCGCTCCCATGGTGCCCGATCCTTGAGAGAATACCGGCTGCGCACGACTGGTTGTGACTCGCGCCGCCGCCGTTTGTCTTTGGGTGCACGAGCGAAGCGGGATCACGCCCGGAAGGCCTCGCGTCCGGCACCACGACGACAACGGTGACCGCGAAGCCGTATCCCTACACGCGGAAGGTCACAATCACGCATTTACTACCAGAAATACCAGCTGAAGGCGAAGTCTGTCGTCCTCATCATCACGTCGACCAACACGCTGTACAGGCCCGACACCACGAAGTTCATGCGATCGAGTGCAGCGACGCTCAACGCGTTCGTCAACGACGGGAGCAACACTCGGGAAGCCGGTGAATGACGCAGCCCGCGCGGTCAAGATCAATTGGGTCGAGTATTGAGCCGACCGATCGACCGTAACGCATGACAACGACCCGCGGAATTTCGCGGGTCCTTTTTGCTTCGTGTAGATTCCGCCATCATGAGGATTCTGGTGATCGAGGACGACCCGACGGTCGGTCAATTCGTCAAGCGTGGGCTGGAGCAGCAGCGGTGGGGCGTTGACCTCGTTGCCGATGGCGAACAAGGAGAGCAGGAGGCGCTGAGCGGCGGCTACGACCTCGTCATTCTCGACATGCGGCTGCCCGGTAAGCCTGGCCTCCAGGTGTTAAATGGCCTGCGGGCAAAGGGGTTTGAGCGGCCGATCCTCGTTCTCACGGCTCAGGACGCGATTGATGCGAAGGTCGAAACGTTGCGAGCCGGCGCTGACGATTACGTCACGAAGCCATTCGCATTCGAGGAGCTGCTCGCCCGGGTCGAAGCCCTATCGCGGCGGCCGCGCGTGCTCGCTTCGCCAAGTCTCAAGGTCGCCAATCTCGAGCTGCATCTCGATACGCGCGAAGTCGCTCGCGACGGTGCGCCGATCGAGCTGACGCCGAAAGAGTACACGGTGCTGGAATACCTGATGCGGCACGCCGGAAAGGTGATGAGCCGCACGCTCATCACCGAATATGCGTGGGGATATCACTTCGATCCGGGAACGAACATCGTGGATGTCGTGATCAATCACCTGCGCAAGAAGATCGATGCGAATCACACCGCGAAACTGATCCACACCATCCGCGGCGTCGGCTACGTGATTCGGTCCGACGGCAGCCCGGCCCGCGGATAACGCGCCGCATGGCGTCATCACGCACGAATCTCATGGCGGCGTTTGTTGCGGGCCTGATTGCAGTGACCGGCGTGGTCGGCCTGACGTTCTGGACTGTTCGCAACGCGACAGTCTATCGTGACATCGGCCGGTATGCCGGCATCGAGGCGGACCTCGTCACGTCGCTCATTCTCGACGCGGGCGAAGGCGTGCAGACAGTCGTCATCGGGCCCGATACGTCGGTCGAAATGCTATCGCTTACACCGCGGCTGGGGGCGATGCTGAGCGCGTTTCCCGGATATCTCGTCGTCACCGACCGGAATGGCGCATTCATTTTCAGGTCGGCAGCGGTGGGCCGGCTCAGCGGCATCGACAGCACGGTCTTTCGAGATCAGATGTCGAGGCTGCGCCCGTCCGATGCACCCGGATTTCTTCCCCTCGCCAATGCCGGCGAGAGACTGCTGCTTGTCGCGCGATCGGTTCCGCGGACGCCGACCGCGCTGGGCAAGGTTGTCGTTGGTGTTCCCACTGCCGAAGCAACTGCCCTTCCGCGCGAATATCTGTATGCGCTTGGCGGTTTCGTAATTCCGATCATCATTCTCGCCGGCTGGGGAGCGTGGGCCACGCTGTCGCTCAACTCGAAACGAATTCTTAAAATCACGAACGATGTCGCCGCGATCAGCGACGGCCGAAGTCTGCACCGGCGATTGAATATCGAGAACGCCGGGTTCGAGTTCGAGCAGCTCGTCGGCACGCTCAACGCGATGATCGAGCGGCTCGAAACTTCTTTTCTTGGACTCCGGCGGTTCACCGCCGACGCGAGCCATGAGCTCAAGACTCCGCTTGCCGTCCTTCGCGCGGACGTCGAGCGGGCGATGTCTGAGCCGGAGCAGACCGAGAGATCAGTCGCGCTCGAGGAAGCGCTTCACGAGACGACGCGAATGGCAGACCTCGTCGAAAGTCTGCTCACGCTTGCACGCGCCGATGAAGGAAGGTTCGACGTTCATCGTGAGCCGATCTCGCTCCAGCCGCTCGTTGAAGACGTTTACGAGACGGCACTGATCCTTGGCGAAGCCGCGGGAGTTGCGGTGAACCTGCCGTTCAGTGCGAACGCGACGGTGATGGGAGATCGGACGCGGCTCCGGCAGCTCTTCCTCAATCTCATCACGAACGCAATCAAGTACACGCCGGCCGGCGGCAAGGTGGACATCGGCCTTGGACTTCATCCGGACAATGTGACGTTTGCGGTCCGTGACACCGGGATTGGCATCGCGGCCGCCGACGTGCCGCACATCTTCGAGCGATTCTGGCGAGCAGACAGAGTTCGCTCGCGGATGTCGGAGCGCGGCGGGTTCGGACTCGGGCTCGCGATCAGTCAATGGATTGCCCAGGCCCACGGTGGCACGCTGACTGCATCATCAAGGCTCGGGCGAGGAAGTCTGTTTACGGTAACGCTCCCGCTGCCGCCGCAAGTAGAGAAAAGCTGAAAAGTGAAAGTATGAGGCGGGATTTCATGGATTCTTAATCTTCCTGCTATTACCTCTAAGGGCTGGCCCGGATAAGCTACAGCTTACCAAACCTTCCTCGGTGATTCAATGTTCACTCATCTGATCGAGTCGAAGCCTCAGAAGCAGAAGATGGCAGGCGGAACACTGTTCAGCCTGATCTTCCACGGCTCGCTCATCGCTGCCGCAGTGGTGCTCACGGCGCGCGCCGGCATCGCTGACGACAAGACGAAGCAGGAAAAGGTTCAGTTCGTCGAAGTCAAGAAAGAGGCGCCAAAGCCAAAAGAGCCGCCCCCGCCGCCGCCGAAGAACGTCGTCGTGAAGGCACCTCCGCCGAAGGGATTCCAGGTGCTTCAGGCACCGGTGAACATCCCGATCAAGATTCCTGACATCGATCTCAGCAAGAAGGTGACTGATGAGGCCGACTTCAGCGGCAAGGGAGTCAAGGGCGGAGTCGCGAAGGGGGTCGAAGGCGGGACAGCGCAGAAGATTGACGCGAACCAGACGTACTTCGAGTTCCAGGTGGAGAAGCCGGTCGCGCAGATTCCGGGAACTGGCTCGCCACGATATCCCGATGCGCTGCGTTCCTCCGGCGTCGAGGGCGAAGTGCAGGCGCAGTTTGTTGTTGACGAAAACGGCAAGGCAGAGACAGGGTCATTCAAGGTGCTGAAAGCCACGAACGACCTGTTTGCCAACGCTGTTCGCACGGCGCTGCCGAACATGCGCTTCTACGCGGCCGAAGTTGGGGGCCACAAGGTGAAGCAGCTCGTGCAGCAGAGTTTCCAGTTCAAGCTCGACAGATAACCCACACTCACCGGAGATCCGGATACAATGCAACTCTCGCTTCTAGACCTTTGGGGCCAGATGGCCGGGTTCGCCCGCGGCATCGTCTTCACCCTCGCCATCATGTCCATCTGGTCGCTCTCCGTGAGCATCAAGAAATGGTGGGACCTTCGCTCCGCCCAGAGCGAAACACGCAAGTTCGCGCCTGAGTTCTCGCAGTTCCTCGAAGAAGACAATCTCGGCGAAGCGGTAACGCTGGCCGAGAAATACAAGAAGTCGCACGTTGCGCGTGTTCTCGGTGGTGCACTGACCGAGATCAAGCCGCTGATCCAGGACGGTACGGTAAGCGTTGGCGATATCAACTCGGCCGAGCGTGCAGTCGAGCGCGAGATGCTGATGACGATCACGGATCTCAAGCGTGGTCTTGGTGTGCTCGCGACGGTCGGTGCAACCGCTCCGTTCGTGGGACTGCTCGGCACGACGATGGGAATCGTCAACGCCTTCGTCGGTATGGCCGCGTCAGGTTCCGGCGGTCTGTCGGCAATTTCTGCCGGTGTCGCCGAGGCGCTCATTACGACCGCCTTTGGTCTCATCGTCGCGATCCCGGCGGTGTGGGCGTTCAACTACTTCCAGGTCAAGATCGACAACCTGACGGCAGAGATGACGTACACGTCGAAGGAAATGATCGACTACATGATCAAGAACGTCAGCGGCGAATTCGGCCGTTCGCGCTTCACCCGCGAGTTCAACACGACTGCGTCAAGCGGATCCGCTCCGATCTCGAACTAAGCAGCGAGGTAATCCCGCATGTCCATGTCCACTGGATCATCCTCGAACATCAAGGCAGAGCCCAACGTAACGCCGATGATCGACGTCATGTTGGTTCTCCTGATCATCTTCATGCTCGTCGTGCCGGCGATCAGTGCCGGCTTCCAGGCGATACCCCCGCAGGGCGTCAACCTGAAGCCGCATCCTGAAGAGGATCGGGACCAGGTGCTTGGAATCGACGCCAACGGGCAGTATTTCCTGAATAAAAAGGCGATTCCAAATGCCCAGCTTGGCCAGCTTCTGAATGACATCTACGCGAGCCGCGAAGAGGACAAACTGCTGTACGTCAAGGCTCACAAGGATCTCGAGTACGGCAAGGTTCTCGACGCGCTCGACATCGCGGCTCACAATCACGTCGCGGTCACCGGCATGATCACGGATCAACAGCCAGGCACTGTTTCACTCATCGCGACGGATCGCATGATGGGCGGAATGGGCAAGGCAGGAAAGAAGTAAATGGCGATGTCCTCAGGAGGAGCGAAAGGCGGACTCACGAACGACATTAACGTGACACCGATGATCGACGTGCTGCTCGTTCTGCTCATCATCTTCATGCTTGTTGTACCGATGTCGCGGAAGGCAATCGATCTTCAGCTACCCGATCCGAGCGACCAGCTGCAAAGCACCAATCCGCCACCGCAGATCGTTCTCGAAGTTCTGCCGGGCGAGAAGTACCTCCTCAACAAGGAGCCGCTCACGAAGGCGACTCTTTTAAAGCGCCTCAAGGAGATCTACGATCCTCGTCCCGAGAAGATCATTTTCGTGAAGGGTGATCCGAAGTCGAAGTACTCCGAAGTGATTTACGCGATGGATATGGCGCGCGGCGCAGGGGTTAAAGTCATCGGCGTTTCGCCGAAGGATGCGCCGGCCCAATAGAGAAGAGCTACAGGCCACCGGTCGGAGTACCAAGCAAGAGAGAGGGGCGATGGAAGGGTATCGCCGCCTCTCTTTTTGCGCATGCGCTCATCATTCTGCTGATTCTGATTCCGATCGCCCGGGAAAATTTCAAAGGGACGCCTGCCGTTGGGGGAGGGGGACCCGGACCCGCTGGTGGCGGAGGCGGTGGATCGGGCGGTGACCGGCTTCAGTTCGTCCAGCTGAAAACGCCGGCGGCGGATGCGGCTGCGCAGGTGGTTACGCCGAAGCCGATTGTTCCGCCCAAGCCGGTTGTTGCTCCCAAGCCCGTTGCGGTCGCGCCGCCCGCCGCATCACAACAGCCCGCTCCCTCGACGAATACGACGGGAACGGGTACTGGTACTGCGGGAACTGCTGGCGTGGGCCCGGTTTCGGGCGGCGGCACTGGCTCCGGAATTGGTACGGGCACAGGGAGCTCGAATGGACCGGGGACGGGAGGGGGCTTGGGGACCAGCTATCCGCCGACGCCAACGCAATTCTTTCTGCCGCCGCTGCCCGCTCCCTCGTCGCTTCGGGGATATCACCTCACTGCCTACTTCGATGTTGATGAAAAGGGAAATGCGAAGCTGCTCGGATTCAACGAATCGCGGGATGGAGGCTACAACAGGAAACTACGCGATGTGTTGATGGCGTTGCGATTCAGGCCCGGAGTCAAGGCAGACGGAACGCCGGTGCGGGATACAGTCGATATCCAGTTCATCTTCTAGAGCTGCGAGGACTGAGGACTCAGTCCTCGGTCCCTCGCGAAGAAGTCTGGTTTTCGCTGTGGATACGTGATAGATTCTGCGCGCTTGCTCACCGGGACGGTCTCCGGTGTCTCTACTCTCGCGGAGTCCCTTCGATGAGCACCATACCCGAGACCGGTGACGCTACAGCGTCAGCGGGCGGTTTTGTTAAAGCGCTCACCCTGACTGACGCAACGATGCTCGTCGCCGGTTCGATGATCGGCTCGGGCATCTTCATCGTCTCCGCTGATATTTCGCGCACTGTTAATTCGCCGCTCTGGCTGATGCTTGCGTGGCTCGCCGCGGGAGTCATCACCATGCTGGGTGCCCTGTCGTATGGAGAGCTCGCGGCGATGTACCCCCGAGCCGGTGGCCAATACATTTTCCTTCGCGAATCCATGGGCCCCCTCATGGGTTTTTTGTATGGCTGGACCTTGTTCATCGTCATCCAGACCGGAACGATCGCAGCGGTCGCGGTCGCATTCGGACGGTTTCTTGGAGTGTTGTGGCCAGCGATCACTCCGGACCGCTTTGGGTGGTTTCCCCAGGTTGACATCAACACGCCCGGCGGACTGATCGAAGTCGGGCTGACACCACAGCGACTTATCGCTCTCATCACCGTCTGGATTCTTACCTGGATCAATCTTCGCGGCGTGCGCGAAGGCAAGCTGGTTCAGACGAGTCTCACGATCATCAAGACGGGAGCGCTTGCTCTCCTCATTCTTCTCGGACTCACCATCGGCCGGAACGCGAATGCGATCGCCGCAAACTTCGGCGCCGGCAACTTTGTCGGTCACGTCGACGTCACATCGGCGTTCATGATTGCGTTTGGCGCGTCGCTCGTCGGATCTCTCTTTTCCAGCGATGCGTGGAACAACGTCACGTTCGCCGCAGCCGAAGTGAAGAATCCGCAGCGCAACCTGCCGCTCGCGCTGGTGATGGGCACAGGCCTCGTCAGCATCCTCTACATCCTCGCAAATATTGCATACTTGAACGTTCTGCCGCTCCACGGCACCAAGGACGCAGCTGATGTGCTCGCGAGAGGCATCCAGTTCGCGACCCAGGACCGCGTCGGGAGTGCCGCGGCCGAGATGATTTTCGGTGCAATCGGCGGCACTATCATGGCGACGGCAATTCTCATCTCGACGTTCGGGTGCAACAACGGCCTGATCCTTTCCGGCGCGCGCGTCTATTATGCGATGGCCCGGGACAGGTTATTCTTCAGGCGAGCAGGGAATCTCAACAGCAATCACGTTCCGGCCGCTGCGCTCATTGTACAGGCGATCTGGACGAGTTTTCTGTGTCTGACCGGGACCTATGGCCAGCTGCTCGACTATGTGATCTTCGCCGCGCTTATCTTCTATGCGCTGACGACGATCGGTCTGTTCATTCTGCGATCGAAGCGACCAGACGCCGAGCGTCCGTATCGCGCGATCGGATACCCTGTGCTGCCGGCGCTGTACATCGTGCTGGCATCGACAATCGCGGTCGTTCTCCTCATTGCCGACAAGACGCGCGCGCAAGCGCTGTCGGGTCTGGTACTCGTGGCGATCGGTGTCCCCGTTTTCTTCCTCTGGCGCGCGGTCGAATCTGACCGGTAGGCGCCGCCGCGGATCTTCCGCAAAGATGGGCCGCAGTATGCTGTCGCTTGATCTCGCATGGCGTCCGTCATCGCTCGGCCGCCGTTTACCCTCAGGAGAGCTTCAATGAGCTTGATGCACCCGTTGTTTTTACTGCAGGAAACACAACGAGCCGGTGGCGAGGCAAACCTCGTCGTCCCGGATCTTTCTTCGGTTTCTTTCCTTGGAATGCCAGGCAGCAGGCTGCTGATGCTCGGCCTCATCGTCTGCGCGCTGGGACTGGCCTTCGGCATGGTGATCTACAACCAGCTCAAGAAGATGCCGGTTCACAGGTCGATGCTCGAGATCTCGGAGCTGATCTACGAGACGTGCAAGACGTACCTGATTACTCAGGGGAAGTTCATTCTGATCCTCGAGATCTTCATCGGCTTCATCATTCTCCTTTACTTCGGGTTCCTGCTGAAGTTCGAGCCGGCCAAGGTTGCGATCATTCTTGCTTTCAGCCTCATCGGTATCGCCGGAAGCTACGGAGTGGCGTGGTTCGGCATTCGCGTCAACACGTTCGCGAATTCACGGACAGCCTTCGCCAGTCTCCGGGGCAAGCCGTATCCGTGTTATGCAATTCCGCTCAAGGCAGGCATGAGCATCGGCATGCTGCTGATCTCGGTCGAGCTGTTCCTCATGCTGATGATTCTTCTTTTCATCCCGGGGGACTACGCGGGCGCCTGCTTCATCGGCTTCGCGATCGGTGAGTCGCTTGGTGCCGCAGCGCTCAGAATCGCGGGCGGAATCTTCACGAAAATCGCCGACATCGGCGCCGACCTGATGAAGATCGTGTTCAATGTGAAGGAAGACGACGTCCGTAACCCGGGCGTTATTGCGGATTGCACGGGTGACAACGCTGGTGACTCAGTTGGTCCGAGTGCGGACGGGTTCGAGACCTACGGTGTGACCGGCGTCGCTCTCATCTCGTTCATCCTGCTTGCCGTCGGCGATCCCACAACGCGAGTGCAACTCCTCGTCTGGATCTTCGCGATGCGGATCATGATGATCATTGCGAGCGGCATGTCATACCTGATCAACGAAGCGATCGCAAAAAGTCGTTACGTGGATGCCGACAACATGAACTACGAAGCGCCGCTGACATCGCTCGTGTGGCTGACGTCGCTCGTCTCGGTTGCACTGACGTATTTTGTATCGTTCTTCCTTATTCGCGACATTGGCGATGGGTCGCTCTGGTGGAAGCTCTCGACGGTCATCACATGCGGAACGCTGGCAGGCGCGATCATTCCGGAGCTCGTGAAAATCTTCACCTCCACCGAGTCTACGCACGTCAGGGAAGTCGTGACGTCGTCGCGCGAGGGTGGACCGTCACTCAACATCCTCTCCGGTCTGGTCGCCGGAAACTTCTCGGCCTACTGGCTCGGCATCGTGATCATGCTGCTGATGTCGATCGCATACGGTGTCAGCACGCTCGGCATGTCGGCGCTGATGATTGCACCGGCGGTCTTTGCGTTCGGCCTCGTTGCATTCGGGTTCCTCGGCATGGGTCCGGTAACGATCGCTGTGGATTCATATGGACCGGTAACGGACAACGCCCAGTCGGTGTTTGAGCTTTCCACAATCGAGAACATTCCCGGGATAGCTCAGGAGCTTCAGCGCGACTACGGTTTCACGCCGAATTTCGAGAGAGCAAAGCATCTGCTCGAAGAGAACGATGGCGCGGGGAACACATTCAAGGCGACGGCCAAGCCAGTGCTCATTGGTACGGCAGTTGTTGGAGCGACGACGCTCATTTTCTCGATCATCGTGTCGCTGACTCACGGGTTGCAGCCCGATCTCGTCGTCAACCTCTCGCTGCTGCATCCGCCATTCCTGCTTGGACTGATTTCGGGCGGAGCGGTGATTCACTGGTTCGTCGGCGCGTCGACGCAGGCAGTGACAACGGGTGCCTACCGCGCGGTGGAGTTCATCAAGGCGAACATGAATCTCGAGAGCGCTGCTGCCGCATCGATGGAGGATAGCAAGAAGGTCGTCGAGATCTGCACCAAGTACGCGCAGAAGGGCATGTTCAACATCTTCCTGACGGTGTTCTTCTCGACTCTCGCATTCGCCTTCGTCGAACCGTACTTCTTCATCGGCTATCTGATCTCGATTGCGCTGTTCGGTTTGTACCAGGCGATTTTCATGGCCAACGCCGGCGGCGCCTGGGATAATGCGAAGAAGATCGTGGAAGTCGAGCTCAAGCAGAAAGGCACGCCTCTGCACGAGGCGACTGTCGTCGGAGACACCGTTGGCGATCCGTTCAAGGACACGTCGTCGGTTGCGCTCAATCCGATCATCAAGTTCACCACACTGTTCGGATTGCTGGCAGTCGAGCTTGCGGTATCGCTCACTGAGCAGCGCGGGCCGTTGCTCGGCCACGTTCTCGCCGCTGCATTCCTGCTGATCTCGATGTTCTTCGTGCACCGATCGTTCTACGGCATGCGCATCGAGTCGAACTAGAGGCGCATGAATTCGTTCTTCGCTCGGAAACCGATAGCCGATCTCCTGGCGGACGAAGGCTCCCCGAACTCGCTGAAGCGGGCTCTGGGAGCTGGGGATCTCATCATGCTTGCGATCGGCGCAGTCATCGGCGCGGGCATTTTCTCATCGATTGGAACGGCCGCCGCCGGAGAGATTCTTCCCTCCGGCGTCATCGTTCGCTACGGCGCCGGCCCCGCGCTCGTGGTCTCGTTCATCCTCCTCGGCGTCGTGTGCGGACTGGCGGCTCTTTGCTACGCCGAGCTGGCGGCGATGATCCCGCAGGCAGGAAGTGCGTATGCGTACTCGTACGCCACCCTTGGCGAGCTGATCGCCTGGATCATCGGGTGGGACCTCATCCTGGAGTACGCGGTCGGCAATGTTGCGGTCGCGGTCGCCTGGAGCGGGTACTTCGTCTCGTTCCTGAGTGCGTTCAATGTCCATTTCCCTGACTACCTGACTCATGGATACAGGTCCGCGCTCCTGAGCTCTGATCCAGCGGTCCACAGTCTTCTGCAGACAGCGCCGCGAATTAGTAACATTCCAATACTATTAAATCTGCCGGCGTTTGCCATCGTGATGGCGATCACATGGCTGCTCCTGAGGGGAGTGAAGGAGAGCGCTCGCGCCAACAACATCATGGTGGTCATCAAGCTGCTTGTCCTGACGCTGTTCGTGGTCGTCGGAGCGATGCACATCGACACATCGAACTATGTGCCCTTCGCTCCTAACGGTTGGCGCGGCATTCATCAGGGAGCGGCGATCGTATTCTTTGCCTACATCGGATTCGACGCCATTTCGACCGCCGCCGAAGAGACAAAGAATCCGCAGCGCAACATGCCAATCGGAATTCTCGGCGGACTCGCGATCTGCACGGTGATCTACGTGATCGTCGGTGCGGTGGCGACAGGTCTGGTGCCATACGAGCAGCTCCGCGCTGCAGATCCGCTTGCGAAAGCGTTGACCCTCGCCGGTTTCTCGACCGCCAGCTGGATTGTCTCGCTGGGTGCAGTCGTATCGCTCAGTGCAGTGCTGCTCGTCTTCCAGTATGGCCAGCCGAGAATTTTCTTTGCCATGGCGCGCGATGGCCTTCTTCCGAGATGGGCGGCCAAAGTCCATCCGAAGACACGCGTGCCGCACATCACGACACTTATCACCGGACTGGCAGTAGCGTTTGGCTCATTGCTCGCCGATGAAAACGAGATCTACGACCTGACAAACATCGGAACGCTGTCGGCGTTTGCGATCGTCTGCATCGGCGTGCTCGCGCTTCGATATCTCGAGCCCGAACGACCGAGACCGTTCAAGGTGAAGTTCGTCTGGCCCGTTACGATCCTCGGCGCAGCGGCCTGCGTCTACATAATGTTCGGACTTCCTGTTCGCGCGTGGGAACGATTCGGAGTCTGGCTCATCATCGGCATGGGGCTCTACTTCAGCTACGGTTTCCGCAATTCCACACTGCGTATCGCTCGTCAAAACGCAGCACCTACCGGGAAGGGCTGAGAATGTACAAATCGATCCGACGAGTCAGCCTGACCCAGTGGATTCTGATCTCGATGGTAATCGGGATCGCGATCGGTGTGGTCGCCCCGGCATTCGCCGAGAGTCTCAAGCCGCTGTCGACCGTGTTTTTGCGGATGATCAAATCGATCATCGTGCCGATCATCTTCAGCACGCTCGTCGTCGGGATCGCCGGTCACGGCGACGACATGAAGCGCGTCGGACGTCTCGCGTTCAAGTCGATTCTCTATTTCGAGGTCGTCACGACTCTTGCTCTCGCGGTCGGTCTGCTCGCGGTTCACGCGGTCAAGCCGGGAGTCGGAATTGTCTTATCCGCATCCGCCGATCAGGGCAAGCAGCTCGCCGCCAATACGCAGACACCCGAGACGTTCATCGAACACCTCGTGCCGGCCAGTTTTTTCGATGCCGCTGCGAAGAACGAAGTTCTTCAGGTAGTGTTCTTCGCGGTGTTGTTTGGCGTGGCTTTGTCGCAGGTCCCTGTTGGCAGACCGAAAGAGATTGTGCTCACAGGAATTGAAGGTCTGTCCGAGGTGATCTTCAAGTACGTCGGGATCGTGATGCGGTTTGCGCCGATCGGGATCGGAGCGGCAATTGCCGTCACGGTCGGGCACAGCGGCGTGTCAGTACTGCTCAATCTCGGCAAGCTTGTCCTCACGCTTTACGGGGCGCTTGTCGTATTCGTGTTGCTCGTGCTCTATCCCGTTGCGCTGTTCTTCAAGGTTCCGATCCGCGCGTTCATCAGGGCAGTGAAGGAGCCGGCGTTGATCGCGTTCTCGACCGCGTCGTCTGAAGCAGCGCTCCCGCGCGCGATGCTGGCGATGGAAAAGATCGGCGTTCCGCGGCGGATTGTCGCGTTCGTGATGCCAACTGGCTACTCGTTCAACCTCGATGGCTCGACGTTGTACCTTGCCGTCGCGTCGATCTTCGTAGCGCAGGCGGCCAACGTCGATCTGTCGCTCGGCCAGCAGCTTCAGATGATGTTGACGCTCATGGTGACGAGCAAGGGGGTTGCTGCTGTTCCTCGCGCGTCGCTCGTGATTCTGTCGGGCACACTCGCAACGTTCGGACTCCCGCTCGAAGGAGTCGCAATCATCCTCGGTGTCGATGCGTTGATGGATATGGCGAGAACGAGTGTAAATCTCGTCGGGAACTGTCTCGCCAGCGTGGTGATGGCGAGATCCGAAGGGGAGTTCGTTCCCGTTCGCGAAACCGACACAGCATTAGCTGCATAGCTGCCGGTGTCCAATACCGGAATCCCGCGCAGGGCTTTTGTTGCGGCATCCGCGACCGGGATAGCCGCGATCTGGCTCGGAGTCGAATGGGCGGGGATGCGCAAGGCAGGGAATCACGCCGCGGCCAGCGGTCTCAGGCAAGGCGAACTATTCGAGACGTTTACCGCTGCGCAGGCTGCCGATGTGGAAGCGTTCGCCGCGCAGATAATTCCGGGCGATGCCCAATCGCCAGGCGCCAGAGAAGCTCACGTGATTCACTTTCTCGACCATATTCTGACTCACGTCGCTCCGGAGACCAGGCCGCAATTCCTTTCTCTTCTCGAGAGCTTCCAGAGGCAGGTCGCAGCCGAGCACCCCGACGGGAAATCGTTCGCAGACCTCAACGCCGATCAACAGATAGCGCTCATCAAGTCGCTGGAGAAATCGAAGTCAGAGTTCTTCGAGGCAATGCGCGTTGGTACGATCAACGGCATGTTTGCGAATCCTGAGTACGGTGGGAATTTCAACAAGAGTGGATGGTCTCTAATCGGATTCGTCGATCGCTTTTCATGGACCGCTCCATTCGGGTATTACGACCGTCCGGAAAATATCGTTGGTTAAAAGCGTCGGGCCTGCGGCAACGACTTTCAAGCCACAAGACGAAGTTGACTTCGTGATTGTCGGAGCGGGTGCGGCGGGTGGGGTTATGGCTCGCGAGCTGTCGCGATCCGGATTTACTGTAGTAGTTCTCGAACAGGGGCCATATCTCAAGGCGGCAGACTTTCGCCACGACGAGTACGCGATTCAACACGCCGCGCTGACCAACGACTACCGCAAGCAGCCGAATACTTTTCGCGCGACGGAAAAGGAAGAAGCGAAGCCGAGACCGGCCGTTCAATACGGTCGCATGGTTGGAGGTGGGTCGACCCACTTCACGGCGAATTACTGGCGATTCCACGCAATGGATTTCGTCGAGCACAGTAACGGCGGTCCGATTGATGGAGCGAATCTCGCTGATTGGCCACTGACTTACGCGGAGCTCGAGCCGTACTACACGAAAGTCGACTGGGAGATTGGCGTTTCCGGGGCGGCGGGATCGAACCCGTTCGAGAGTCATCGCAGCCGGCCGTACCCGTTACCTCCGCTTCCACCGAAGCCGACCGGCGTGCTTCTCGAAAAAGCGGCGAAGAAGCTTGGATTGACGGCCTTCCCGAGCCCAATGGCGATAATTTCGGAACCGTATCGCGGCCGGGCTGCGTGCGTGCAGTGCGGGTTTTGCGAGCAGTTTGGCTGCGAGATGAACGCCAAATCGAGCAGTCTCGCGACAATGGTGCCCGAGGCGGAAGCCACCGGACGATGCGAAATTCGCCCGCACTGCTACGTGCGGAAAATCGAGATCGACAAGAACGGACTGGCCGTTGGCGTGAAGTATTTTGACCGCGAGCGCCACGAGGTGTTCCAGCGCGCGAAAGCTGTTGTGCTCAGCGCAAATGGTGCCGAGACGCCAAAGCTTTTGCTGATGTCGAAGTCAAATCTGTTCCCCGACGGCCTTGCCAACTCGAGCGGGTACGTTGGCAAGCACATCATGTTCAACGGCGGAGCATTTGCCGGGGCGCTGTTCGAGCACGAGGTGAATGGGTTCAAGGGCACCGTGGACTCGCGCGTTGTCCATGACTTTTACAAGCTCGATCCCAGGCTCGGCATTAGAGGCGGCGGCGGCATCGACTTCCGCTTCGATTATTACCCGATTGGCTTTTCACTTGATGGACTGCCGCTTGATGCCCCGAAGTGGGGCGCTGAATACAAGCGGATGATCGAGAGTTATTACACGCGCACGACCTACGCGTTGGCTCACACAACATCGCTTCCCGTCGAAACCAATTCCATCTCACTCGACGCATCGGTGGTGGACGATTGGGGGCTCCCGGCAATCAGGCTCACTTTTGCCGATCATCCGAACGATCTCAAGCTTTATCGATTTTTCCTCGATCGGTCTGTCGAGCTTCTCGAGGCGGCGGGCGCTATGCGCACCTGGTCATACCCGAGCGATGAGTTGTTTCTGCCACAGGTCCATCTGCTCGGCACATGCCGGATGGGCACGGACAAACGGACATCAGTTGTTGATGCGTATCATCGAAGCCACGATGTGGCGAATCTCGTTATCGTCGACGGAAGCAGCTTCGTCACGTCTGGTCGCGGTCAGCCGACGATGACGATCCAGGCACTCGCGTTTCGAGCGGCAGAGCATGTCGCGCGGTTTGCGAAAAACGGGCGCTTGTCGAGCAGAAAATGATCCGAGCAGGCGACTCCGACAGCGACGACACTATTTGTGGAGTTGGCGCCGGCCAGGGGAATTTATTCCCGTCGGGCAGATTCCTCCTGAGCGAATCGAATAGATCGCAGCCAGCGAACTTGAAATCACTCCGCTCGCACGGACTATGCGGCGATCGCTCGTCAGATCCGCAAATGGCGGCCCAGTAACTCGTAGTGTACCGCTGTAGATCCGGCAGCGCGATTCACCGCTGACGCGGCTAACCGATCGCCGAGTGCAAACGTGGCATGCGTCCGCATCGCATCGGCACACCTGTCCATGACGTAGACCACCTGGGCTGTCATCCCGCAGCAGGACAGGGTCTGTACCTCGTCGGTAGAGGTCGTGCGCAGCCACATTCGTAGTACCGGTGAGAGCGTCGCGCGCTTTGGTCCCCTCCACGAGCGGGTCGGTGTGGGAGGCATTCGGGCCGAACATGTCCCTCGCCCGACCACGCGCCGGTAAGCATTGGTCGTCGCAACTGTTGGTGCCACCGCCCCGCAGGTATACGAAAGGTCTGCGAATTCTTTCAGGGATGTCGGGTTTTGGGGCGTTTCGTCGTACTTCAGTATGCGACCCGGAGTCGCGTCGCTCGGAGCCTTCCGACAATCCAAGTATGGACGGAGAGAAGCTGATGAGAAGTCATTCACTAGATGGTCCGCTTAGCGCCCCTACGCTCGCGCGCATGATAGCGATGTCTGGACTGATCGCAGGATTGTTGGCTTGCGCTGAATCAACCCCGGCGGGACCAATTGACCCGTCAGTTGGGCAGAAAACTCCTCCGGCTCAAGTGCCGGCCGCACTTCCGAACGCGCCCGACTTTCCCACGCCTTCGCGACCGGCTCATATCTACCAGGAAACAGACCAGCTCTATTCTTTTGGCTACGCTTATCATGGGGGAATGTTGAAATCCCGCTTCGTCCTCTACAATGACGGGACCTTCGCGCTGCAGTTCTCGAGTGTCAAATACGGTCTGTTCGAGTATGTCGGAACTTACGTGCGTACCGCCTCGGATATCGTGTTCTACTTCAAGGACGCGAGTAGGGCTGGGCCGTGGGATGCGGCCGCCACATTGAACGGAACTTTAATGAGCGTTTCATACAACGTGATCATGATTGGGGCAGACTTCAATAACGGAGTGTACGTGGAGTCGCCCGCAGCACCGTGAGCGGCTGTGGGACTTCGCGCTTGAATCCGTTGCCTGGGCCAGATGCCTCATGGACACGAAGACACGAAGACACGAAGACAGATCGCGGCCCATTTTATCACTCAACTGCATGGAGCATTTATGTTGCGTAACAGACGGATACTCTTCCTCGCAGCGTTCAGTCTCGCTCAAGCATGCGCCGGCTCACATGACGCCACGGCTCCGGTGGTCGGTGAGCCGTCGAAGCCTGAGGCAAAAGATGCGCGAGTTATGATTGCCGACGGTCCAATTGATCTGATTGCCGAGCCGGGCCAGACACTCGAGGATTTCGCGCGTGTGAAGCTGACAATGCAGAAAAGCGGCAAGCCGATCGAGGGGGCCAAGGTCACTTTCGTTTCAGGTGATCAGATTACGAAGGTAGTAACCACGGGGGCTGACGGGGTCGCTCATTTCGGGCCGTGGAAAACAGGATCGCAGGCAGGCAGCTACACCGTGGTCGCGTCTGGCGATTCCGTCGCGCCAGTTCTGTTCACGGCCTATGTCAGACCTGAGATCGCTGTCGTTGCTCGCTACGACCTTCAATCGATCGCCGGAAAAGGGCTTCCAATCCAATACAGCGGCGGAGGAAAAACCTGGGAAGTCGTTGGCGGACATTACGTCCTCTTCGCAGATGGCACCTTCGATTTCTATTACGACTTCAGCCCAAGCAAACCCCGATCACTTTTACCGATTGGCAAATACGTCAGATCGGCAAATGGAGTCATCGACTTCTATCTTACCGGTTCGTTCGGCCCCTTCTATTCGGATCGAAATGGACACTTTGCCAGGGGAGACGTGAGCGGAGACGTCATGCGAATGACTTACGAGGATTTTGTCGATTTCGAGGAGGAGGTGTACGTCGCCAAATGACGAGCCGCGCTTTTACGTCTGAGTATGGAGGCGGCCTGAGGTCGGGTCTGCTGTCTTAAATCGTCTCGGACCAGAGAGGCAGTTGCCCCGGAAAACTACTTGCTAGAGTGACGCTGCCGCATGGGAAAGATGAAGTAGCGCCGACGCAATTGCACCGCGAGCGGGAATGATCTCCGCCTGGCGGACGATTGCGCCGGGAACTGCGGATTTCAGCCGATGCTCGAGTCTCTTTCGCAGCAGTGATCCTTTCTGAAGAAGTCCGCCAGAAAAAGCGACAGGCACCGCAGCACGATCATCACCGAACAATTTCAGGGCGAGCGCACGCACGTGAAGCACGAGCTCCTCGACCGCCAGTCCAACGAGAGAGTTAGCCCGTGTGTCGCCGTTCGCCGCCGAGTTCAGCACAACCGGCGCGAGCTCGGCCAAGTCCCTGGGAGTTGCCGCGATTCCCCACGGAACGAGCTCGGTGACATCGTTGAGCTGAGCCGCAGTAAGGATAGCTCCGGTCAGCTCAGTCGCGGGCTCGCGTCCATCCGCCGCCGAAGCGACGATCGCCAGGGCCTTGCGGCCGATCCATGCGCCCGATCCTTCATCTCCAAACGCAGGTCCCCAGCCACCGCATCTGGCCGTGACACGATTCGGACTTCTCCCATGCGCAACGGAGCCGGTTCCGGAAATCAGAATTATTCCCGGCCCGTCACCGAACGCATCACTGAGCGCGATATCGCCGTCTCCTTCGACAATCACCTCGTCGGCCAGCTCGAGATCCTCCAGCGCGGCAGTCAGCGCTCGCTGTTCGTTCGCGCGACCTACACCGGCGACGCCCGCGACGAGCATGCGGGGCCGAATTGCTTCGGCCCCTGCCTCCGCTAACGCCCGACGTACAAGCGCGCTAATCACCGCAGCCGAATGATCCGCTTTCCCCGGTCCGGTCGCAGAGCCTTCACCCACAGATTCAGCCAATTGCCACCCGGTTTCGTCGGCAACGATGACTCGCGTCTTCGTGCCGCCACCGTCAATGCCGACGATGATGTCAGTCATTCGGATTGGCGGCGCGAGGGCCGTGTGTCAGTGACGACAGGATGCCGACCAGCATCGTAATCGATGTGCCGATCAGGACATACCACGGGAAAGCGATCTTGCTGAACGTGGTCAGCATTCCCCCCATGGCGGGCAGCACCGGCAGTAGCTGCTTCGCAAACACAATGAACGACATCACGACGATCGCCACCGCCATTCCAGTGATGGCGTCGCGCTGAATGGCCCGGCGCCAGTAGATGCCGAGAAAGAATCCGCCGAGGAGCGCGCCGTAGGTGAACGACGCGATTGACAGAGCGACGACAACGACAGGAGTTCCTTGCTCCTTGTACAGCAAAGCTCCGCCAGTGAGCACCACTCCCCATACAAGTGCGCTCAGTTTTCCGAAGCGGAGCGTCGCTGCATCGCTGGTGCGCTTCCGCGACAGTGGGAGATAGATGTCGTGCGTCGTTGCGGCAGCGAGAGAATTGATAGCACCGGAATGCGTGCTCATCGTCGCGGCGAGAATTGCGGCGAGAATGAGACCGACCAGTCCGGGCGGCATTCTCTCGAGAATAAAGGTTGGGAAGACAGCATCGGGCGTTGTGAATGTGCGGCCGGCGAACAGCACGAACAGTCCGACGCCGACGAAAAGAAACAGCGTGAACTGGGCGAACACGACGAAGCCGCTCCCGATGATTGCCTTCTGGGCATCGCGCAGACTCTTCGCCGTGAGAAGCCGCTGCACGATGAGCTGATCCGCTCCGTGCGATGCCATCGACAGGAACGCGCCGCCGAGCAGACCCGCAAAGAGCGTATATGGCTTGTCGAAGCCCATGTAGGTGTCGAACAGCTTGAGTTTTCCCGCGCTCGACGCTGTGCTTAGCACATGCGACCATCCGCCGTCAACGGCCGACCCGATGAGAACAATTGCCGACAACCCACCGAGAACGTACACGCTGGCCTGAAGCAATTCCGTCCACACGACAGCTTTCATGCCGCCCTTGTACGTGTAGATGATGGTGAGCGCGCCGAGGAGAAGAATGGCCACCGGTTTCACGTATTCGCGGGGAAGTGTGCCCTCGAGAATCAATGCGATCGGAATTGCTGTGGCGAAGACGCGGACCGAGTCGGCAACCGCGCGCGTGATCATGAAGACGATCGACGTAAAGCGCCGTGTGCCGAGGCCGAAACGTTGCTCGAGCAGCGCATACGCGGTGACGAGATCGCCGCGGTAATAGCGAGGGAGGAGTACGAATGCGACGACGAATCGGCCAATGATGTAGCCCGCGACGAGCTGGAGAAATCCGAGATTCGTGACGTACGCGAGACCGGGGATGCTGATGAACGTGAGCGCACTTGTCTCGCTCGCGACCACCGAAAACATCACGGCCCACCACGGGATCGAGCGTTCCGCGATGAAGTAATCGTTGGCGCTTTTCTGCCGGCGGCCGATCCACAGACCAAGAGCGGTCGTGCCGGCCAGGTAAGCGATAAGCACAAAAAAATCGAGGGTGGTGAAATGCGCTTTCATTTCACCACCCTCGAGGAGCAGACAGTACGAAGCAGCAAGCTACGCGCTGAATGAGCTACCGCAGCCGCAACCACCAGTGGCGGTCGGATTCTTGAACGTGAATCCGGACCCCTGCATCGACGTGACATAGTCGATCGTTACTCCGGAGATGTATTGCGCGGAGAAGGGATCGATGAAAACCTTGAAACCGTCGTTCTCGATGACGAAATCATCTTCGGCGTTTTTGTCTTCGATGACGAGGCTGTACTTGAAGCCACTGCAGCCGCCCGGCTGGACGCTGACCCTCAAGCCACCGAGGTCGCCGGTGACGCCCTCGGCCTCCATGAACTTCCTGACCTCGACGGCCGCATTTGGCGTGACCGTGAGCTCGATATCCGATGTTGTCGATGTTGACATTTATGACCTCCAGTTCTGCTTGAAAATTATGGTAAAGCGGTTCGTCATGGTAGGGCAGCAGCCGCGGCAGTCTCCGCCGCCTGTGCCCGGGAGAGTACGGAGCGGTCGGTTTCGGCCCCCGCACCGCTCGAGCCCGCTCCGCGGAACGACCGCGATATCCAGTAGAAAGCGGCAGCGGCAATGACGAGCATGATGATACCGGTTGACGTCTCTCCAAAAATTATTTTCCCGATTCCGAACAATGTTGCATACACGGCAATGATGCCGGCGATCCAGTTGGTCCATGGAAGCACGCCCCCTTCAATGCCTTCGTTGCCGAAACCAGACCGTTGCGCGATTCGCGTCCAGCCGATTCCGCCGGGCCGGACGCGCCGGTAGAACGATTCGAGGATCTCGTCGGGCTCAGGGCTCGTCATGAAGGTCACGCTCAGCCACACGGTTGTGCTGACGAGAACCGTGACGAGCATGATCGTCGCATCAGCGTTTGGATCCCCGGGGGCGAAGTGCTGGGGAATCGTCTGGAATGCAACAATCGAGACAACGAACGACGCGATCATCGCGCTGATCTCCGACCATGCGTTGATGCGCCACCAGTACCATCTGAGGATGAGCACCAGTCCCGTTCCGGCGCCCATCGCAAGGAGAAATTTCCACGCCTGCTCCACGGACGAGAGCTGCGAGGTAACACCGATCGAGGCGATGAACAGCAGGACCGTTGCGATACGCGACACCTTGACGTAGTGCGCTTCCGTGGCGGTCTGTTTCACGAAGCGCTTGTAGAAGTCATTGACGAGGTACGACGCGCCCCAGTTGAGATGCGTTCCAACTGTTGACATGTACGCGGCCGCAAAGCCAGCCATCATCACGCCTTTCCATGGCGTGGGCAGATAGTCAACGAACGCCCTGACGTAACCTGATTCCTTGTCAGCGAGATTTGGATACAGAATCACGGTGCAGAGGCCGGTAACAATCCACGGCCATGGCCTGAGCGCATAGTGCGCGACCTGAAAGAACAGCGTTGCCAGCACCCCGTCGCGCTCCGTCCGTGCCGAGAAGATGCGCTGCGCGATGTAGCCCCCGCCACCGGGCTCTGCTCCTGGATACCACGCCGCCCACCACTGAACCGAAAGGAACGTGCCGAGCGCGAGCAGGGGCATCCACGCATACGCATGGAATCCACCGTTGCCGAATGAAACCGGCAGCACCGACAACGCGGCATCGCCCGATCCGAAATGCTCTGCAAGTTTTGTCTTCATCACCGCAATGCCGCCGACGGCTCTGACCGAATAAATCGCAAGGATGATCACGGCGGACATCTTGACAACGAACTGGATCAGGTCAGTCCACAGCACCGCCCACAGCCCTGCCGCCACCGAGTAGATCACCGTGATCACGAAGCAGATCCCCACGGCAAGAATTGGTGATACGCCGAGGGAAATGGTGAGGATTTTGATCATCGCCCGGGTTACCCAGCCGAGGATGATGAGGTTGATCGGGATGGCGAGGTAGATGGCGCGGAAGCCGCGGAGGAACCGTGCGGGGGCGCCACTGTACCGGATTTCGGCGAATTCCACGTCAGTCATGACGTTGGCTCGGCGCCAGAGGCGGGCGAAGAAAAAGACCGTGAGCATTCCGCTCATGACCATGTTCCACCACAGCCAGTTGCCGGCGACGCCGTGCGCGGCGACGAGGCCTGTCACGACGAGAGGTGTGTCGGCGGCGAATGTTGTCGCGACCATGGAGGCCCCGGCGAGCCACCACGGCACGTTCCGGCCGGAGAGGAAGTATTCGCTCAGGCTCTCGCCGCCTTTCTTGGTGAAAAGGAGGCCTACTACCGTAGAGAACAGGAAGTAGGCAGCGACGATCGCCCAGTCAATCGCAGAAAGAGTCATGAGAGTTGGGAGGAGATGGCGTGTTCATTGTGAGCGAAGCGGAACAGCGGCACGTATGATTATGTAACACTGCACACGATGGTCAACCTACGAGAATGGTGTCAATGACGCGATATCTGTTTGCTGGGGCGTTGGTTGTGGTGGCTTCGGGATGTACGGTGACCAGCCATCGCCTGGATCCGGTGTACGAGCTCGCATCGGCTCGGGTGAAGCCGGGAATCACCATCCTCCTCGGTGACAGTCTCGATCTGATCAAGGGAAAGCGGATTGCGCTGCTCACGAATCAGACGGGGATCGATGAGCGGGGACAGTCCGACATCGATGTCCTGCGGAGTGCCAGGGCGAAGAAGGCGAATGTCACGCTGGTGAAGTTGTTTTCCCCCGAGCATGGCATTCGGGGAACTGAGGATCGAGAGAACATTGGAAACTCGGTCGATGCGAAGTCGGGGTTGCCGGTGATTTCTCTCTATGGTGCGCAGACCGTTGCTCCGCCCGACAGCTCGATGGCGAACATCGATGCACTCGTGTTCGATCTTCAGGACATCGGGACGAGGACGTGGACGTATGTGGGCGCGATGGTGTACTCGATGAGAGCGGCGGCGCGGAGCGGCAAGATGATCATCGTGTTGGACAGGCCCAATCCGCTCACCGGGTTTTATGTGGAGGGCCCCGTCCTGGACAAGTCGCTCGCCAATGCTGACGATCCGACGCCGTCTCGAGCGGGGCAGGCGTATGCGCTCTATCCGATGCCGCTTCGCCACGGGATGACGATGGGCGAGATGGCGCTCTTCTTCAACGAGGTGTTGAACATCAAGGCCAATCTCCGCGTGGTTCCCATGCGTAACTGGCGGCGTGAGCTGTGGTTCGACCGGACGGGCCTGCCGTGGGTGAGGCCGTCGCCGAACATGCCGTCGCTTCAGAGCGCGATGTTGTATCCGGCGCTCGTGCCATTCGAGGGCTCGAACCTGTCGGTTGGTCGCGGTACTCCGGTGGCGTTTCAGATTGTCGGCGCGCCGTGGTTAAAGGCCGAGGAAACCGTGAAGCTGTTGCGGGACCGTGAGCTGCACGGTGTGCGGTTTGTCGCGGAGGAGTTTACGCCGGAGAATCCGACCGATCAGAAGTTCGGGGGTCAGCGAATTCCCGGGATCCGGATTTTTGTGACGAACCGGAATGCGATGCAACCGTCGCGGGTTGGTGCGGCGCTGTTGTGGGCAATCAACAAGACGTCGGGTGCGCAGCTGAAGATTAATACGCGGACATTTGATCTTCGGTTGGGTGCGCCGCGAGTTCGGGAGGCGCTGCTGCGTGGGGAAGACCCGGAAGCGGTCGTCGACAGGGAATACAAGGCGGCGTTCGACTTCCGCGAGCAGACTCGGCGATTCCTTCTTTATAATTGAGTAATCCTGGTTCAGGGCGCGATGGTACTCGCATAGCTCTTGCACTCGGTGATGGATCATCCACGCGTTGGATAACTGGAGGCATCACGACAATGAAAATTCTCATCGCGTCGCTCGCGCTCGTTGTGGCTGGAACGACGTCAGCATGTGGACCGCGGCAGGTGGAAGTGACAACCGGTGCGCAGCCGGCTGCCGATGTTTCGATCCGGTTCACGAACAACCTGACACAGGCAGTCAATTTGTATGTGACCAGCGGCGGTACTGACGTGTTCCTCAAGCAGGTCGCTGCGAACGGAGTCGAAGTCGTGCCGGTGCGCGGCCTCTCAGCTGGTACGACGGTGACGCTCAAGGCGCGGACGGCGGACGGTACGCGGACGTACACGCGGGACAATATCTACCTCGCGTCGAATTACGAGTGGCGAATTCCGTAGCGCGACGAGTTCGAGCGTTCTGGCAATAAACGCCCAATCCAGATAGCTTTACGGGTCGAATCGGTTTCCGGTTCGACCCGTTTTGCTGCCATTTTCGACTGGATCTGGCGGCTCTAATATCGCGCCCGCCTGCATGAAAAGAATCTGGGAGTCATCAACAAAGGGCTACCTCCGGGTCATTGAGCCGGTGGCCGCGCTGTTGGCAAGACTCCAGGTGAATCCAAATACTCTGACGACGCTCGGTACTATTTCGACGGTAGCGGGCGGTATTGCATTCGGATTCGGTCACATCCGGACGGGCGGTGCGATCATCGGCCTCACCGCGATTTTCGACGTTCTCGACGGCATGGTGGCTCGCCGAACCGGACGGTCCACCGTGTTCGGCGCGTTTTACGATTCGACCCTCGACCGGGTGGCCGACGGAGCATTGCTGGGCGGACTGTCGTATTTCTACGCCACGAATCCGGTGTATCGGAGCCAGCCGATGCTGCTCGTGTCGCTTATTGGAATCGTGGGCACGTTCCTCGTGAGCTATACGCGTGCCCGTGCCGAGGGGCTCGGGATCGATGCGAAGGTCGGGGTGATGCAGCGACCTGAGCGAGTGGTCCTGCTGTCCGTGCCGCAGGCGTTGTTCGGACTGGTATTCAATGGATGGGTGCTGGCCGGGGTGGTCTCACTCCTCGCTCTAACTGCGTGGATTACGGCGCTCCAGCGCATCCTGTTCGTTCGCCGCACGACCCTTAATGCTGTTTCGACGCCGCTGCGCGTCATCAACGACAAAACTCCGCTGTCGGCGCGCTCAGCGTCGCGGCGTGCACAATCCTAACGGATGGAGAATCACGACTTGCCGTCAACCTCTGATGTTCGCACTCCCCCTGCTCCGGCCACTGGAAAGCTCGGCATTCTGACGCCCGGCCTCGGTGCGGTAGCGACGACATTCATGGCCGGAGTGGAGAGCATTCGCCGGGGATATTCCAAACCGATTGGCTCGCTCACCCAGATGGCGACGATCCGCCTTGGCAAGCGCACCGATAACCGGTCGCCCCTCATCAAGGACTTCGTCTCCCTCGCGGCCCTTGACGACCTCGTATTCGGAGCGTGGGATCCGATTCCGGATGATGCATATACCGCGGCGAAAAAGGCTGGTGTGCTCGAAGAGAAGCACCTCGAGCAGGTGGCGGATTTCCTGAAGGCGATCAAGCCGATGCCGGCGGTGTTCGATAATCACTACGTCACGCGCATTCACGGCGCGAACGTCAAGCAGGGGAAGACAAAGCGCGATCTAGCTGAGCAGCTCCGTCAGGATATTCGTGATTTCAAGTCGCGGAACAAACTCGATCGTGTTGTCATCGTGTGGTGTGCATCGACCGAGATCTTCATTCGGCCGGGCCCGCAGCACGCAACGATCGAGCAGTTCGAGAAGGCGATGGAGAGAAACGATGAAGCCATCGCGCCATCGATGCTGTATGCCTATGCGGCGATCATGGAGGGGATTCCGTTCTGCAACGGCGCGCCGAACCTGTGCGTGGACGTCCCGGCGCTTCTCCAGCTCGCAATCGACCGTGGCGTTCCTGTTTCGGGAAAGGATTTCAAGACTGGCCAGACGTGGATGAAGACAGTAATTGCGCCGGGTCTCAAGGCCAGAATGCTCGGCCTTACCGGCTGGTACAGCACGAACATCCTCGGCAACCGAGATGGTGAGGTGCTCGACGATCCGCAGTCGTTCAAGACCAAGGAAGAGTCCAAGCTATCAGTGCTCCATACGATTCTGCAGCCGGACAAGTATCCCGATCTGTACAAGGATTTCGCTCACGTTGTCCGCATCAATTACTATCCGCCGCGCGGCGACAACAAGGAAGGCTGGGACAACATCGATATTGTCGGCTGGATGAACTATCCGATGCAGATCAAGATCAATTTTCTGTGCCGCGACTCGATTCTCGCAGCTCCCATCGTCCTCGATCTCGCGCTGTTTTCGGATTTTGCGCATCGCGCGGGAATGAAGGGAATTCAGGAGTGGCTCTCGTTCTATTACAAGAGCCCGATGGCGGCGGCAGGATTGCAACCGGAGCACGACCTGTTCATTCAGCAGACGAAGCTGAAGAACACTCTTCGTTACCTCATGGGTGAGGAGCAGATCACCCATTTGGGGCTGGAGTATTACGCGTGACCGGAAGCCGCTTGGTTGTGTGGGGGGTTGCGACGGGGATGGCGATCGCCGCGGTCGCCTGCTCACCGAGCAAGCGCGTTCTCGAAAACCGGCAATGGTCCGACAATTTCGCCTTCAGGATTACCGTCGATCCGACACCTCCGCGGTCGATCGAGGATGCGACATACAAGATAGTCGTTCAGGACAAGAAGACGGGCGAGCCAATCGAGACTGGGCAGGGCCGTATTTTCGCGACAAGCAGGGACGGCGCAAATACCGACGACGGTCTTCAGAAGGGAAAGGAGGTAGGGACCTACTATGGCCGCCTGTTCTATCCGACGACAGGCGACTGGGCGATTGCGCTTCAGTTCCGAAAGGACTCGACGTCGAGACTGGAACGTGTTGACTGGGTCCAGACCGTGAACAACCCCACCGGGCAACAATAGAACTGATGCGGCACTTTTTTCGAACCCAGATGCGGCCTGTAGACGTCCTCAAGGTCGCCGACGAATTCTTTCCGCCGATTCCACTCGAGCGATCCGCGCACACTGCGCGCACCCGCATTTTCTCCGGCGCGCTTGGCACTCTTCAGCTGTCGGTCAAGATGGAGGGCGGTCACTATACGTTCGTCGAAGTGAACACCGACCAGATGGGTGAGAGCCGGCTCGACCGTAACGCGAAGCGGTTCTTCGTCGAGGTTCACCGCAGGATGGATCCCGCGCACAAACTCGAAGCCGCCTACTGATCCGTGGCGAGCGGAGAAGAGCGCTATCTCGCAACACTCGAGTCGGCGCGGGCAACGTGGTGGAGCTCGAAAAATTTCGATACCTGGAAGAGACTCTACGTCGGGGAGTATCCGCGCGGGTTTCTCATTATCGAAACCCTGAGACGATATGCACCGCAGTTTGAGGTAAAGGGTGCCTCAGTACTCGATGTCGGCTGTGGTGATGCGGGGGCGCTGATCGCGTTTGCGGAAAAAGGCGCAACGTGCGCCGGCATCGAGACGTTCGATGTGAGCCTCGAGCGCGGCCGAATCAGGGCGGAGGATCACGCCGTCGAAATCGACCTGCGGAAGGGAGCGGCCGAGGCGATTCCGTTTGAGGATTCGCATTTCGATCTTGTCATGCTCGACAATGTTCTCGAGCACGTCGGCGACAGGGAGAAGAGCCTGCGCGAAGTCAGACGTGTCCTGAAGCCCGGTGGGCTGCTGTACCTGGTGACGCCGAAGCCGCTCTCGCTCTATGCGCTCTGGAATGATCCGCACTACGATCTCGCCGGCCTGGTGCTGATGCCCCGACCGATGCAGATCTGGTATTTCGAGAAGGTAAGGGGTGGGGGGAAGGGCACGTACGACGTGGGAAAGATTCCGCCGCGTCCGAAGCTACTGTCGCTGCTGCGCAACGCTGGCTTCAGGGTGACGGTTTCGCCGCGCGAGCTCTGGATCAACTATCTGAAAGACCGCGTGTCGCGGCCGGATGAAGTCAAGCCAGGATTCAAGCGAAAGTTGTCCACCTACATCACGTCGAGACAGTGGCCGTTCGAGAATGCGGTCATGCGCTGGATCTGGGACGTCAGCGTTGGATCCAATTTCATCCTCGCCCGGGCACCGTAGTTGATCCCGCGGGTGCTTCATGTCATCTACGACGATCCGGGTAATCCATGGGTGGGCGGTGGTGGCGCAGTGAGAGTTCGCGAGTTGTACAAGCGTCTCGCCGGCCGGGTCGATGTGACCGTCGTCACCGGGAACTATCCGGGCGCACGCGATGAGGTTATTGACGGCGTTCGGTATCGGAGGCTCGGAAGCAGGGCACCGTACGCGTGGAGCAGGCTGACGTGGGGCCGAAAGGTCAACAAGCTTCTGCGTACCGCGAGCTACGATGCGGCGATTTTCGATTTCTCTGGTTACAGTCCCGTATTTCTGCCGCGCAATCGACCGACTGGGGTCACTGTCCACCATGTGAGTGAGCCAACCGCAAAACATCGGTGGGGTTCGGTTCTATCAATGGTGCTTGGTACCGTTGAGCGCACGATGATGCGCCGCGCGCGGCGGGCAAGTGCGACCTCTCTCGCGTCACGTGAGACGATCGAACGCATTGCTCCAGGAATGCCGATCGACATGGTGGCCGCCGGGGTGCCGGAAAAATTGTTCGAGATCGAGCGGCGGCCGCACAAATTCGTGCTTTACTTTGGACGGCTCGACATTTTTCACAAGGGACTCGACACGCTGCTCGAGGCGGTCGCGATTATGAAGAAGGAGATCCCGGATATCGAGCTGCGTGTTGCGGGTCGAGGCAAGGACGCTGTCCGCGTCGCCGCGCTGGCCGGTGAGCTCGGCATCGGCGAGAACGTAAATATTCTTGGCGCAGTGAGCGACGATGAGCGAGACGCACTCCTCGCTGAAGCGGCAATCCAGCTGATGCCGTCGCGGTTTGAAGGGTTCGGGCTTGCCGCGGCAGAGGCGATGGCGGCAGGAGTTCCGCTCATCGCAAGCGCCGTCGGCTCGCTTCCTGAAGTCGTTGACGCACCTCGCGGGGGAATTCTTGTTCCATCCGGAGACGCACCGGCGCTTGCCGCCGCTGCATCGAAGCTCTTGAAAGATCCGTATGGGCGGTCGACGCTTTCGATCACCGCCCGCGAGTCGGCGCGCCGGTTCAGCTGGAGCGCCGTCGCCGACGCCCATCTCGCATTCATCAATAACATTGCGCTCGGCGAACACGTGCCGGCGGTTTCGTGACATGAAACAGGCAAAACAAAAAAAGACTTCATCGGTATCACCGTCGAACGGCGATGCGTGTCCTGCGAATCTTTCGCGCGAGCAGCTTCTCGACCTCTATTACTATATGCGGCTCACGCGGTCACTCGAAGAGAGGCTCGTGAATCTCTACCGACAGACGAAAGTTGTCGGCGGACTGTTTCGGTCGCTGGGGCAGGAAGCGGATGCCGTCGGAAGTGCGTACGCCCTCGACCGCACGAAGGGCGACATTCTCTCGCCGCTCATCAGGAATCTCGGATCGATGCTCGTGCAGGGTGCGCTGCCACTCGAGATCCTGCGCCAATACATGGCAAAGGGCGACTCGCCGACACGCGGTCGCGAGCTGAACATTCACTATGGCGACCTTGTCCGCGGTTTCGTCGGACAGATCTCGCACCTGGGTGACATGGTTCCGGTGATGGCGGGTGTGACGCTCACGTTCAAGATGCGTGGCGAAAACAGGGTGGGGATGGTCTACGTTGGCGACGGCGCGACATCGACCGGCGCATTTCACGAGGGCATCAACTTCGCGGCGGTTCAGCGGTGCCCGCTCGTTGTCGTCGTCGAAAACAACGGCTATGCGTATTCGACTCCGTTGTCGAAGCAGACCGCTGCGACCGAGCTTCGCGACAAGGCAATCGGGTACGGCATCGCGGCCGAGCAGGCCGACGGGAACGACGTCATTGCGACGTATGAAGCGACGAAGCGTGCAGTCGACCGGGCGCGGGCAGGCGGCGGCGTCACACTGGTAGAGCTCATCACATACCGCCGCAAAGGCCATGCGGAACATGACAATCAGTCCTATGTGCCGCCGGGTGAGATCGAGAAATGGGCCGACTCGAACGATCCGATAGACCGTTATATCAGGGTCCTGATAACGGATTATGGGTTCGACGCATCGGCGATTTCAGAAGTTGACGCGCGGATCAATACCGAGATCGACGCGGCAACCGACGAAGCCGGGAAGTCGCCGATGCCGGAGCCGACCGATGCGCTCGTTGGGATCTACGCCGATCCGCCGGAAGAAAAACCGCTGTGGTTCCGAGAAGGCGTCCGCGCGGCGGTAGAAGTGAACGAGCGTCCGTCGAGCTGGGGTACGCACGATGTCTGAGATCACCTATCTCGAAGCGATTCGCGAAGCCTTGTTCGAAGAGATGGACCGCGACGAAAACGTCTTCTGCCTCGGCGAAGACATCGGGCTGTATGGCGGCGCGTTCAAGGTCACGGAGGGGCTTCAGTCGAAGTTCGGTGAGAAGCGCGTGATCGATACGCCCATTTCGGAGATTGCGATCATTGGCGCTGCGGCCGGAGCGGCGCATATGGGGATGAAGCCGGTGTGCGAGCTTCAGTTCATCGACTTCATTTCGTGCGGTTACGACATGCTGACGAATTATGTGGCGACGGCACGGTATCGGGCGATGCTTCCATGTCCAATGGTCGTTCGCGGGCCGAGCGGGGGATACGCGCGGGGCGGGCCGTTTCATTCGCAGAATCCCGAGGCCGCGTTTCTGCACACGCCGGGGCTCAAGATGGTGTACCCCGCGACTGCAAGCGATGCGAAAGGGTTGATGAAGGCGGCAATTCGGGATGAGGATTGCGTGCTCTTCTTCGAGCACAAGTATCTGTACCGGCGGATCAAGGAAGAGATGCCGGCGGGCGACCATGTCGTGCCGATCGGCAAGGCGCGAGTGGCGCGCGAGGGGACTGATGTTTCGATCATCACATACGCCGCAACAGTCTGGAAATCCCTGGACGCAGCAGTCGAGCTCGAGCAGGAAGGGATCAGCGTGGAAGTCATCGACCTGAGGTCGCTGGCTCCGATGGATGATGAGGCGATCGTCGCCACTGTCCGCAAGACGAACCGGGTGCTGATAGTTCACGAGGATACAAGGACTGGCGGCGTGGCGGGCGAGATCACGGCGCGAATCAACGAGATGGCGTTCGAGTGGCTGGATGCGCCGATTCTGCGGGTGACGGCGGCCGACGTGCCGCTGCCGTACTCCCCGCCGCTCGAGGATTATGTACTGCCTCAGACTGCTGATATTGTGAAGGCGGTTCGCCGGTTGGCAGCATACTGATGGCGGTGGCGGCGGACGATGAGTACCGATGGACCAGGCGCGTTGGCGTCGGGTGCGTCACGATTGTCGCCGGATTTTTCAGCGGCGGGATGATTGGGGTGATGCTCGCGAAAATTGTCGGCAGTATCCGGGGATGCAATCCCGGCCCGGAGCTGCCGGCGTGCGATTGGCACGTGTATGCCGGTATCGGTATGTTGATTGGCGTGGTGACGCTGCCAGTTCTGGCGTTGACTCGCCTGCGCCGCGCTGACGCGGCTGATCGCGAAACGGATTGAGGAGATCACGGTGGCGCTTGTAGACATAATCATGCCCCAGATGGGCGAATCGATCGCCGAGGGGACGTTGTCGAAGTGGTTGAAGAAGGTTGGCGACGAGGTGAAGCGGGACGAGCCGATTTTCGAGATTTCGACTGACAAGGTCGATGCGGAGATTCCGGCGTCGTCGGCGGGGGTGATTGCGGAGATTCTCGTGAAGGAAGGCGAGACGGTTGCTGTGCAAAGTGTGGTGGCTCGTCTGGAAACGGATAAGTCTGCCGGGGTCGCGGCGGTGTCTGCTGCGGTGGCGAGTGCGCCGGCTGCTGTTCCGGCTGCTGCTGCGCCAGTATCGACGAGCGGGGGGCCCCCCCCGAGAAAAGAATCTACGACTCAGCCAACCGGATCCCATCACCAGTCGGCGGCTCCCGCAAGCGTTCCGTCGCATTCCAACGGAAACTCGCTCGAAGAGCGCCTCCGCACCCGCTCCTCGCCACTCGTCCGAAAGATCGCGGCCGAGCATGGCGTAGATATCACGACGATGCAGGGCAGTGGCATCGCCGGTCGCGTGACGCGAAAGGACATCCTCGGCTACATCCAGGCCGGACCGACGACGTTGCCCTCGCGCGCCGCGTCGATGCATGCGCCAGGCGGCACGGGCGGCATCGGGCATGGGCCAGTTCCCGAGCCGTGGCCTGGCGACAGAGTCGAGTCGATGTCCAAGATGCGGGCGCTCATCAGCGACCACATGGTCGCGTCGCGCAGAACGTCGGCACACGTCACATCGTTCATGGAGATCGACCTCACGCGCGTCGCGAAAATCAGAGCTCGCAAACGAGCCGAGTTCGAGGCCTCGACGGGGCAGAAGCTCACATATCTCCCGTTCATCATCTCGAGCGTCGTCAAGGGAATTCAGGCATTCCCGATCATGAATTCGTCGGTTGCCGGCCGCGATGTCATCTATCGCAAGCCGATCAATATCGGCATCGCCGTCGCGCTCGACTGGGGTCTCATCGTTCCTGTCATCAAACACGCACAAGACCTGTCGCTCGGCGGAATTACGCGAACGCTCAACGATCTTGCGGCACGCGCGAGGGCCAAGAAGCTGTCGCCGGAAGAGGTGCAGGACGGAACATTCACGATCACGAATCCCGGTGTGTTCGGCTCGCTCATGGGAACGCCGATCATCAACCAGCCCCAGG
>JBBSFT010000007.1:0-49879 GCA_038254845.1 Gemmatimonadales bacterium | reverse complement strand
TGCCTACAATGGTGCTGCTCAGTACCTCACCGACGTCAACAACCTGCTCGTTGCCGGCAAGATTGTCTCCGTCGAAGCGCGTCACGCTTCAGCGATCGCCGATCTCATCTCGCCGAAGTCGACAAACTTCGCACCGACGCCGTTTGACGACGCCTTCTCGCCGCAGACTGTCGCGCCAAAAGCGCAGGCATTCATCGTCCAGAAGCTCGCGTTCGCCGGGTCACCGCCGGCCTTCGTCCAAGGCCCCAACAAAAACGGATAAGGAAGAGAACACATGGAAAATCAACCGATCATTCAGGCGCTCGACCCGGAGATGATGCAGCCAATTCTCTCCCGGAGAGACGCAATCACGAAGGGAGCGTCGGCCAGCTCGAAAGTCATGGCTGCCCTCGCCCTCGGCTCAATCCCAATCGCCCTCGGCGCGTTGGCACGAGATGTCTATGGCCAGCTGCCGGGCGATGTTGTCGACGTTCTCCAGTTCGCGCTCACGCTCGAGTATCTCGAGGCTGATTTCTACACGCGCGGTGTTGCCGCGACGGGGCTCATCCCCCCAGCTGATACAACAATCTTCACCAACATCCGCAATCACGAGAATACTCACGTGACGGCGCTCCAGGGGTTGATCACCGGGAAGGGCGCGACACCTGGCGCCAAGCCGGCGTTCGATTTCACCGCGAAAGGTGCAGTCGCCGGGTTCAATTTTGGCGCAACTCAGTACGCGACATTCCAGGCGCTGGCGCAGGCATTCGAGGATACCGGTGTTCGCGCTTACAAGGGCCAGGCCGGCAAACTCATCAACGACAAGGCGGTGCTCACTGCAGCTCTCACGATTCATTCTGTGGAAGCCCGCCACGCATCAGAGGTCCGCAGGCTTCGCGGTCAGAAGGCATGGATCACCAGCAACAGCATTGGCGATCTTCCGGCGTTTACCCAGCCGATCTACAACGGCGAAGAGAACGTATCGCAGGCAGGTCGCGATCTCACCGCACTCGGCACCGGCAACGGTGGAACCGCCGCGGTTACCGAGGCGTTTGACGAACCGTTGACGAAGGAGCAGGTGCTCGCAATCGTCAAGCCGTTTCTCGCCTGACAAGAATGCACGAAAACAAAAGCCGGCCTCGACGGCCGGCTTTTGTTTTATGGTCCGCTCCATGCCTTCGGAACCCGCCACTCCAATGACTTAACGAGGACCGTCTCCAAATGCACAAGCCACTCTTTCTAATGCCTTTGTCAGCACTGCTCGCAATTGCGGCGTGCACGGCGAAGGACGCTCGAACCGATGCGGAGAAGCCAGTGAATGATACCACGATGACAACAGCACCAGCACCTGCAATGGCGCAGCCGGACACTCAGATGAAAGCGGTGCTCGACCAACTCGCCACGATGGGTGGCAAGCCGATCGAGACACTGACCGCTGCCGAGGCCAGGAAGCAGCCGACACCGACAGACGCCGTGAAGGCCGTCATGAAGGCCCAGGGCAAATCGACCGCGCCCGACCCGGCGGTCACATCAGTTGACCGGACGATCGCGCTCTCGACGGGAGCCGTTCCGGCGCGCATCTACACGCCGGCGACTGGCTCGGCTCCGTTTCCCGTTGTCGTCTATTACCATGGCGGCGGCTGGGTCATCGGTAACAAGGACGTGTATGACGGTGGAGCGCGCGCGCTCTCGAAGCTTGCCGGCGCGGTCGTGGTTTCGATCGACTATCGCCAGGGACCCGAGCACAAGTTTCCTGCTGCGCACGATGATGCGTATGCAGCCTATGTCTGGACTCTCGCCAATGCGGCGTCGCTCAAGGGCGATCCGAAGAACGTAGCAATCGTCGGCGAAAGCGCAGGTGGTGGACTGGCCGTCGCGACGGCGATCATGGCTCGCGACAAGAAGATTCAGATGCCGGTTGCAATTGTATCGGTGTATCCGATTGCCGGAACCGATACGACGACCGCGTCATATGTCGAGAACGCTCAGGCGAAGCCGCTCAATCGCCGGATGATGAGCTGGTTCTTCGACAACTATCTCAACGGCCCGCAGGATCGCGCCAATCCGCGTGTCAATCTCGTTGCTGCCAACCTCGCCGGGTTGCCGCCGACGACGGTCATCAACGCGCAGATCGATCCGCTTCGCTCCGACGGCGAAATCCTCGCTCAGAAGCTCCGCGCCGCAGGCGTTACAACAGACCAGGAAACCTACGACGGCGTTACCCACGAGTTCTTCGGAATGGGAGCCGTTAACGACAAGGCCATGGCTGCCGAGCAAATGGCGGCCGACGCGCTGAAGAAAGGATTCGGTAAGTAGTCTTTTCAGCTATGCCGCAGTAGTCGGCAATTCCGCGGTGCCCGTCTGGCCACCGGCATGCGGAATTGTGCGGCCGACGATGATGGTGATGTTGTCCTGCCCACCAGCGTCGAGAGCATCCTGAAGCAGCGCTTCGCATGCGCCCCGGGCCGACTTTATCTACCATTTCTTGAATGCCGCATCGGCGCGAGTGAAGATGCCCTGCTCCACAAACTCTTCCGCCATCGTCTGGTCGCGTGAGATCTGGATGAGCGTGTCATCACGCAGCAGGTAGCAGCGACTGTCACCGACCTGAAGGAGATAGGCGTTGGGCCAGACACCGAGCCAGAGCGTGAGAGTCGTTGCCATTCCTTTTCGCTCGGGCCTGGTCGCTGCCTCGATTGCAATCTCCGAGTGAACTTTCAGTGCCGCTTCCTCGAGCTCGCGAACAAAGCTGGAGTCGTCGTCAGCGTCGGTGGTGTAGTAACAGTCGAGAGCGTGAGTTACATACTTGGCGACATGCTCGAGGGCGAGTCGGCTTGCTTCTTCGCCTGCTCGCGCTCCGCCGACACCGTCCGCCATAAGGGCGAGGAACGCAATGCGCTTGGTCTGCACCAGTGCCTCGGGGTTGGGCAGGCTTGTGTAGTAGACCTCGACCCGGCGCTGAAGCTAGCAAAGAAGAAAATGATCTTCGTTGTTCGGGCGCACCTTGCCAACATGCGTCAACCCGTAGAAATCGAGCTCTTCATCGAGCGGACGACGGCCGATTGCCGGCACGGTGTTGAGGACGTCGATCAACCGCGAACCTGCACTGCAGGCCTCCTGCGGAACACTGTGACCCCACCGTGGGGATGCCTGCCGAAAATCTGCCAGACTCCGCGGCCCTGCGCCAGCGCGAGCCGCCGAAGCGGCTCGCCCTAACGTCAGTTGAACTGGCGCAGCTCGACGCGATTGTTGTTCAGCACGATTCCGTAGAAGCGCACATAGTCACCCGAGCGGAGCGACTGGAACCGGTTGATCTCGGTCTGGCGAGGATTGTACGGCAGCGACACGGTAAGGGTGCCATAGTTCCGGCTGGTCACCGTGAACAATCCGTTCTGGCGGTCGATCTGCCCGACATTTCCTTCGAACGTCTGCACGTTGGCGGACGAGCCGACACCACCATTCGAATTTCCGGAAACCGACTGGTCGACCTGGATCAGATCCGTGTAATAGCCATTGTTGTTGCTGTTGGAGATGCGCGCCGTGACGCGATCACCGTACTCGAGATTGCTGACCGAATAGTTCTGGTTCTGGTAGACGACCTGCGTCTGGTTGTCGTACTGAAGCGTGACACTCTGCCCGTTCGACTGCTGAATCGAGAGCTGGCCGTTGCGGGTGTTGATGTTCCGAACGGTTCCGGATACCTGGCCCTGGCCCTGGCCCTGGCCCTGGCCCTGGCCCTGCCCGCCAAGCACTCCGCCGAGAACGTTGCCGAGCCCGCCGGCGCCGGAGCATGCACCGGTTGCTGCTACTGCCAATATTGCGACGCCGCGTCGCGCGGCCTGATTGATTGAGATCATCGTTTCCTCATTGGTGAGATGACTGCCTGAAGAAAAAAGCAATGATGGTGCCATCTGGCTGGCAAATTCTCCCAGCCACCAGCACATTCTCACGCTCCATACACGGATCGGCGAATGGCGTTCCTGGTTCAGTCCCTCTGGATTGTAGCGGTGCTTCTTGCGAACCACGTGGCCGTCTCCGCCAGTCGGGTCGCACATTCCGTCAGTGCACTGCCTGAGGTTGTGGCCAACGACAACCGCCTGCCCGCTGGCAAGCTCGAGAAGGGTGTGTTGAAGGTCAGCCTCGCGGTGCAGATGGCGCGGTGGCATCCCGAGGCACCTGATGGTCCGTTTGCGGACGTCGCTGCATGGTCGGAGGAAGGTCATGAGCCGCAGATTCCCGGCCCGCTAATCCGCGTTCCAGCAGGCACGGTCGTGGAAGCAACGATCCGGAATGGTCTCGCCGATTCTACGTTGTGGGTTCACGGGATGGCCACGCGGCCAGAAACCGGTGACAGCGTCGCGATCGTACCGGGCGCGTCGCGCACAGTTCGTTTCGCTGCCGGCAGGCCGGGGACGTACATGTATTTCGCCGACGCGGGGAAAATCGACTACGCCAATCACGAACGCGAGCAGCTCGCCGCCGCGTTCGTGATCGATCCTCCGGGATGGCGCCTCAACGACCGAATTTTCGTCATCAACATCTGGGGTGACGCGGTCGGCAAGGAGTATCGAAACGCGCTCGCCATCAACGGCAAGTCATGGCCATATACAGAGCGAATCACGGCAACGACCGGCGATACCATGTCGTGGCGCATCATCAACGCCAGCACGCGCGGTCATCCGATGCATCTCCACGGATTCTATTTTCGCGTCGAAGCAATGGGTTCGTATCTCGCCGACACCGCGTTTCGGAGGGCCGACCGAAGACTTGCCGTGACGCAGCAAATGGCTGAAAGAAGCACGATGCTCGTGAGGTGGAGCCCGAGCCGCGCCGGCAACTGGCTGTTTCATTGTCACGTCGCATTTCATGTAGTCAGTGCCGCGGCGCGGCTCGATCCGCCGGCGGGTGACGGGCATTCGCACGGAGACGATCCCCGCGAGCACATGGCCGGTCTGGTCATGGGGATCACCGTGAATCAACGCGCAGGCTCGGCGGCCCTGAGCCCGTCGCCGACGCAGTCAGTCAACCGCCTTCGCCTCTTTGCTGACGAGCGTCCGCGCACCGGACGCACGCCGTTGTCGATGTCGTACGTGCTCCAGCGAGATCGGTCAGAGCCCCGGTCAGATTCCACCGAGCCGCCAGGAGCGGTGATCGTTCTCCACCGAGGCGAGCCCACCGAGATCACGATCGTCAATCGAGCTCACGACGCGACGTCGGTTCACTGGCACGGTCTCGAGCTGCTGAGCTTTAACGACGGTGTTGCCGGGTGGAGCGGTGCGGCAGGCCGGCTTGCTCCAATGATCGCACCGCGCGATTCGTTCACAGCCCATCTCGCTCTCCCGAGAGCAGGTACGTTCATTTATCACACGCACCTGAACGACATGGAACAGCTGACATCGGGTATGTACGGTGCCCTGGTCGTGCTCGAGCCTGGCGAACGCTTCGATCCGGCAACTGACCACGTCTTCGTGACGGGGTGGGATGGCGATTCCCCCCACCTGATGATCAACGGCGATTCAACCGCCGCGCCGCTGAAAGTTGCGTTCGGACACCGACACCGATTTCGCTTCGTCAACATCGGAGCAGCAGACAAGATTGTGGTCGCGATTCGCCGTGACACGATTCCGGCCCAGTGGCAACCGCTCGCGAAGGATGGCGCGGATCTTCCGAAGAATCAGCGCGCTGCGAGGTCGGCCATCTTTCTGCTCGACGTCGGCGAGACGTTCGACGCGGAATTCAATGCTCCCGCGCGCGGCGAGTATGTGCTGACCATTGGCTTGAAGCGGACGCCGATGGCCTATACGCGGAGGTTAATAGTGAAGTAGCGAGGTGGCGTGCGATGTTCGATGCTAAGGTCCTGGCTCGCGGGGATCCGGCTTGACGACGAACGGCTGACTCACGGTCTTTCCGTTGGCAGTCAAACGCGCGGTGAATGTTCCGGTGAGCGGAGTAACGTCGCCGCGAAATCCTCCGCCTGGCGATCCCGCAGCCCCCGGTCCCGGCGGAGCAACCGGATTCCACACGACGCGGTGCATCCCTGGACTGCCTGAAAACGGCTCCGGAGCAGCTCGCCATAGCGGCGACACGTTTGGAATTCCCTGGCTTTGTCTCGATGGCGGTACTCCTGTCTCGAGCGCCGGGTTGGTGCTGAACTTCCGGAGGCTCGCGCCCGACGCATCAACAATCTCGAGCGAGACAAGGCCCGATACTTTGGGGCCCAGGTAATAATCGATGGCAGCGCCATTTGGCGGGTTCTGCGCCTGCGGCTCATCCTTCTGAACCGGAGTGCCGTTGTCGACCGCGCCGATGAGGTTGAACGAGTCGGCTGGCTTGAATAACACGACGTCCCTCCGTTTCGTCGAGACATCGATTTGCCGAAGCGGACTGATGTCGTCAATCACCCAGAACCCGCGTCCGTGCGTCGCGACAATGAGATCGTTCTCATAGATCTCCATATCGCGCATGGACGTCACCGGCAGATTGAGCTGAAGCGGATTCCAGTTGTTACCGTCTTCCAGCGAGAAATACACGCCACGCTCACTGCCGGCGAACAGCAGGCCGCGACGCTTCGGGTCTTCCTTGATCGTGTGAACATACACGCCACCCGGCAGGCCCTTCGTGATGCGCTGCCACGTTCGTCCCGAGTCGCGCGTGCGATAGATGTATGGCTCGAAGTCCTGAAGCTGGTGCCGGTCAACCGTTGCATACGCCTCGCTCGCATCGAAGTGCGAGGCTTCCATCATCGTAATCCGACTCCACGCCGAGATGACCGGCGGCGTCACATTCTTCCATGTCTTGCCGTCGTCGGTCGTGAGATGAATCAGTCCGTCGTCGGTTCCAATCCACAGCATCGACGCAACAAGCGGAGACGGCGCAATTGTGTAAATGACGCCGCGCTTGCCGTTGCGATCGGTTGCCGCCGCGGCCGTCGCATCAAGCGTCGTCGGCGGAGCTCCCTCGGGCCGCGTGAGATCGGGACTGATCTGATTCCATGTCACCGCGCCGTCGGCGGTCTTGAACAAAAACTGATTCGCGTAATACAGTGACTTGGGATCAGCCTTCGAGAACACGAGTGGCTGGGTCCAGTCCGCGCGAGCAGTCTCCGGCGATTTTGGAGAAGTCGTTCCGCGAATCGGAGTGTTCGTCTCGAGGTTGTAGCGTGTTCCGGTGCCACCGTAGATGACACCCGGATTCAGCCGGTCGCCAGCCGTGTAGCCGCTCTCCCCTCCCGGTGCAATCGGCTCCCAGTCACGCATCGAGATCTCCGCGAATTTTCCGCGAGATCGAACCGCCACCGCCCCACTGTCCTGCTGCGCCGCCGTTACCCAGTACGGAAAACGGTAATCAACCGAGAGGTGATAGAGCTGAGCCGTGGGCTGATTGAGCCACGAGCTCCACGTGACGTTCCGCGGATCGTCGGACTTCGCGTTATGGGTGATAATCGCACCCTGATCGCTCGCGACGATCATGACGTCCGTGTCGTCAGGATTGATCCACGCCTGATGATAGTCGTCACCGCCGGGCGATCCGCGCATCACGTCCCATGTCCTGCCTCCGTCGCGTGACCTGTTTACGGCAACGTTCGGCACATAGACGATATCCGCGTTCTTCGGATCGACGGTCACTTTCGAGAAGTACCAGCCGCGACCCCACAACGCACTGTCGTTCGACAGCCGGGTCCACGTTGCGCCCGCATCGTCGGAGCGGAAGAATCCCCCCTGACCAGGAGGGGCGCCGGCTCCGGACCGCACCCCGCGGGCGGGAGCCGGAACGGGAGAACCCTGCGGTGGCTCGGTTGTGGGCGGAGGCTCGGGCACAAGAGAATCGACGACGGCATACACACGTCGCGGATTAGCCGGCGACAACGCAATTCCCGTCCGGCCAATTCCTTCCTGTGGCAGCCCACCGGTCAATTGCGTCCACGTCTCGCCGCTATCGACCGACTTGAAGATTCCGCCGCCTGGACCATTGGTCGGCGCATAGGTGAACCACGGGGGCCGCCGCGTGTTCCACAAGCCCGCGTAGACGATGCGCGAATCTGTCGGATCGATCACGACTTCGACCGCGCCAACATTTTCATTCCGGTACAGCACCTTCTTCCAGCTTTTTCCGCCATCGGTCGTGCGAAACACACCGCGCTGCGCATTCGCTGCATACAGATGTCCAATCGCTGCCACGAACGCGATGTCCGGATTGCGCGGATCGACGGCGATCTTGCCGATGTGCTGAGTGTCGTCGAGCCCAATGTGCCTCCACGTCCGGCCCGCATCGCGCGACTTGTAGACGCCATTCCCAAACCCGACGGAATCGCGGAGCGTTGACTCACCGCTCCCCACGTAAATCGTATCGGGCGACGACGGGGCGACAGCGATCGCTCCAATCGACGCAACCGGTTGCGAGTCGAACACCGGCAGCCATATCCGGCCTGCATCGATCGACTTCCACACGCCACCATTGACTGCGCCGAAATAGAATTCGCCCGGGCGACCCGGCACTCCTGTCGCCGCGGCGACGCGTCCCCCGCGAAACGGGCCGAGCATCCGCCAGCGCAGCCCGGAGTATGTCGCGCCGAGATTGGGCACGTCATCGACTCCGGGAGCATCGGCGATGGGTCCAATGCCCGCAACCGCGCCCCGCTGAATGAAGTCACGCCCAACGAGCGCCATGCCAAACCCTGCCTGGCCCGCGCGAAGCAGAAACTCGCGCCGAGATAATTCTGCCGAAGTCGGAGCGGACTCCACGATGGCTTCCGGCTGGTCGTCGGGCGTAAGGGTGGCTGGCATCTATTGGAGTCGCGAAGGTAAGCTCGTCAAATAACGTGAGTGAATTGAGGTGTCAACCATGTTTGCAAACGTGCTCGACATTTCACAGTTTGCGGATGACACTCGTCAGGAAAAGACTAATGAAATCCGAGTTCTATCACCTTCGCCGGACGGCGATCAAGGATCTCTCCGCCTATTGCGGCTTTCTCCTCGGATTTCTCGGCTCCGCGCCTTTGGCGTGGGAGCTTCTCGCGGGCCAACTCGACGCCGGGCGGTTCGCACGCGGGCTCTGGTACTTCTTCGTGATCGTGACCGGGGCGGGCGTCTTCTCGGGCATTGCGGGTCTCGGCATCGGATTTGTCATCGGAGTCGTCTGGGAACAGCTTCACCGCTACCGCCGCCGCGAGCGGGGAAGACAACAGGCAAAGCTCGAGGCCAGACTGGAGCAGGGAGAGCGACAGCAACGGCTCCAGTCGGAACACGGCATCGCAAACCCGAACGAGAGCGGCGAGGCGCACCGCCTCCAGTTGATATCTGTCGCACCCCCCGCCTTCCCGCAAATCACTGGCAGACGCGTTGCGTCGGTGCGCTTTCTGGTGCGTGGAATCGAGATGGATTTTGGCGGAGTGGTTGTTGTCATCACGGGCAATCCGGTCATCACCGCGGGCTCACGCCGGTTCCGCTTTCCCGATTCGGGATCGCGTGATGCGCTCTGCTCGCTGATCGGAGCGCGCGTCGAGCGAATGAGATTCGCGCCGGGCGATCGCCCCGAGCTCCAATTCGACACCGGCTGGGAGCTTGTCATTCCGCGTGCCAGCAGCGCCGTCGCATAAGTGTTCGCCGTGCGCTTTTTATTCTCGTTCGGCGCGCCAGATCCACCACCATCGCTGAGGTCGAACATGATTCGAAAGCTCAAATCTGGCGAGTGGTTCAACCGTCACGGCGCGATCGAATGACCCCGGAAATCTGGACTGCCGTCGATCGCTACATCGATGAGGCCCTCGGCCTCTCGGACGAAGTTCTTGCGACAACAATCGCGGCAAACGCCGACGGTGGGCTCCCGGCGATCGACGTCACCGCGAGCCAGGGCGCATTTCTCAATATCCTTGCCCGTCTCGCTGGCGCGCGGCGCATCCTCGAGATCGGTACCCTCGGTGGCTTCAGCACGATCTGGCTCGCGCGCGCGGTCCCCGCGGGCGGCCAGGTCGTGACGCTCGAGTTCGATCCAGGGCATGCAGCCGTTGCGAAACGGAACCTCGTCCGCGCCGGACTCGACCACATCGTGGATATTCGCGTTGGGAAGGCGCTCGACTCGCTCGTGTCGATTGAGGCAGAGGGCGGAACCCCGTTCGACTTTGTCTTCATCGACGCTGACAAGCCGAATAATGCGCACTACTTCGACTGGGCGCTAAAACTCACGTGTCACGGCAGCGTAATCGTCATTGACAACATCGTTCGCGACGGCGGGCTCGCCGATTCTCAAAGCGAAGACGCCTCGATCCGCGCCTCGCGTGAAGCCGTCGAGATGATGGGCGCCGAGCCTCGCGTAGCGGCGACCGTGATACAGACCGTGGGCGCTAAAGGCTACGACGGCTTCGCGATCGCAGTTGTCGTCTGATGCGTTACTACTGCTTCCCGCGCGCGATCAACGTCGGCGGTCACGTCGTGACGATGAAAACGCTGAAGGGAATCTTCGAATCGATCGTGGTCAACCGAAGCCTTGAGGGGAAGACGGCAAAATAAGGTCGTGAACAGATGGTTATATTTTGCCGATGTCACCCCCCCGCTCGGACACGCAGCCAGTTCTTTCTGGAGACGATCGTCTTCACGCATCCGAGTTGTTTTCGGGCACGAGCGAAATCGCCGAGGCCGGTCGTTGCATCAACTGGAGTGAGACAGCCCTTGGCCCGGTTTCCGACTGGCCCGCGGCGCTCAGGACTGCGGTCCGGATGATCCTCGAATCGCCATTTCCGATCAACTTGTGGTGCGGTGACGAATTGATCCTCATTTACAACGACGCGTACTGCCAACTGCTCGGAGCGAAGCATCCGCGCGCGCTGGGCGAGCCCGGCCGCGTCGTGTGGTCGGAGATCTGGTCCGACATCGCGCCGATGTTCAAGCAGATGAGTGATGGTGGTCCCCCGACATTTGCGGAGAATGCGCGCTTTCTGATGGAGCGAACCAATGGGCCAGCGGATGAAGCGTGGTTCACGTTCTCGCTGAGCCCGATACGCGACGAATTCGGAACAATAGTCGGCTATCTCAACATCGCGGCGGAGACCACAAGTCAGGTGCGGGCGGAGACCGACGCGGAGCACGCTCGGACCGCCGCCGAGCGAGCCGAGCGACAGCTGCGAGATGTCTTCGATCAGGCTCCGGCATTTCTCGCTGTGCTAAAAGGGCCGCATCACATTTTCGAATATGTGAACGATGCATACATCGAGCTCGTCGGAAAGCACGACCTCATTGGAAGGTCTGTTGCGGAATCTCTCCCTGAGATACGCGAGCAGGGTTTCATCGATTTACTCGACAACGTGTACACAACAGGCGAGCCGTTTTTCGGTCGTGAGATTCCGATTACGCTCACCACGCGGGGCTCGGCGTCGCGCCAGGCGTACGCCGATTTCGTCTACCAACCGCTTCGCGGAAACGGCGGTGAGATCATTGGCGTCGTTGCGCACGGGACTGATGTCTCGGCCGCCGTGCGCGCACGTCGTGACGGCGAAGGGCTTCTTGTCGTGAGCGAGCAAGCGCGACGCGACGCGCAGGAAAGTGAAGCACAGTACCGCTTCATGGCCAACTCCATTCCGGTGCAGGTCTGGACAGCAACACCCGATGGGGAACTCGATTTTGTCAGCGAGCGCTCTGCCAGCTACTTTGCGAAAGACCCGAACGAAGTCACGGGTGCCCAGTGGCTTGCCGTGCTCCACCCGGACGATCTCGCGCCGACAGCCGATCGGTGGACGCGCTCTCTCGCGAGTGGAGAGCCATACGAAATGGAGTTCAGGCTGTGGAGCGCGGAGGCGAATGCGTACCGCTGGCATCTCGCTCGTGCTGTCCCGCAGCGCGACGAAAATGGCGAGATCAGACGCTGGTTCGGAAGCAATACAGACATCGAAGAGCAGAAAAGAAACGAGGCGGAGCTTGCGCGCCTGACACGCGAAGCAACGGAAGCGAATCGCGCGAAGAGCGACTTTCTTGCTGCAATGAGTCACGAGCTCCGCACGCCGCTCAATGCGATTGGCGGATACGCCCAGCTTATCGAAATGGGAGTGCGCGGCCCCGTGACCGAAGAACAGATGACGGACCTCGGGCGCATCCAGCGGAGCAAGGCACACCTCCAGAAACTTGTTGACGACGTGCTGAACTTTGCGAAGCTCGGGTCGGGAAGAATCGAGTTTCGCCAGACTGAGCTGCGCGTTCGCGATCTGGTGGAGTCGGTTCTCGATATGGTGAAGCCACAAAGTGACACGAAGGGACTTCACATCGAGACAAGCCTGTCCGACGGCGACCTGAAGATTCTCGCTGACGATGACAGGACGAAGCAGATCCTTCTCAATCTTTTCGCGAACGCGCTCAAGTTCACTCCGGCCGGAGGCACGGTCTCGGTTTCGGTCGAGCCCACCAGCGAGAATGTGTCAATTGTCGTTGCCGATACGGGCATCGGCATCGATGCGGCTGATACCGAGAAGATTTTCGAGCCGTTCATCCAATCCAGGAAAGCGCTTGATGCGCGAGACGAAGGCGTCGGACTCGGGCTCGCGATCAGCAGGCAACTCGCCCGCGCCATGAATGGCGACCTGAGAGTCAGCAGCAAGCTCGGAGAGGGTTCGACATTCACCGTCACACTTCCGCGGCCATGACGCACACCATTCCCGTTCAGCCATTCGCGCGCCGCCTGAGTTCGGCGGTGCTTCTCGCCGTTGCGGTCGCCTCGTGCTCACCCGCCGACAACAAACCCGCGGGAGTTCCGTCGACGCCGGCTTTCCCTCACGACATGCATTCGTTCGCCGAGCCCGGCAAGGCGCGCGTGACGAATGTATCGCTCGATCTGACGCCGGATTTCACGACGCACAAGCTGAGCGGCACCGCTCGGTTGACTGTTGCGCGAACCGGCGCCGCCGACAGCATCGTGCTCGACACGCGTGATCTCGCCATCAAGACAGTGACAGACGCCGCGGGCGCGCCGCTCGGCTTCAACATCGGCGCAACGAAACCGTTCCTCGGCGCGCCGCTCACGGTCGCGTTGCCACCGAAAGGCGACACCATCGTCATCGTCTACGAGACGTCGCCGCAGGCAGCGGCAGTTCAGTGGCTGGACCCGGCGCAGACTGCGGGCAGGAAGCTTCCGTTCCTGTTCACGCAGGGCGAAGCAATTCTCACCCGCACGTGGGTTCCGACGCAGGATGGGCCCGGCATCAGGCAGACTTACGATGCTGCGATTCACACTCCCGTCGGGATGCGCGCCGTGATGAGCGCGAACCACGTGGGAGATGGCGCCGAACGAGATTCGGCGGGACGGACCGTCTACCGCTTCCGGATGGACAAGCCGATACCGCCCTACCTCATCGCGCTCGCCGTTGGCGACATTGCGTTTCGCCCAATCGGAACGACCACCGGCGTGTACGCCGAGCCGTCCGTTGTCGACAAGGCAGCGAGTGAGTTCAAGGAAGTAGACGCGATGGTCGGCGCGGCATCGAAGCTCTACGGTCCGTATCGCTGGGGTCGCTACGATCTTCTCGTTCTTCCGCCATCGTTCCCGTTCGGCGGAATGGAAAATCCCACGCTCACGTTCGCGACACCGACTGTTCTCGCCGGCGATCGCTCACTTGTAAGTCTCGTCGCTCATGAGCTCGCGCACTCGTGGTCCGGCAATCTCGTCACCAACGCGAACTGGAACGACTTCTGGCTGAACGAAGGATTTACCACGTACATCGAAAGCCGAATCATGGAAGAGCTTCGCGGAAAGGACTACGCGGACATGCTTCGGGTTCTCGGACGGGAAGGCATGACGAAAGCAGTCGTTAACGCGGGTGGTCCGTCGTCGCGCGACACGCAGCTTCACCTCGACCTGGCGGGTCGCGATCCCGACGAAGGCACAACCGACATCGCATACGAAAAGGGCGCGGCATTTCTGCAAACGGTCGAATCAGTCGTTGGCCGTGACCGTCTCGACAAATTCCTCCGCGATTACTTCGACCATTTCGCGTTCCAGCCAATGACGTCGGCGATTATGCTCGCATACATGAAGGAGAAGCTGCTGACTGCCGACGAGGCGCAGAAAATCAACCTGCAGGAGTGGGTGTATCAACCGGGAATTCCCGCCAACATCGCCCCGGTTCATTCAACGGCTTTCGCCGCCGTCGACAGTCAGGCCACCGCCTGGAAGAACGGGGGTATGGCATCGGCGATTCAAACCGGCAAGTGGTCGACGCACGAATGGCTTCACTTCCTCGGCGCGTTGACCGACACGATTCCCGCAGCACGTCTCGCTGAGCTCGACAACGCGTTCCACCTGTCGGCCAGCGGCAACAGCGAGATCGAGTTTGCCTGGCTCAAGATCGCCATTCGCAATCATTATCAGCCGGCGTTCGCGGCGCTGGATCGATTTCTCACATCGCAGGGACGTCGCAAGTTCGTCGCGCCGCTTTATGCCGATCTCGCGAAGACCGACTGGGGACGGCCAATCGCAATGGACATCTACAAGCGCGCGCGACCGACATACCATTCGGTGGCGGTTGTAACGATCGACAAGACGCTTGGCTGGAGTGGCAAGTAACGATCGGCATCACGGGAAGGGTTCACTGATCGCCCCCGACCTCAAAATCCGCCTCAAGCGCCGCGCTGACGGGTCTGCTGCAATCACCTGTGAGCGCGCCGATGGCACAGTTACGTGGCAGCGTCAGGAAGGATCGGTCGGAATCGTATTCCCGTCGCACGATTTGACGCACTTCGCCGTTGAGACTGCGCTCGGATACAACCACGGCTTCTTCGGTCTCGTTGCCGATGGCTGGGATTTCGCAGACTTCGCCACGCCGTGGCCCCGAGGAGTGGTACCGCGCGAAGCGCTCGAGGTGGAGCTCATTGTTGGCTTGCTCGACATGCAGCGTCGGATGGGTGCCGAGTGGACAGCGGACGAGCTCCTCGACCAAGGGCGGCTTTACGTCGAAGGTAGCGGCAGTCGCGTTGAGCTACCCGTGCTTACGGATGAGATGCTCGAACGAGTGAAGGCGAAACGAGGCGAGCTGTTCTCACGCTGGGCAGCGGTTCTCCCGGGAGCCACGCTCGAGTTGGTGTTCTATCGGCAGGTCAACGACTCCGCCCGCAGCTGACTCGCCGCTGTTTTGCACGCCAAGCGAATCGAGTCGCTGGTGCCATCGATGGTACTGATCCACCGTCGGAGTTCCCAACGCGACATGATGAACGCCGCCGGCCCCGAGCCGCGCTCTCCTGAGTCCGGGCTCCACAGCAACGTGCAGCTTGGCGTGCGGTCCACCACCGTGCATGGCGTAGGCGGGGACGGTGCAGGTCGCATCAGCTGTGAGGGAGCATTCCCGCACGTGATGCATTCCCATCACCGTTGTCAGCACGATGTCGGTATCCTTTTTTTCGGTCGTTCCGCTCCATCAAGCATATTGCGCCTCCCCGCCGCGGCACCAGATTGGAGCTCATGACCGCGCATCGCGAGACAACCTTTCATGGGGCTGAAGGGTTGGGGTTGTTTCTCCAGACCTGGCAGCCGGATGGCGCCATCAAAGCCGTTGTTGCGCTCGTTCATGGAATTGGAGAGCACTCCGGCCGGTATCCCGCGCTCATCAACGCGTTGACGGCCAGCGGCTTCGCCGTGACGTCATTCGATCATCGCGGCCACGGCAAGTCGCCAGGAATCCGCGGCCACGTTGACGGCTGGAGCGAATACCGGGAAGACGTTCGTGAGTTTTTGCGTTACACGTCCACTCACTTCCCGCGCTTGCCAATCTTTCTCTACGGTCACAGCCTCGGCGCGCTCATCGCCAGCGACTACGTAATACACCACCCGGATGGATTGGCCGGACTCATCATGAGCGGCCATCCCCTCGTTCCGACCGGGGCGGCAAAGCCACACCTTATCTTCCTCGCCCGTCTGCTGTCGAAGCTTCATCCGACGTTTTTGATTCGGCTCGGCCTCGATGCGTCCGCATTGTCGCGCGATGGAAGGGCGGTGGAAGAATATCTTGCCGATCCGCTGGTCCAGACGAAGGTCACTGCTCGATGGGGCACCGAAGCGCTTGCCGCCGTCGATCGAGTCCGGGCGCGCGCACACGAAATCACGATGCCGGTTCTCATTGTGCATGGCGGGGCGGACAAAGTGAATTCGCCGGAGGGGAGCAGGGAGTTGCTCGCGCTCATGTCGAGCTCCGACAAGACACTGCATATCTATCCAGGCGGATATCACGAGCCTCATAACGATCTCGACCGCGAGCTTGTCTTTCGCGATGTCGTGAACTGGCTCCTCACTCACACGCCACGCAGTTCAGTATAGGGAGATTGCGCCAGTTCGCCGCCGATTAGATTTGTGAAGCGTTGCATACCACATAAGGAGTGCTGGATGTCTACTCGGAAAGAACGTGCGGGTGCAGTAGTGATGGTTCTCGGAGCGTGCGCATTGTCGGCGTCCATAGCGTTGTCGCAGACTGCTGCGCCAACGGTCGCTCAACCCGCCGCCGCGCCAGCGGCTCCACCTCCGCCGGCAACGATCGACATCGGAAAGGTCGCGCCGGACTTCACGCTGCCGTGGGCAGACAGTCTTGGTGCGCGCAAGATCCCGCTCAAGCTGAGCAGCCTCAGAGGAAAGGTGGTCGTTCTCGCATTCTACCCAGGCGACAGAACCTCCGGTTGCACCGCCGAGCTGACAAAATTCCGGGACGAGTACGCAAAGATGTTTGGAAAAAAGACTGTGGTCATTCCGATTTCGGTGGACAGCGTTGCAAGTCACGCGTCATGGGCAGGCGACATGAAGTTTCCGTTCGCGCTTGCGTCCGATTCGCAGCTCACTGTCGCAGATCTGTACGGCTCTCACAATCCGGGACGCACCTACGCCAGCAGAACAGTCTTCGTTATCGGCAAGGACGGAACGATCCGGTGGCGGAATTTGAAGTTCGGCGCTCTTAACGAAGGCGCTTATGCGGAGCTCGCAGCCGAAGTGGCGAAGGCTCAGTGACGCTGTAGCCGGCGACGTAACGGTCGCGCCCTTTGGTGGCAACAAGCCGTCGGCATTTGTCGTCCGACAACTGGGCTGGTGTTCACCCCGAGGTAATCGCGGCAATAACGGCCGCCAACTCGGGGCATGTGCCATCGTATGGCCATGATGTTTACACAGCGGCCACGATTGCAAGACTCCGCGACGTCTTCGGCGGCGACGCCGAAATCTTCTTCGTTTTCTCGGGAACGGGCGCGAATGTGCTCGGGCTCCAGACAATCGCCGCTCCGTTCAACACTGTCATCTGTAGTGAGACAGCCCACATCTACACGTCGGAATGCGGCGCGCCGGAGAAACATGTCGGCTGCAAGCTGTCGCCCGTTACGTCCCCGGACGGAAAGATCGATCGCGACAGGATTGCGATGCATCTGCATCACTTCGGCGACGATCATCACGTGCAGCCGAGTGCGGTGTCGATCTCGCAGGCGACGGAGTACGGGACGGTCTATTCGCCGGACGAGCTTCGCGTTATTTCCGCATACTGCCGCGACCACGCGCTCGCGCTTCACATGGATGGCGCGCGCCTGGCGAATGCGGTGGCGCACCTCGGCTGCTCGCTTCGCGAGATTTCAGGTGACGCCGGCGTGGACGTTCTCTCGTTCGGTGGCACCAAGAACGGCATGATTGCGGGAGAGGCAGTCATCTTCTTCAATCCCGGGCTGGCCGCTGACTTTCAGTATCGACGAATGCAGGGGGCGCAGCTGTCATCGAAGATGCGTTTCATCGCAGCGCAGTTCGACGCCTTGCTCGACAACGATCTCTGGCTGTCGAGCGCAACGCATGCGAATCGAATGGCCACCCTGCTTGGTTCTGGTCTGGCGTCGCTTCCGGGAGTCGCGCTCACGCAGCGCGTGCAGGCGAACGAAGTGTTTGCGACAATTCCGCGTGAGCATATTGCCGCTCTGCAACAGCTGTCGTCGTTTCACGTATGGACCGAGAGTATCAGCGAGGCCCGATTCGTGACGTCGTTCGATACGACCGAGGAAGACGTCGCGATCTTCGTGACGAAAGCAGCGGAAATCATCGGCGCGCCGTAGCCAGCGCGCATACACGTGGAGACGAGATGGATCTGAAGACCGGCAAAGTTCTCATCACTGGCGGCAGCTCGGGGATCGGCTATGCGACTGCTCAGTTGTTGAGAGATCGCGGTGCCGATGTGGCGATCTGCGGTCGCAAAGCCGACGCCGTCGAGCAGGCCGCGGCCGAGTTGGGCGCACTTGGTATTGTTGCTGACGTGTCGCACGAGGATGACGTTGTACGGATGGTAAAGCGCGTAATCGCCGAGCTGGGCGGCTTCAACATTCTCGTCAATAACGCCGGGTTCGGAAGCTGGGCACCCCTGGTCGAGACCAAGGCTGATGACTTCAGGCGCGTCTGGGAGACGAATGTCCTCGGCGCAATGCTCGTGGCGCGCGAATCCGCCCGCCATTTCGTGGGCCAGAATAAGGGAAACATTGTCAACATCTCATCGACCGCCGGCAAACGCGGCTCGGCCGGCGGCAGCACCTACGCATCGACCAAGTTTGCGGTCAACGGCCTCACCGAGAGCTGGAGATTGGAGCTGCGCAAGAACAACATCCGGGTGATGCAGGTGAATCCGTCGGAAGTTCAGACCAATTTCTTCGCAAATCTTGGCCGGCCCCGGCCGGCGAACAGCAGCAAGCTCGAGGGGGAGGACATCGCTGCCGTTATCTGCGATATGCTGTCGATGAACGACCGGGCAATGCTGACCGAAGCAACTGTGTTCGCCACGAACCCGGTGGACTAACCAGGCAGGCCCGGCCGTTTATTCCTGGTACGGCCGGCGGCGCTTCTCGTCGTGCGAGCGCGAGTATAGTCCGGCGTCGCTCCGCGATATTTTTCGGCGGGCGACGAGCGATTCGAGAACCAGCTCGCATGCGGCGGCAACCATCGGCCTGTCATGTTTCTCGGCGAGGCCGGCCGCCTCGACAATTCCCAGCAGTCCTGGGACAGAGCGAAAGCCATCGACGACGGAGTCCGCTGACACGTCGTCATTCACCTGGAGGGCTCCACCACCGTCGAACCAGATGATAATGTCGTCGGCATTGACCCCGCCTGTCCGCTCCTGAAACGTAGCGTCCGCTGCGCGCCGAATGAGCTCGCGCGCGATGTTGTGTCCCCCAACCAGCTCACCCTCGTACTCCAGCTCGATTTTTCCGGTGATTGCGGTGAGCGCGGCGTAGATGTCGCCGATGCGCGGAACGATCTCCGACTCGCCGGTAAGAAGCGTGCGCCGCTCGGCGTTCGAGACAATGTTCTCCAATACCGTAATCGGCATGCGCTGCGAGACGCCAGACCGCTTGTCGATGCGCTTGTCATCTCGCGCTTCGAACGCGATCCGCTCGACAACTTCCGCGATGAAGTCGGGCACGCGAATCGGTTTTGTACCGCGGTCCGTCCACGCTTCCTGCTCGGTGATCGCCATGCCGGTTGAGACTTCTTCCGGGTAGTGAGTCTGGATCTCGCTGCCGATCCGATCCTTGAGCGGCGTGATGATCTTGCCACGCGCCGTATAGTCCTCGGGATTGGCGGTGAAGCAGAGAAGTACGTCGAGCGGAAGGCGAATCGGATAGCCTTTGATCTGAACGTCGCCTTCCTGCATGATGTTGAACAGGCTGACCTGGACCTTGCCGGCGAGATCGGGAAGCTCGTTCAGTGCGAAAATGCCGCGGTTCGCGCGTGGTAGCATTCCATAGTGAATCGTGAGCTCATCGCTCAGCACGTGCCCGCCACGCGCGGCCTTGATCGGATCGACGTCGCCGATGATATCGGCAACAGTCACGTCCGGAGTCGCGAGCTTCTCAACGAACCGGCTGTCGCGCCCGATCCAGGCGATTGGCGTTGCATCTCCACATTCATTGAGGATGTTTCGCGCGAATTTGGAAATCGGAGCGAACGGATTGTCGTTCACCTCACTTCCGGCGACGATCGGTAGCTGGTCATCGAGAAGCGTGGTGAGCGCCCGGAGAATTCTCGACTTCGCCTGGCCGCGAAGGCCGAGCAGAATCAGGTTGTGCCGGGAGAGCAGGGCATTGACGATCTGCGGCATTACCGTGTCTTCGTATCCAACTACGCCCTCGAACAGCGGGCCGCCCTTCGCAAGACGGCTCAGGAGGTTGGCGCGGAGCTCGTCTTTTACCGAGCGAACGGCGATATCTGGCTGGCCCCATTTCGAACGCTTCAGGGCGCCAAGTGTTTCGGGGAGTTGCGGCGGCAAAATTACTCCGGACTGCGGCAAAGAGAGGAAGGCCTGTAATCTAGCGCTCGGGATTTGACCCAACTACCGCATGAAGGTTCCACGACGCCCAAAACGCGTTATCTTTCGCGTCTTCCGGGGGGTACGCTACTCTTGACACCCATTTCGGAAAGGATAACTTTTTCGCCGCGCCATTAACGAGCATCGCGACAGCATGCACGGACCGGCGTTTAATCACGTTGGCCCCCTCTCTATGGAGATTTCCAAATGAAGCGCATCGCACTCGTTGTCGCAGTTCTCGCTCTTGCCGCATGCACGAAGAAGGATGAAGCCGTGGTAGACACCAGCGCAGCAATGGCGCCCGCTCCGGCCGCAATGGACACCGGAATGAAGATGATGGATTCGACGATGATGAAGGATTCGATGATGAAGGATTCGATGATGAAAGATTCGATGATGAAAGCCGGGAAGATGATGAAGAAGAAGTAACTCTTCTCCACGCTCGTCAGAAAAGGCGCGGCTATCCAGTCGCGCCTTTTTCTATGGCGGCTATCTGCACTGTACACTCGCCACCTTCCCACCTCGCCCGAAGAGTCGTTCCCGGCAGTACCTCCCGGCGCACCATCGCCACTGCCACGCCTCCCTGACGCGGCGACATCGCCACGCTCCTGATGTCACCAACGACATTCCCCGCATCGTCGGTCAGCTCGGCGTTCGTCGGCGGAATTGACGCACTCACAAAATGCAGCCGTCGCAGAAACCGATTCACGTGACCGCGGAAATGCACGCGGGCAACAGTTTCCTGCCCGGTGTAGCACCCCTTCGTGTATGAGATCGCTCCCAACGCATCGAGATTGGCCTCCTGCGGAATGGTCGCATCGTTCATGTCGATTCCCCATTCCGGCCGACCCGCCTCGATCCGGGCAATGTCCCACGCCTCCGGTGAGCCGGTGACGGCGCCCGCCGCCAGGATCGCATCGCGAATCCCCGGGTCGATCGCCGCCGGCAGGATCAGCTCGTAACCATCCACCTCGATCTCGCTCACCCGAATGATCATCATCCGGGCAGCATCTGTCCCCACCGACAGATGGGAGTAGGGAAGCAGTAGCTCGAGCTCTGCCTCGTCCGCTCCGGTTGCCACCGCAACAATCCGGCGAGCCTTTGGGCCAAATACACCAAGGTCGCGTGTCTCCAGCGTGACGTCCCGATAAGGAGCGACACGCGGGTTCACATACTTCGTGACAATCTCCCGCCAGCCGGCCGATGCGCGCGCCGAAGTGTCAGTCAGGAGGCCATCCCGATCGGCGAAAATCCTGATGTCGGCGGCAATCTTTCCCTTTGGCGTCAACGCGGCGGCGTACTGACCGTGGCCAGGCATAAGCGACAGCACATCGTTCGTCACGAGCCCGGTGACGAGCTCTGCGGCCTTCGCACCGCCGAACCGAATTCGCGTCCTGTCGCTGCGATCGATCAGCAGTGCACCAGACCGCATCGCGGCATACTCAGTAGCGGAAGACATAAATTCAATTAAGCGATGCGCTCGCGGCAATGCTACCACTTTCCGACCGCGCCTATGGCTGACTGCCCATCGCATAGGACGCATCGAGCAGATCGACCGGATGGATCGCGCGCGCGCGGGATCCCGACCGCAGGAGGCCCGCGCCAATCTGCATCATGCACCCCGGATTTCCCGTGGCCACGAACGCCGCGCCCGTCTCGGCGATATTCTCGAGCTTGGGAGCGAGCACCGCATCCGAAGTCTCGGGCTCGATGAGATTGTAGATGCCAGCACTGCCACAGCAATTCTCCGAATCGCGAAGCGGAACAAGCTCGAGTCCCGGAATTGCAGCGAGCACCGCGAGCGGCGGCAGCGTCACCCGTTGGGCGTGCACCAGGTGACACGGTGCATCGTACGTAATCCGGAGCGGCATCCGATTTCCCGGCACGGGCCCCGCCGCGGCGAGCAACTCGGATACATCTCTCACTCGCGACGCAACCGCAGCGGCGCGATCTCGCCACTCGGGGTCGTCTCCGAGAAGGTGACCGTACTCCTTCATTATCGCTCCGCATCCCGCGGCGTTCACGGAGATGAAATCCGCCGGCGACCTTTCGAACGCCTCGATGTTCACCCTCGCAAGCTTCCGGGCGGCCTCGAGATCTCCGGCGTGAGCATGAAGCGCGCCGCAGCATCCCTGTCCGGGAGCCGGCGTCACCCGATAACCATTCCTGGTGAGAACCCGCTCGGTCGCCCGATTGGTTTCGGTAAACAACCCTTCCATCACGCAGCCAAGCAGCACCGACGTCGTGCCTCGCTTGCCAGTCGTTTCCGGGAAGTATGGATCGCGCTCGAGCGGCGAGCCGGCCGAAGCGAGCATCGCCATCCCGAACCCCACGCGGCCAGCGACTCGCGACATGATCGTCGGAATCGGAGTTGCTGCCAGCAACCGCGATGCAAACATCGCGACTCGCATCAAGCGCGGATGGGCGAAGACAAACAGAATCAGCCTCGCCGTAACCGGCGGGAGCTCTGCTTCGCGCAGCGTCGCTCGCGTTGCCTCGAGCAGTTGTCCATAGGGCACACCGGACGGGCACGCTGTTTCACACGCCCGGCAACCGAGGCATCGGTCGATGTGCGTTCGCACGGATTCGTCGTTTGGAGTGACAGTTCCTTCGAGCAGCGATCGCATGAGAAAAATTCTTCCGCGGGGGCTTTCGTTCTCGTCCTCGAGGGTCAGGTATGTTGGACATGCCTGCAGACAAAAGCCGCAGTGGACGCACGCGTTGATGCCGGGAAGTGCCGCGGCGAGTGGCGTCCCTTCGAGCGCGCACGGACGCAAGGCATCGGCCGGAACGGCCGACTCGTTGATCTCGTCAAATGTCAGTGTGCTCATGTTACTGGCCGAGGATGCATGGGTTCAGAATATTCTGAGGGTCGAATGCGTGCTTGATTCCCTGGGAGATCCTGTCTCCGACGACAGTTGGCGAGATCAACGGCCATAACTCGCGCGGCATCCGCTCGCACACGATCGTCGAATTACCGCAAGCCTGCGCCACCCCCTGGACTGCCTCGAATCCCGCATGCGCAGGAAAAATACAGCGAACAATTCCAAGTCCGACGCTGGCGTGCATCCGCGCTGAAGGTACCGACTGAAGAACGGACGCCGCACCATTCCAGAGTTCGGCGATGCGAGCCGGCAATGCCGAGATACGAATCACGATGTTCGGCTGCGGTGACGGGTATGTCGAAATCCCGGCCGGGAGATCGTCCACAATCCGGAGCCTCTTCCAGACTTCGGGAAACACCGCTGACGCACCGCCGAGTGCGGCGATGGCGTCCTTCTGCGCGTCAACCGCCGCCGCGTTGCCGCCGAGCTCAACCAGTATCGTCGGTCTGCATGGGAGGCCTATCAGGCCGGCAACTTCCCGATCGACAAGCTCCACCGCGAGCGGGTTGATTGGCGCATCGAGAAGAGACCTGATTCTATTCGCCAATGCCGTTGGCGACTGCGGCACAGTGAGCGCGAGTGTGGCTGGATGCGGAGGCAGCGAATGAAGTCGAAGCGTGACTTCTGTCAGCACGCCGATCGTTCCCCACGATCCCGTAATGAGTCGCACAAGATCGAAGCCGGCCACGTTTTTCACGACCTTGCCGCCACCTCTCACAACGCGCCCGTCGCCGGTCACGAACTCAACGCCAAGGACCAGATCACGCGCGCGACCGAAGCCGTGCGCCAGTGGGCCGAATGAACCCGTCGCCACCGTAGCTCCAATCGTACCGTCTTCGCTTCCGTGTGGATTGAGCGGAAACCACTGTTCCTGGTCGCGCGTGACTGCATCAATCTCCCGAAGCGTGGTTCCGGCCCTTACAGTCATCGTAAGATCGCCGGGAACGTAGTCCACTACTCCAGTGTGACCGGCGAGTGACAAAATTTTTCTTGCCGGCACTGCACGCCCGGCGTCGATCCAGTGTGCCCGTCCGGATATGCGAATGGGGGAAACTGTCTCGAATGACTCCTGAACAATCTGCTGCACCGCTGCCGCGGTTTCAGACACGTTTGCCGGAACAGGAATAGTCGCTGTCAATGCGATGCCGCCACGACTGGTACCGGCACCGATGCCGGGCGGTTGCGATGAGACGGCGCGGCTCTCCACTCCTGACATGAATGAATCGGCACCACCTTTCCGGGATTCGACCTGTGGTCGGGGTCGAATACCTCGCGCAGCCTGCACATCGCGCGAAGAGATTCCGGGGAGAAGATGAGGTCGATGTATCCGATTTTGTCGAGCCCAACCCCATGCTCGCCGGTGATGCTGCCGCCGGCATCGACGCACGCATGCATGATGGCGCTCATCGCGCGATGAACGCGCTCACTCTCGTCGGGATCATCGGCGTTATACGGAATGTTGGGGTGCAGGTTGCCGTCGCCGGCATGAAAGACGTTGCACACGGTGACGCGGTTGAGCGCAGCAATCTCCGTGATGCTCCTCAGGACTTCCGCGAGCTTCGTTCGCGGAATGACTGCGTCCTGGACGACGAGATGAGGAGCCATTCTGCCCATCGCCCCGAATGCCTTCTTGCGTCCCTGCCACAGCTTCGTTCTTTCTGCATCGTTGCGGGCAACCTTGACGGTTCGCGCACCGTGCGTCAAGCAGATCTCGCGAATGGCATCCCGATCGGCATCGACTCCGGCGTCGGTACCGTCAACTTCGATGAGAAGCACAGCGGCCGCGTCCGCGGGATAGCCAGCCGCATAGACCGACGACTCGACGACCTTGATTGTCGGGCCATCCATGAACTCCAATGCGGCCGGGATAATTCCGGACGCGATGATCGCCGAGGTGACGCGCGCGGCATCGTCAACCGCAGTGAAGTCAGCCAGCATCGTCCTGATTGCTGCCGGTTTTCGCGTGAGACGAACAGTCGCGTCGAGCACAACTCCGAAACATCCCTCGGATCCAACGAATGCGCCGCGCAAGTCGTACCCATCGGTCTCGCCTTCAGGATTGCCGAGCTGGATGATCTCGCCATCCGGCAGGAGCACGGTGAGAGCCAGGACGTGATTCAATGTCACGCCATACTTGAGACAATGCGGCCCGCCCGCATTCTCGGCCACATTGCCTCCGATTGTACATGCCGCTTCGCTCGACGGGTCCGGCGCATAGAGAAGCCCAAGTGGAGCGACGGTCCGGTTGAGCGAGAGGTTCACGACTCCAGGCTCAACTACCGCGCGCAGATTGTCCGCATCGACCGAGATGATTCGCTTGAGTCGATGCAGGCCGAGGAGAACGACGTCGTCGGCGAGTGCGCCGCCGGACAATCCTGTTCCCGCACCTCGCGCCACGAATGCAGCGCCCGCTTCGGCGAGGACTCTGACCACCGCGACGGTTTCGTCACGGCTGCCGGGAAGGACGGCCAGCCGAGGGCGTCGGCGATAGCCGGGCAATCCGTCGGAATTGTAGACGATCAGGTCGCCGTCGCGCTCCAGCACGAAACGCCCGCCAACGATTGCCGCCAGTTTTTCAGTTGATACCGTTTTGCTCATACAGCTCTACGTGCTCGATGAGACAACTCCACCACTGCGGCTTGTTTCACCGCCGACAAGAAGGAGTATATCCCGCTCCAGCTGATACTCCAGCGGTGTGGTCGTGCGTTGCGCCTCACCGTCGAACGAAACCGTCGTACGGCGGCGCTTCATCGAGATCCTGCACCTCTCGACGATAAATGCATCGAGCTCCGGTTCTCGGGAAGCTTTGCCAACACCGCGTGAGAATGCATCGAGCGCAAGAAAGAACAGCGCGGCGCGCCGGCGTCCCCTGACCACCATCACATGCAACCCGCGCTTGCCGCCCTTCACGCGTCCCCCAAGCGTCGGGATCTTGAGCTCGCGCTCGCCGACGGCGATAAATACGAGTGGCGTGCGATAGATCTGCGCCTTTCCGTCGACATCGAGCTCAACGGCGATCGTTGGCATGGTGAAGAAGGTCCAGATGCCGGCCATGAACGTGGCGATCTTGTAGCCAAACTTCGACTCGAGCGAGTCCCGCGTTTTCATGAATCGGACGTACGCACCAATGGAGCTCGTGCCGTGAAAGCGGTTCTCGCCAACTCTTCCAACATCGACCCGGCCGACGGCCGAACCCGCCGCGACCTTGGCGGCCTCGGCGAGATCCGCCGGAAGCTCGTGATCCTTGGCGAAATGATTCAGAGTGCCGGAGGGAAGTACGGCAAGCTCGACTCCCGTCCCCGCCACGGCCTCGACCGCCGTGCGAATTGTTCCGTCGCCTCCGGCAATCAGAATCCGCGCCGGTTTTCGTTGCACCTCTTCGGAGATCTGTTTCTTCAGGTCGTCAGGAGCAACTTCCCGTACGTCGAAAGGGCCCGCGGCTAATGCCTCGCGGGCCCCGTCAGCTGTGCCTGATTTCGGGTTGACGAACGCCGGGATGCGTTGAGCGTCCGCCATTCCTTGTTGCTCCTGTTTAGTCCGCTGTCCAGAACCCCGAAAGCGCCGCACCATCCGGCGACTCGCGCAACTTCTCAAACGCCCGCTCGCGAATCTGACGAATGCGCTCGCGCGTGACGCCCATCAACGCACCGATCTTTTCCAGAGTCATCGCATCGGAGCCCTGCTCGAGCCCGTAATAGAGATGGAGAATCTTTCGCTCTCGCGGCGTCAGGTACTTCCGGAAAACCTTGTCGATGAACTCCTTCATGAGATGGAAGTCGGTGACTTCCTCGATCTCGTCTCCGTTCACCCCGGCAAATCTCTCTCCAAGAGTGCATGCTTCGCGATCGGAGCGGTCGATCGGCGCGTCGAGCGAGATTTCGGTGGCCGACATCTGCTTGGCAGACCGAACAGCCTCCGGCGTCTCCTCGAGCAGTCGTCCAATTTCGTTGTCGGTGGGATCGCGCTTGAGAACCTGGGAAAGAACTGTCTGAGCGCGGGCAAGCTTGATGAGCTGGGAGTTCTGATTAAGCGGAATTCTGACTGACCGCGTCTGCTCGGCGAGTGCCTTGAGAACTGCCTGCCGCACCCACCACACCGCGTACGAGATGAACTTCACGCCCTGCTCCGGGTCGAACTTCCGCACCGCCTTGAGAAGTCCCTCATTTCCGATGGCGACGAGCTCGCTCAAGTCGAGTCCGTGGCCCTGATACTTCTTAACATAGGAAATGACGAACCGCAGATTCGCCGTGACGAGACGTTCAGCCGCCTTTTCGTCTCCTGCCTGGGCACGACGGGCCAGCCGGCGCTCTTCTTCGGCGTCGGTTATCAGCGGAAGCTTCTGAATGTCCTGGAGGTACTGGTCAAATGCGGTGGAGGGGGACGAACGGAAAAAGCCTTTAGACTTGCTCTCGGTCGAAGTCTGCATTCACGCCCCAGATGAGTTGTTTGTGCAAGCCCTGGATTGGCTCGCCTTTCACCTTATCGGGCGCACGTTAACGACCGCGCGTAAGCAGGTCAACAGCCACGTTTCATGCCACAACAAAATGTGATGTTGACAGACGATTTTACAGCTTTTGACCTCGACCAACCCCAAATATCAGGTTGGTGTCGGCGGATCTTTGGTCTTCGTTCGGCTCGTTGCCATGAGGATCCCAATCCCAATCATTACGATCACTCCAACCGCAATCCACGTTGTCGGGACGCCGACGAGAAACGCAGCGACGGCCAATCCGATAATCAGAACCACGAAGCCGATCAGGTACGTACTGAATGACGACACTTGGACCTCCTTGTTGATTTGAGAGGAAGGCAATTAGAGGGCCAGTTTTTCGACTACCAAACCCGATCAGTTGGAGAGTTCAGCGTTTACAGCCGTCGCGTTTTCAGTTTTTCAGTTTTATCCAAACTCACCAACTCTTAACACGAGCACTGTCAACTCATCACTCGCCCACTGAGTCGGTTCCCTTTACTCCTTTTTCGCCACACCCTCAAACAATTCCGCCACCGCCGCAAGATTCGGAATCATATCCAGCTCCACCAGGGTCGACGGAAGCATGCGCTCCTCCCCCCTCGCAACAAGTACCGCCTTCCCGCGTTGCCGCCCGAACCGTGACGCCTCGCTGCACGACGGTGTCCAGATGTCGAGCGTCGCGCCAAGCACATTTCCCCCAGTATCGTCCACGAGATACCGGCCGAGGTAGCGCCTGTCCATGAAGACCTCGACATAGCGCGCAAGCGGAAAAATCCGAGGATCTGCCGCAACAATACCCGGACGCACGAAACGACCTCGTCGGGTCGTTCCCTTGAGACAGTACTGGGTCAGCGTGATGGGAATCTCTTCGCCAGGCTCTGCTCGAGCGAACCGGCGCGGGTCAGGAATGATGCCTGCGGCCCGCATCCTCAGGGCCTCGCCAGCCGACGCCCGGTGGAACTGTCCCGCGTCCTTCACAATCTTCTTCGCGGTGACCACCAGCGGATCGAGCAACGGCTGGGCGTAAACAAGAACGGGCGCGTGGATGAATGCGGCACGGCCGATCGGAAGACGAGTGGCACCCGTTCCAATAAAAATGACAGCAATGACAATGGCGACAACAAGTCTCACTACATCGCCACGTTTCATGTCAGAACCTCCCGAACGATTTCGTCAGCCACGGACACAGTCCAACCCGAATCAGCACCAGCCATCCGTCCGATTGCGCTCGGGAGCGAATACCTGATCGTGCCCCCGCGCGCCTTCTTGTCAGTCTGCATCACCTCGAGCATCCGGTCCGCGCTCATCCCATCGGGCAGCGACACCGGAAGTCCAGCACATTGAACCGCGTGGCGGATACTCTCCGCCATCCCCCGCGTGGCGATTCCGGCGAGCTCGGCAACCTTCGCCTCGATCACCATCCCGATCGCCACGGCTTCACCATGCGACATCGTGAACCCGCTTAGAATCTCAATCGCATGTCCCGCCGTGTGGCCGAAGTTGAGCACCTTCCGGAGCCCGCCCTCATGCGCATCCTGCGAAACGATCCGAGACTTGATCTCAATACTACCGACGACGAGCTCGAGCACCGAGTCACTGCCGACTGCTCCCGAAGTAGCAATCGACGGAATGGCGGCCTCGACCGATTCAAAATAACGCTCATCGGCGATCACGCCATGCTTAAGTGCTTCGGCAAGTCCCGTTCTCAACTCCTTAAGTGGAAGAGTAGCAAGGACTTGCGGGTCAACAAGCACGCCATTTGGCTGGTGGAAAGACCCCACCATATTCTTCCCCGACGGGGTATCCACCCCCGCCTTGCCTCCGATCGAGGAGTCAATCATTGCGAGCAAAGTCGTCGGGACATGAACCACCGGGATGCCTCGTAAGTACGTCGCGGCGACGAAACCAGCAAGATCGCCGACCACGCCTCCGCCAACCGCGACCACCACGGAATCGCGGCCGAGGTTCCGGGAGAGCATCTCGTCCGTGAGCCAGCCCCAGCTCCCCCGGGTCTTGCTGTTCTCGCCCGCAAGAATCGCAAGGATGTCGTTGTGATCGACACCAATCGAGTTCGCGACCGCGTTGCCGTAAATCGGCCCGACGTGCGAATCGGTGATGATGACATACCGAAACGCCGGCGCTACCTCGCGAACGAAATCGCCGACGGACGCGAGACTGCCTGCCTCAACGCGTACTGGATACGGAACGTCGAGCGGTAGATAACGAGTCCGGCTACTCATCAGGCCCCCGGTCTACCAGGTGACTTCCCCCGCACCGGCTCGACTGTTCGCAACTCGGGCGAGGGTGAACAGCAGATCGGAGAGTCGATTGAGGTAGACGACCACAATTTGCGGAATCTCGACTACGTGCTGGAGGTGGATCACCCGTCTCTCCGCCCGCCGGCAGACTGTGCGAGCGACATGCAGGGCCGCGGCTTTTGGAGTTCCGCCAGGAACGATGAATGCCCGCAATGGCTCGAGCTCCTTCTCGCACGTATCGATCGCGTGCTCGAGTTCCGCGATCCGGCCATCGTCAACCTGAGCCTTTGTCAGGTGGTCGTGCATCTTCTCCAGATCCGGCGTCGAGAGCAACGCGCCGATGCTGAACAGGTCGCGCTGAATCGGCACGAGCACTTCGTCGATTCGAGGCATCATCTCAACGGCGCGAGCGAGCCCCAGCACGGCGTTCAACTCGTCGACGTCGCCGTACGCTTCCACGCGGGGATCGTCCTTCGAGACGCGTCCCCCGCCAAACAGACCGGTCTCGCCGGCATCACCGGTCTTCGTGTAAATCTTCATATCGTCAAATCTGGCTATATTCTGACCGATGCACGAGATAAAGGACATCACGATCATCGGAGGCGGTCCAACCGGGATATTCGCCTCGTTCTATGCGGGAATGCGCGGCGCGACGGCTCAGATCGTTGACACGCTGCCTCAACTTGGCGGCCAGCTCACGGCGCTTTATCCCGAGAAATACATCTTCGATGTTGCGGGGTTCTCGAGAGTTCTCGCGAAGGATCTCGTCCGCGACCTCGCCGATCAGGCCGCTCAATTCAGGTTCGAGTCGTTCCTCGGCCAGCATGTAACCGATCTCGTCGAGGACGACGACCACTTCGTCCTCGTCACCGAGACCGACCGGTTTCCGACGCGCTCGGTTCTGATTGCCGCGGGCATCGGCGCCTTTTCGCCGAGGCGTCTGCCGCAGCAATGCGCCGACGCGTGGTATGGAAAGGGAATCTTTGACAATGTTGCCGATCCCGAGAAATTCCGCGATCAGAAGATCGTGATCATCGGCGGCGGGGACTCGGCATTCGACTGGTGTCATCAGCTTACAGATCGTGCATCAGCGGTGACGCTGGTGCATCGGAGCGACAAATACCGTGCGCATGGTGCGACGGTGACGGAAGTGCAATCGGCCGTCGACGCGGGGAAGACAGTGCTCCTTCCGTTTCATGAGCTCGCTGATGTTCTCGAGACCGATGGCAAGCTGTCGGGAATTGTTCTTCGCGATGTGAAGACAAAGGAGACGAAGCAAGTCGACGCGGATGCAGTTCTTCCGATGCTTGGCTTCATCAGCGACATTGGCCCGCTCGCGAACTGGGGGCTCAATCTCGAGAAGCATGAAATCGTGGTGAACTCGCTGATGGAGACCGGCCGGCCCGGGATTTATGCGGCGGGTGACATTACGTCATATCCCGGCAAACTCAAGCTCATCGCGACGGGGTTTGCGGAGGCCTGTACTGCTGTGAATCAGGCATTCCACTGGATTTATCCCGAGAAGAAGGTCAATCCGGGACACTCCTCCAATCTTGCGGTATTTGGACAGAAAGACGATTAAGGACGAAAGGCGGAACTGCAGAACTGCCTATTAACTACGATGCACAGATGAAAATGATGACTACGGATGAATCTCTTCTTACGAATGTTTCTCGTCGTTCTGGCTTTTGTATTTGTTGTTTAACATCAGAAAACCGGACTACTCGGCGAGCTTCTCATAGCTGCAAATGCGTCGGCCATCATCGTTTTCATCTGTGCATCGTAGTTAACCGGCAGTTAGGCTGTTGAAGAACTCGCCTAGGAAAACGCCACTCGCGGATCGGCTTTAGCGTACGCGAGATCGGTGATGAGATTCACGAGGACGAATACAACCGACAGAAAAAGCACCGACCCGTTGATCGCCGGCAGATCGCGGCGGGCAATCGCGTTCACGACGTAGCGCCCGATTCCCGGCCACGAAAAAATTGTCTCCGTCAAAATCGATCCCGTCAGATAGTACCCGAAGTCGAGGCCAAGCACGGTGATAATCGGGATCAGTGCATTTCTCAATGCATGTCGCCCGATCACGATTCCCTCCCTCAGCCCTTTCGCGCGAGCAGTCCGCACGAAATCGCCGCCGAGCACCTCGAGCATCGATGATCTCGTCACGCGCGCAAGAAACGCAATCGATCTCGATCCCAAGGCGAACGCGGGCAGGATGAGATACCTGATCCCGCCGTAACCCGACGGTGGCAGCCACTTGAGATTCACCGCAAAGATCAGAATCAGAATCAAGCCGACCCAGTAAACGGGAAACGAAATTCCGAGATACGCGAGACCGAGGCCGAGCCGGTCGAACCAGCCGCCGGGATTTCGCGCACTGAACACGCCGATCGTCACGCCAAGAATCGTCGCCAGCAGCATCGCGGTACCGGCAAGCAGCAGTGTCTTCGGGAAACGCTCCCTGATGTCGCTGATGATCGGCCGTTGCGTTATGTACGAGTTGCCCAGGTTTCCGCGAAGCACGCCGCCTGCATAAAGCGTGAACTGCTTCGCCACCGGCTCGTCGAGGTGCAGCTCCTTCCGAAGTCGCGCGATGGTTTCCGCGTCAGCTCGTTCGCCGACCATGTCCTGAACGGGATCGCCCGGCGCAACGTAAAGCAGCAGAAACACCACGATCATCACGCCGAGCAGCGTCGGAATTGAAAGCGCCAGGCGGCGGACGATGAACGCGAACAATTATTTCTGCCTCATGATCGTCACGTCAGTCCAGCGCTGTCCGGTAAAGATCGTCGGCACCACAAAGTTCTTGATCCAGGGCTGCACGGCGTAGAGCTCCTTGTAGAAAAACAGGTAGATCATCGGCGCGTCCTTGAACGCCATGGCGTCGGCCTGTGTATACATTGCGGTTCGTTTTGCATCGTCCTGCTCGCGTCTCGCATCCGATACGAGTTTGTCGAACTGCGGATTGGAGTAGAACGAGACGTTACCGCCGACGCCCTTGTTCGCGGTGTGCAGAAGGGGATAGAGAAAGTTTTCGGCATCCGGATAATCGGCGAACCAATCCTTGAGGGCAAGATCCGTCTGGCCGGCACGCGCCGCTTCCCGCATCGACGACGCATCTCGCTGCACCAGCTTAACGCGGACGCCGATGTCCTTGAGATTCGCCTGCACGGTCTGTGCGATGCGCGGAAACGGTGGCGTCTGGGACGACCACAACTCGACATCGATGCCATTGGCGAACCCGGCCGCCGCGAGGAGTTGTTTGGCTTTGGCGGCGTCGTGGCCGTACGGTTTGCGGGTCGAATCGGCACCGGGCAGTGATGGCGGAATGACGCCGGCGGCGAGACTTCCGCGACCACTGACGATGCCTTCGAGAATGGACTTCGCGTCGATACCGTAGTTCAATGCCTGCCTGACGCGGGCGTCGGCGAGTGGCCCGCGAGTCGTGTTGATCGCGATGTAGAATACGCGAAGAGCGGGCGCGGACTCGAGCATGGCTTTTTTCTCGTCGGTCTGTTCCCAGTTGCGGGTTTCGCCTTCGGGGACATACAGCACATCGACGTTCCCCGTCTCGAACTCCGCGACGGCCGTGCTCGGCTCGGCGACGATACGGGCCATGAGGCTGTCCGCCTTTGGTGGCGCGTCGAAGTACGCATCGTTTCTCGCGAACTTCAGGTAATCGTCATGCTTCCACTCGACGAACTTCCACGGACCAGTGCCGACCGGATGTTCGCCGAAGTTGGAGGGGACCGAATCGGGGACGATTGCCGCGACCGGCATCGCCAGCAGCTTCGGGAAGATTGCAAACGGCTCCTTCAAGCGGATGACGACGGTGCTGTCGTTGGGCGCACTGAGCCCCGAGACACTCTTGCCGCCTTTAGCATCGGCGAATTCCTTCGCTCCGGCGATCGGATAGAGAGGCCAGCCGCGTCCGCCCTTCGTTGCCGGATCGAGGACGCGCTGAAAGCTGTTGACTACGTTGCGAGCGGAGAACGCCCGCCCGTCATGGAACTTTACGCCCTTTCTAAGGTGAAAGGTGTAGGTCAGTCCATCAACGGATACGTCCCATGACTTGGCAAGTCCGGGGACGACCTGGGCATCGGGTGTAAACCGAACAAGTCCGTCGAAGACGTAGCCGACGGCTCGGCCGGTCGGCACGTCCGTCGATAATGCGGGGTCGAGCGATCGCGGATCATACGTGTCTCGCGAGTCAATCAGCGTCCGCCGCGTGGGCGACGACTCGCCACCCGTACATGCCGTTGCGGCCAAAGAAGTTACGAGGAGAATTCGCAGGATGCGCATCATTGTACCGTTGACATTGTGGGGGCAGACGCGAGAACTTATCGGGCCCTCGAGAAGGCGTCAAACATGAGCGAAGACTACTATTATAGGCGCCACCTCGCCGTCAACGATCTCCTGCCCGCAGTCGGAGTCGGGATCGCTGCTGGATTAGGCGCGTTCTATCTGGTGCAACTGTTAGTCCAGCGGACTCCGCTGGTTCCGTCGTCTGCACTCGTCCGCGAGCCGCCGTTGCCGGACAAGAAGAGCGGGCCCGCCGGACCGTGGGACCGAAAGCGCGGCGGCTGATGCGCGGCGCGTATGCGCGCAATCTCCTCGTTGCCTGTTGCGCCTTACTCGTCACAACGCTCGCGAGATCAGTCTCAGCTCAGGAAGTAAACTGCGACCCCGGCGATCAGGAGGTGAGGCGACTCACGTTCACCGGTAACACAGCGTTTACCGACGCGGAACTCTCGCGAGTGATTGTGACGACGCCGTCGCCGTTTGCGCGGACCGTGCTTCATCTGCCGCTCACTGTGCGCCGCTGCCTCGACCGCAGCGAGCTTCCAAAAGACAGAGCGCGTCTCGTGATCTACTATCGGCGCCGTGGCTTCGCGGACGCGACAGTGGACACAGTCGTGCGCACAGTGGCCACCGACGCCGTTGAAGTCGGATTCACCATCCACGAAGGATTGCCGACAACGCTCGCGTCGCTCGTCATCGAAGGGCTGGACTCGGTCGCCGTCAGGTCAAAGGTCACACGCGAGCTTCCAATTCGCGCGGGCGCGCGGTTCGACAGAGTAAATGTCGAGGCCGCTCGCGATACGGTTGGCAGGCGCCTTCGCAACAACGGCTACCTGCGCGCGCAGGTGACAAACACATTCGACGTCGACGACCAGTCCCGGCTTGCATCCGACACGATTCTCGCCGTGCCGGGCCCGTTCACGCGAATCGGCAGGATCGATATCAGCGTTCAGCCGTTCGGCAATAAGTCACAGCAGATCTCCGACGATGTCGTCAGGCGACTGATCGGATTGACACCGGGACGCATCTATCGCGAGGACGAGCTCCTCAATGCGCAGCGAACTCTTTACCGAACCGAAGCATACCAGCACGTTTCGATTCTTCCTGACTCGTCGACTGGCCCGAATGATTCGACGGTGGCTATCCAGGCTGTCCTGGCGGAGAACACGACGCGGTCGGCGCGGCTGGGCGCGGGATATGGAACCCTCGACTGCTTTCGCCTGACGGGCGAGCTATCCAATTACAACTTTCTTCGCAGTGCGCGGCGGCTGGATTTGACGACCCGCTTGTCGAAGATTGGCATTGGCGACCCGCTCGCCGGACCGAAAGCGTTATGCCCGCAGGCGCAGAACGATCCGTTCAGCAGAAAGGTCAACTATTATCTCGGCGCGACGTTGAGGCAGCCGGTGTTCCCCGGGCTTCGGGCGCTGCCGACCATCACGGTTTTCAGCGAGCGCGTTTCCGAGTACAACGCATACCTGCGTACGACAACTATCGGAGGAGCCGCATCGCTCGACTTCCGCCGGTGGCCAACCGTGCCGGTGACGTTCGCCTACTCGATGGATCTAGGCCGCACCGAAGCTCAGCCGGCACTCTTCTGCGCGGTGTTCAATCTCTGCGCCGCAGAAGACAGGAGGCGGGTTCAGCAGACACAGCGTCTCGCCGTGGTGAGCGCGGTTGTCTCGCGAGACCGCACCAACAGCCTGATCGCACCTACCCGTGGGTATCAATGGCGCGTCGAGGCGCGGCATTCGTCTCCGTTCATCTTGTCGGACACCGCGCTTCAATTCAACAAGATCGTGGGAGAGCGGTCGCACTACTGGGGGATCGGCAGCGGGACTGTGGTCGCATTCAGAGTCCGGTCCGGTGCTGTATTCGGCAGAAGCTTCGGGACGACGACAGGCTTCATTCCACCGCAGGAGCGGCTCTATGCCGGCGGTCCGACGACGGTGCGCGGCTTCTCCCAGAACGAGCTCGGCTCGAGCATCTACATCGCCCGCAGCTTCAGCGTTGTAACGCCGCTAGAGCTCAACGGTGATACAGTATTTCGTGTCGCCGATTCGGTTCGCGACTATCGCCGCTCCGTTCCGGTCGGCGGCAACTCGATGATCGTGAGCAATCTCGAGCTTCGGCTGCCGAGTCCGTTTCTGCCGGAGGTGTTGCAGTGGACTGTGTTCACTGATGGCGGAGATGTGTGGAACCGCGGCAAGACCAGCTTTCAGAATTTTTCGTTCAAGGTCACTCCCGGCCTTCAGCTCACCGCGTTTTCTCCGGTTGGACCTGTGCGAATCGTCATGGGCTACAATCCGTACCGCCGGCCCGCGGGCCCGCTGTATTACGAGGTGCCGACAGGCACTGACGACCTGACGAGTCCAGCGCCCGGAAGCCTCCCGTGCGTCAGTCCGGGAAACCTGCTTCTCGTTCACTCAGTTGATGACCGACTGACACAAACCGAAGGCAAGTGCCCGGCGACGTTCAGGCCGCAAACGTCGAGTACCTTTCGCAGTCGTCTCACGTTCGGGCTCGCCATTGGGCAGGCGTTCTAGACTCGCATGTCACGTCGCCAGCGAATCGTAACCTGGAGCGCCGTCGCGCTCGTTGCCATCATCCTCGTGGTGGCCGCCGTCCTCGTGTCGTTGACGCAGACCGGGTTTGGGCAAGGGCAGGTTCGCAACTACGTGCAGTCGTGGATCAACGGAAAGGTTCGCGGAAAGTTCTATGTCGGCCGCATCAGCGGCGGGCTCGTCAATGGAGTCACCATCGACTCGCTGGAAATTCGTGACGAGGAAGATTCGCTGTTTCTCGCGTCGGGTCCGGTTCACGTCAGTTATGATATGCGGGACCTGTTCGATCGGCGCATTCTCCTCAGTCACGTCAATGTCGAGCATCCAGTTATCGAAGTAAGGCAGCACGAGAAGGGCGATTGGAATTTTCAGCGGATTTTTCCGTCGGGTCCGAAAAAGCCACGGTCTGCGGCCCGCGGATTTGGCGACTACATCGTGATGGATTCGGCGGACGTGAGAAATGCGTCGGTCATCGTCAGCATGACATGGCATCCGCCGGACACGTTGCGCGGCGCGAAACGTGACAGCGCGATCACTCACGCGCTTGGCTCGCTCACCCGCGCGACGCCGGGCAATCAGTGGAGAACCGACATCAACAAGACGCGCGAGGGCTACTCGCACATCTATCGGTTCACGCAATTTCAGGCAAGCCTCGGCTACGTGCGGCTCGCCGATCGCGACAGCACCGGAAGATTTCTGCGGTTCACACGGGCGAGCTTCAATTCGGCCGACCCGCCACTCAGTGTGAAGAATATCACAGCCGACGTTCGGCACGTTGGCGATTCCGTGTGGATCACCGCGCCGGCGTTTCAGCTCGCCGCGTCGAAAGGAAGCATTCCCTCGGGCAAGATCATCTGGGGCAGTGGGCTGCCCGTTCGCTACGATGTTCACGTCGTTGGCGACCAGGTAGCGATGAGCGATATCGCCTGGGTGTATCAGACGATTCCGACAACAGGCGGCGGACGGATGGATCTGGTCATCAACAATCTCGCCCATCCGCATGTGGTCGATTACGCCGTCAAGAAGATGGATGTGCGAACGACACGGTCGCATCTCACTGGCGACATGACGTACGGCGTCGGCGGTCCCGTCCTCGTCCTGAAGGACGTCAAGCTCGAAGCGGCCCCGCTCGACTTCGAGCTCATCAAGCATTTCAACGGAAAACCGTTTCCGTATCCATGGCGTGGACAGCTGACAGGAAGCCTCCGTGCATCCGGCGGTCCACTGACGAGATTCCACGTTGACGATACGAAGTTCACGTTTGCCGATGCCAACGTGCCGGGAGCAGTGACACGCGGGTCCGCTCACGGTGTGCTCGACATTCTCTATCCCGCGTTCACGGTCTTTCACGGTCTCGATGTAAACGTGGAGACCCTCGACCTTCGCACGCTTCAGTATCTGAATCCGCTCTTTCCCGAGCTGAAGGGCACGATCTCCGGTGTGACGCGGCTCGATTCGTCATGGCTCGATGTTCGCTTCTCGAATGCGGATATCGTTCATCACGACGGCGATCTTCCGACGTCGCGAGTGACAGGGAGCGGCCGCATGACGTCGCTGCCAAAGGAGATGGTGTACGACCTCGATCTCCAGGCTGCGCCCATCTCGATGACGACTCTGCACGCGACCTATCCGAGTATTCCGCTCCGCGGCAACTACTCGGGTCCGATGCGGATCAAGGGCCTACCCGTCAATCTCGACGTCGCGACGACGCTCACCGGAGCCGGCGGAACGCTCTCGTTCAACGGCAAGGTCGACAGCAATCTTCCGGACTATGGCTATCACGGCTCGGGCACACTCGCCGATCTCGATCTGCGCGCGCTCACCGAGAATCCAAAAGCTCCGCGGACGATGCTGGCCGGTAACTATTCTATCGATTTCATCGGCGACTCGCTCGTCGTCGGCGCAGGCACCATCGCGGGATCAGTTCACGGCACCGTTGAGAAACTCAAGATCGCGTCGAGTAGCGCGACCGTCCGGCTCGATCATGGTACTGCACACATCGATACTCTCATCGTTCAGAGCGACGTCGTCCACGCTACCGCCTCAGGCGACGTCGGCCTCATCCCGGGAAGAGAAGGCAGGCTCGCGTTCGTCCTGTCAGTTGACTCGCTCGCCGACGTCAAGCGGTACATCGGACAGAACACGCCAATCTCGGGCGATTCGATCCGCGGGTCGTTGCGCATCGCAGGTGAGGTGGCGGGGACCAGGGACCACCTGGCACTCGGCGGTACGATGAACGGCCGTGACCTGTTCGCGTCGGGGAAAACTGTGCGGAGGATCGCCGGCAAATTCTCGCTCGCCGATATCACCACCAATCCGAGCGGTCAGATCGAGTTCAATGCAGACACCATCCGCGCCGGCCCGTTCGGATTCACATCGCTCGCCGCATCGGCGCAGGTGATGTCGCTGACCAGCGCGACGTTCGATGCCCGGCTCGCGAGCGAAGGCGGGGTAATCTCGAAAATCGGCGGTGCCGCCAGCATCCTCGGCGACACCACCGCGATTCGCATTGACAGCGGCAACGTCGTTGTATCCGGCGGAAACAGTTACCGTCTCGAAGCGCCCGTCAACGCCCGCCTGATGCCGGGAGGCGGATCACTCGATTCACTACTGCTTCGCCACTCGAGCACCGCGCGCCTCGCAATCCGCGATGTACGGCTGACAGGAGACTCTGTTCGCGGAAACCTGCGCACGGACAACGTCGACCTCGGCGTCCTCGAAGCGTTCGTCCCCGGCTTCCAGAGCGCGCACGGTGAGCTCGTCGCCAACGTCGACGTTCGCGGCACGGTCAAGCAACCGATCATCGACGGTCAGTTTCGCATCAAGAACGCCGCTGCAAGGCTCACGAACGTCGGGCTCGCGCTCAACAACGTAAATGCCGATGTACTTCTCGAGCGCGATACGGTCTTCATCCAGCGGATGTCGGCAGAGACATCACGCGAGCGCCGCGGAACACTCGGCGTCCAGGGCTTTGTCAGTCTCAAACAGTATACGAATCCCGTCTTCGCCCTCAAGGCGCAGGCAAGAAACTTTCACATCGTCGAAAAACCGGGCGTAGCGTCGCTCGACATCTCGACCGACAATGACCTCACGCTCGAAGGCCCATACAAGAGTGCGACAGTAACGGGTGCCGTACGGGTCGATCGCGGAACGATCTACATCCCCGAGCTGATCACGAAACAGATCGTCGACTTGAGCGATCCCGAGTTTGCGGGAATTGTTGACACGTTGCTGGCACGCGACCGGAAGCTGCTGCCGGAGACACCGAGTGAGTTTGCGCGGAATTTGACGCTGGAAAATGTGGCGGTGAATATCGGCGATGGTGTGTGGCTTCGGTCGTCCGAAGCAAACGTCAAGCTTGGCGGCTCGCTCAACGTGACACTCGGCCGAAGCCCGACAACCGGCGACAGGTCGCAGCTCGCGCTCGAGGGAACACTCAATGCCGTGCGCGGCACGTATCGTCTCACGCTCGTCGATCCCTTCGTTCAGCCGACATTCGATGTAGAGAGCGGAAGCCTGAGATTCTTCGGCACGCCGGACCTCAATCCGACGCTCGACATTCGCGCCATCCACACCATCCGCCAGCCGAACCAGAGAAGCGCGAATCTGCGGGACATCCGGGTCCGCGTCACAATTGGAGGCACGCTCTCCGTTCCGACCCTCACGCTCGACAATCCCGATAACCTTCCGCTGTCGCAGTCCGATCTGCTGAGCTACCTCATCACGGGCGAGCCGGCGATCGCCCTCGACAACTCGAACGGCCTGTACAGGTCGCAGATCGCGTCCTTTGCGCTTCGCTACGGCGGAAATCTTCTCACGAGTGCGATTCCGCGAAATCTCGTCGATATCGTGGAGCTTCAGACGGGCAGAGTAAACGATGCCAACCGCGCCCAACAGGCTGCCGATCCATACCTGTACAGCCTGTTGAACTCACGCGCTATCGTCGGAAAGCAGCTTGGGAGCAACTGGTTCCTCGGGCTCAGCACCGGACTGTGCGTGGTGAACGCGAGCAATTTCCGCGACAATTTTGGCCTGAAGGTGGAGTATCGGTTCAATTCGACCTACACCGCGCAGGCGGGCGTCGAGCCCGGATCGAGCGATATTACATGTGCCCGCAACGCGCCGCAGATTCAACAGCAGACCCCGCGGCAGCTCGGGTTCGATTTCTTCCGGACCTGGAGATTCTAGTGACCGAGCTTCGCGAAAAAGACGCAATGGTGTGCCGGGCATGTGGCAATGAAGAGCGTGCATCCGAGGGTTATCCGTGCGCCGGCTGCGGCACATTCATCTGCGTGATGTGCAGCTTTCGTGGTATCCTTCATTGTCGAACCTGCTCCGACGCAGAGACGAAGCAGGAACCCCCGGCGACCCCCTCCCGCGAAATTCCTCTCATCGACTGGCCCGAACATTGAGCCCACGAATCGTCCGCGTCCGCACCCCCATCGCCCCGGTTCTCCACGACGCGAAAGCATCGAGCGTTCAGGAAACCCAGCTGCTCTACGGCCATTGTGCCGAAGTCACATCAACAGAGGGAAAATGGCTGCGGGTCCGCGGCGGCGATGGTTACGAAGGGTGGATGAACGAAGGCTTTTGCGCACCACCGGATGACATCACGTGTGAGGCGTGGGGATGGGATTCGCCTGGTGATGTATCGATGGGTTGCAGCATGCGGGACGACCGTGGCGTCACGATCGATCTTCCGCTTGGCGCAGTCCTCAAGAACGGCCATTGCGTGAACGGACGAGCACTCGACCGCGACCGTCGTCGCGAAGTATTTCCGCCGGATGCCGATGCAATTGTCGCGTCGGCGACCGGTCTCTTCCAGGGAACCTATTACCAATGGGGCGGCATCACACCGTGGGGTGCAGACTGCTCCGGCATGGTCCAGACAGTCTTCGCACTCCACGGTGTCCGCCTGCTGAGAGATGCATGGCAGCAGGCAACTCAGGGCGTGCACGTTGACGGAGGCATCGAGGCGATTCAGCCTGCCGACCTGCTGTTCTTTTCCGATTGCTCTGATCGCCACGTTACCCACGTTGCGTTGGCGGTCACGCCGACCCGCCTGGTGCACCTCGCGCTTGGTCGCGGCGGGCATTGCGTGGAATCGATTGACCGGCCTGACGATTATGGAAAAATCCTTCTCGGCAATTTTGTCTTTGCGCGGCGAGTCCTCTCAGCGGGATCCTGAGGAAGGCGAGGGCCTAGCTGAAAATCCCGGCGGGCGGCGGCATCACAACCGGCGCAGCCCCGCTCACATGCAATCGCACCTCGGCCGTCGGAGTCGAGTCAAGCGCAACCTGCATGGTGTAAAGTCCAGCCATCGTCAGCGGAAGATCGATCACTGCAATAATCGGCAAATCCATCTCGAACCCCGGGTTCGGTCCCGGCGTCACGTTCAGCTCTCCGTTAGAAGACCACAATACCTCACCGGCCGGATTCACCCAGTTGAAAGTGAGCGTGTGCGCACCGGTGTCTTCCATGCTGCCTTTCAATCGCACCACAAAATGTGTCCGCGGATGAACGGATGGAAATCCGCCGACATGAAGCGCGTCGAACACGCCGAGGACGTTGAGCTTTCCCTCCTGAGAGAGATTGGCGCCGTCGGCAAATACTGCAAACGAAATGTGCATTCGCAGAAAGTAGCAGGAGCGAGCGGATATCAGCTAGTTTGAGCGCGATGACTCAGGCTCACCCACCCGCCGGATTCGGCAAGACCGACGCGTTGCTGCTGCTTATGGCGGTAATCTGGGGAGTCAATTTCAGCGTGGTGAAATTCGGCACCACTGTATTTACGCCCCTCGCATTCAGCGGGCTTCGCGTTATTATCGCCGCGGTCGTGCTGCTGGCGATCGGCTCAGCTCGCTCGGCGCCCTGGCCGCAGCGTAAAGATGTCGTTGCCCTGATGGGTCTCGGAGTTCTTGGCAACGGCCTTTACCAGATCCTCTTCGTCGAGGGCATCTCGCGAACGAATGTTGGCAACGCTGCGCTCATTGTCGCTGCCGCACCCGCATTCATCGCGATCCTCAGCAGGCTCGGCGGAATCGAGCGCGTGCACCGTCGGGTGCTGGGCGGGATCGCACTGAGTCTGGCCGGAGTTGCCCTCGTTGTGTTCGGGAGTGCGCGGTCGCCTCAAGGTCACGCGACACTCCTTGGGACACTACTCGTCTTCACCGGAATGCTTTGCTGGACAGCGTTCACGGTAATGCTCCAGCCGTATGCGCGCCGGCTCGATCCGATTCATCTTTCTGGCTTCACCATGCTCGGCGGCTGTATTCCGATGTTGATCGCGACCCCGCGGGCACTCCTGGCTACCGACTGGGCGAACGTCGGGCTGGCGGCGTGGGGCGCGATTTTTTACGCAAGCATAATCTCGATGGGAATCGCGTATCTGTTCTGGTATAGAGGCCTGAGAGTTCTCGGCGCGACGAGAACCGCAGTGTACGGAAATCTTCAGCCGGTAATCGCGATCGGGGTTGCATGGATTTTTCTGCGGGAATCGCCGACGATGTGGCAGGGCGTTGGCACCGGGACGATCATGACTGGCCTTTTCCTGACGCGCCGATGAGAATTGTCCTGTTCGATATCGATGGCACATTGCTGCGAAGTGGAGGAGTTGGCCGCGTTGCGATGGAGCGGGCGCTGACGAATGTTTTCGGATCGCCCGGAAGCCCCGACTATCACTACGATGGAAAGACCGACCGGCAGATTGTCAGAGACCTGATGCGGCTCGACGGGCTCATCGATGCCGAGATCGACGCAAACATGGAATTGCTGCTGAGGGAATACGTGTCTGGTCTGGAAAATGAGCTCGCCTCGGGCAGGCGAGTGGTTCATGTCTTCGCCGGCGTTCGCGATCTTCTCGATGCGCTCGAGCCGCGACCGGATGTCGTGCTGGGGTTGTTGACCGGAAACGTGGAGGCCGGCGCGCGCGCAAAGCTCGGAGCCGCCGGGATCGACATTCGCCGCTTCAAGGTCAACGCGTTCGGCTCCGATCATGAGCTCAGGCCCGAGCTTCCGGCTGTTGCTCAGAAACGGGCGCGCGATCTCGTCGGCCTGGACATCGCGGGCAATCGGGTGATCGTCATTGGCGACACGCCGGCCGATATCCGATGCGGCGAGGGAATCGGTGCGCGCGCGATCGGAGTCGCGACTGGCCGATATTCTGTCGAAGACCTCGCAAGCCACGGCGCGTATGCTGTCTTTCCGACACTCGCCGACACCGATGCCGTGGTGGAGCGGATCATCAATGCGTGAGGTCGAGCTCAAGAGTGTCGTCGATGATCTCGACGCGCGTCGCGTCGTTGTCGAAAAGGCAGGAGGCCATCTCGTTTTTCGTGGCCGGCTGATTGATGTCAGATACGATACTGAGTCGGAAGACTTGATTCGCCGCGATCACGTTCTCCGCTTGCGCGTCTACGCGAGCGAGGTGGGTCGGGAAGGACATCTCGACTGGAAGGGTGAGACGCGCTACGAGGAGGGCTACAAGGTTCGCGAGGAAATCTCGACCTCGGTCGGCGACCCCGTTGTTCTCGCCTCAATTCTCGTCAGCCTCGGCTTTCGGGTCATCCGTGAGATCGAGCGGGAGATAAGTCAGTACACTCTCGACGGTGCGACAATTCGTTTCGAGCGATATCCGCGAATGGACGATCTCGTCGAAGTGGAGGGCAATCCCGAATCGATCGAAAAGGCAATCGAGGCGATCGGTCTTCCGCGGCAGGGATTTTCGACAGCGAGGCTGGCCGATTTCATTGCCCAGTACGAGGAGCGGACCGGCAACCGGGCCGCAGTCTCCAGTCGCGAGTTCACGGGCGAATTCGCCTACCGCGAAGACGCGGTCTAGCCAGGCGGTTTGGTTGCCCCTCTTTGGAATCCTGATAGATTTACTCGGCAATGAAATCAGGTATTAAGATCGGCTTCCTCGGGGTCGTTTTGCTGGGTCTTTCGGCGGCGACCGCAGCCGCGCAGGAGAACTCGGCAAAACGACTTTCCAGTATCGTAAGTGTTGCCGTTGAAGAATATGGCAAAGCCGTAGACGCGCGCGGCGTGCTCATTTCCGCAGACGAGTACGCGGAGACCGCCGGATTTCTCGAGGATGCTCGCCAGGTGTCAACGCGGCTGCGTGGTTACAACGCGGTGAACGCGCAGGCCTTGCTCGACACGCTTGTGATTGCCGTCAACAACAAGCGACCGCCGCAAGAACTGCATCTCATCAGTGCACGCTTTGCCGGAGCACTCGGCGCTGCGGGGGCTCTCGATCTTCCGACCGTTCCGCTCGACACGGCCAGGGGACACGCCCTGTTTACCGCCAACTGCTCATCGTGTCATGGTGCCGGCGGCCTCGGTGATGGGATTGCGGCAAAAGGTCTTGCCGTTGTTGTGCCAAAGATTGGGTTGGTCACGGCAACTCCTGCGCTCAATCCAGCCCTCGCGTTCAACGTCGTTTCGGTTGGCATCCGCGGTACACCGATGCCATCATTTGCCGGAACGCTGTCGCCACAGGATCGGTGGAACGTCGTGAACTACGTCTACACGCTTCGGGGCGTCAAGATGGAATTGCCGGCGGTGGCGGATGTGACCGCGGCGCCGGGCAGTGCGACGGCTCGTGCCGTAATGTCGCTCCTCGACAGCGCCCTGGAGTTTGCGCGGAGAGGCAAAACGGCCGATGCCGGCGATCGCGCGTTCGATGCGTATATCGCGTTCGAGCCTCTCGAGACGCCCGCGCGAGCGCGGCAACCGGGACTCGTTTCGTCAATGGAACGCCACTTCGCCGACTTCAAGGGTGCGCTCCGCGGCGCCGATCTAACGGTCGCCGAGCGGGCGCGTGATGCGATTGCGCTGGATTTGCCGCGGGTCGTCGAGTTGACCCGCCCCACCGGCAGTGGATGGGAAGCCTTCTTCCAATCCTTCCTGATTATCCTCCGTGAGGGCTTCGAGGCAATCCTCGTCATCGGGGCGGTAGTCGCATTCCTCATCAAGACGGGCAACCGTGACCGTCTCAAGTCGATCTGGCTTGGTATCGGGCTCGGACTGCTTGCGAGCGCCGTAATGGTGATCGTGCTCAAGACATTCTTTGCGCATCTGCCGACAAGTAAGGAAGTCATGGAGGGCGTAACGCTGCTGATCGCCGTCGGTGTTCTGTTTTCAGTGAGCTACTGGCTTATCTCGAAGGTCGAAGCCGCCAAGTGGCAGAAGTTCATTCGCGAAAAAGTGAGCACGGCACTCGATCAGGGTGGCGGCAAGGCCCTGGCTCTCGTCGCGTTTCTGGCGGTTTTCCGCGAAGGCGCCGAGACGGCATTGTTCTATCAGGCGTTATTCAGCGAAGGCAATGTCGCCGTTCCCCTGTCACTCGGCATCAGTGCGGGCTTTGTCGCCCTCGCGATCGTGTTCACGCTGTTCTACCGGTTTGGCGTCAAGATTCCGATGCGTCCTTTCTTCACTGTCACGAGTGTCCTGCTGTACTACATGGCATTCGTGTTCCTGGGGAAGGGAATTCGCGAGCTTCAGGAGGGAAACGTCCTCCCGATTACGGTGATGCCGAGCTTGCCGAGTCTTCCGTCGATGGGAATCTTTCCGAGTCTCGAGACGACGCTTCCGCAGGTAATACTGCTTCTCCTGTTCATCTTCATGCTGGTGAAGACATTCATGCCTCGCGAGGCTATTCCCGCGAGCTGAGTCAGAGCGTGTCGCGCGAGCGATTACCGGTCGAGCATGAATGACCGGTCCCGCAACGGATCCCGCGGGATACCTGATCGAGTAGCCGGAAGGCCTTCCGGCCATGGTATCCATTCGTTGCCCTTCGACAGATCAGCGAGTGCGCGATTGAGAAGAGCTCCCGACATTCGAGTCGCGGTATCGGACTTCGACGCCGTCGTTCGACGATCGCCAGTTGAATCTGCCGTCACGGTGAACGATGACAACAAAACTTGTGCTGACAGGAAAGAGATCCGCGCCCGTCGACGCGAACGGTGGTCCCGAGAAGAAAGAAAACCGGAGCGCTGAATTGGGTGATCCAGCGCCATGATGATCACGCCCGCCTCCGTTCGTGACAACACCTCGCCCGGGCCCGTCGCAACCAGATCATTCGCGTGGCGAATAGGGCCGAGACTCCAGTCCAGGTCCTACTTCTCGACGATTTTCCAGTACGAATCCTTCCTGATGATCTTGCCGTCGCGAAATTCGAGGAGATCAACGCCTCGCACCCGGATTGAATCGCCGGATTTTGTCGTACCGGTCAGCAGCCAGGTCGACACCCCGTTGTTTCCCGACACCCAGTGGGTATCGTTGCCATAGTGAACATCGGGGAGGCCGGCGAATCGGGCCGCCAGGCCCTCCCTGACTGCGGGCTTGCCGGCGTATCGCGAGCCCCACGGCTCCCCACCGCGCGGCATGTAGAACTCACAGTCTTCGGCGAAAAACTCCATGATGGCGTCGAGGTCGTGGGCATTGAATGCCGCCAGGAATGCCTTGAGATTTTCAGTCGTGACCATCGAACATCCCCTCGCTCATCGAGACTCTTCGCCTGCCTTGCTGAGATTGCTGGTGACAACATTCGATCCCGCCGGACGAGTGTAGCGATTGTACCAGCTCATCATGTAGAGTTGAGTCCGAATCCAGTTCGATGGCTTTGAGCCAGTGCCGTGATATTCGCCTTCGAAACGCAGGAGGGCTGTCGGTATCCCACGGTACTTGAGTGCCGCGTAGTACTCCTCCGATTGCGGCATCGGCGTTCTTCTGTCCAGCTCGCCCGTCATGACCAGCGTCGGCGTGGTCACGTTGCCGACGTACATCAATGGTGACTGTTTGAGCCATTGCTCGGGCTTCTCCCAGAACGGTGCATCGAAGAAGTTGTAGGTGAAGAGCGGAATATCTGTCTGGCCGGCCATGCTCATCCAGTTCGTTACGGGACATCTCACAGCAGCGGCGGCGAAGCGGTTGGTATGGCCAATTACCCAGCTCGACAGCACACCTCCTCCGCTGCAACCGCCGACGTACATCTTCGTCTGGTCGATGTACCCGCGGCGTACTACAGTATCCACCCCCGCCATCAGATCCTCGTAGTCAACACCTGGATACGCCCGCTCGATCGCATTTCCGAACGCACTCCCATAGCCGGTGCTTCCCCGCGGATTCGTGTAGAGAACGACAAATCCATTGGCCGCAAAATTCTGGAACTGCGGATTGAAGCCGACGTTGTACTCGCCGTGCGGGCCGCCGTGAATCTCGAGAATCAGCGGATACTTCTTCCCCGGATTGAAAGACGGTGGCTTGACGATCCACCCGTCGATCTTCACGCCGTTGGTGGACGTATACGAAACCCTCTCCACCGGCCCCAGCTGCATGGCGCCGAGAATGTCGGCGTTGACGGCGGTGATGTTCTTTGCCGCCGCACCGGATTTGCCAAGGTCTACCACCGCTACATCGGCAGGCTGGTGATACGATGACTGGATGGCGGCAGCGACTCCATTGCGCGAGATGGAACCAAGCGACATGGTGTGCTCCCCTGAGGTTACCTGTCTCACCCTGCCGTTCGCTCCAACGAATACGATGTTGGACGCGCCGTGATCGGAAGTGGAGAAATAGACTCCGCTGCCATCGCGCGACCAGGTCAGCGCGCCCGCATCGCGATCGAGCGTTCCGGAAATCCTGCGTGCCGCTCCACCCGCGATGGGCATCACGTAAACCTCGGACGAGTGATAGCTGGCCTTCGTCGCCGGGTAGCCGCTGAACGCGATAAGTTTGCCATCAGGCGACACTGCCGGTTGCTCCCAGATACCATCATCGGATGTGAGACGGCGCGCCTGTCCACTGGCCACGTCAACTGAGTAGATGTTTGCGTTCCGGTAGTTCAGGTCGGCCGTTGAATCGTTCATTCCGTCGACGACGATGCTCCTGCCGTCGGGAGTCCAGCTCCAACCCACCGCGCCATCGAGACCATCGAAGCGCGAGCCGACGCTCCAGTTACCCGACGTCACCTGACGTGCGGTCCCTCCCTCACTGGTGACCACGAACATGTGACGAAAACCCGGCTCGGAGAAACCGCGCCTGTCCTGCTTGAAATGAAGTTGCTGAACGATTCGCGGTGCGCCGGTCCACTTCGCTCCAGTGGGAGCCTTCGGCATGTCGATCTTCCAGACGGCTTCCTTCGGCACGAAACTGCTGAACCCGATCATTCTTCCGTCGGGAGACCATTGGATGTCTGATGGCGACTGGGCAACCCGTGTTACTTGTGAGGCGGGCCCGTCAACGCCCATCCACTGAACGAAAATCTGCGTGCCCTTCGGCTCGCCCTCTGCGAGGTACGCCACTCTCGTACCGTCAGGCGACCATCGCGGACTGGATCCCTTCGTGAGGAACCGGTTGTGAGATCCATCGACGTCAACGATCCAGAGCGATGCATCCCACTTGTCTTCCATCTGGTTAACTGTCGACCGGGTGTAGATGATGCGGCGCCCAGCGGGAGATATTTGCGGGTCGGCGACGCGCTCGAAGTCGAGGAAATGGCTCGTGGTGAAACGGAGCGGGGAGTCGACTTCCTGCGAGCTGGCGGCAACGGATGTCAGCGCGGTGCTGGCGAAACCGATGAGAACGGAGACTTGGAGGAGGTGCAAGCGAATCTCCTGCTGATTGGGTAAAGGACAGAGAACATACTCTACGTCCTGATGAATGTCACTTGAGAGTTGGTCGATGTCACTAACCTCTGTCTTCCCGAGGACGGGGAAATCGTGATGTTCAGCCTTGCGCATGAACACACTCAGGTCATCGATCATACGATCGAAAAGATGAGCGCCTGACTGCGTGATCCGCGCCGCTCCTGCGACAGGGATAAGGACAATTCAGCGTTTCAGGTAATCGACCATTATATGCAGAACGTCCATGACGCTCTGGATGAGTGCCTCGCTGACGAGCGTACGCCACCCCTTGATCGATCCGGAATTTCTTCGAGCTCACGGCGCGTAGCTATCAGAAAGAGGGCCACATGGCCCGGAGCCCGTCGATGCGAGCGCAAAGAAAGCATTCTTGAAGAAATGAGTGCAGTTTAGATCATGCTTTCAACAGGGAAACTTGCGATCGCCGCGCTTCTTCTTGCGCTTCCTGCAATGGCGGCCGCACAATCCGATGATACTACAACCGTCAGGCTC
>JBBSFT010000006.1:0-51144 GCA_038254845.1 Gemmatimonadales bacterium | reverse complement strand
GAGATGGTGATGCCTGGCGACAACGTTCAGATGACGATCGAGCTGATCACGCCGATCGCGATGGACGAAGGACTTCGGTTCGCCATTCGCGAAGGCGGCCGCACCGTCGGTGCCGGCGTCGTCACGAAGATCATCAAGTAAGGAAACCGCGGAACGATTGCGCGGTCGGGCAACGCGCTCGCCTGCTCGGTGCCGCAGCGACTGTGGCAATCGTGCTGCAGGGACGCACGGGCCGGTGCTGGCAATGACGCGTCGGCAAGCGTTATTCCTGCTGCTTTGATCGTCGATATATATGCATCACTAAAAGGCCAGTCCCGCCCCGAGCGGGCGGCACTCCCGTCCCCTTGAACGCCGTCCCTTGCTCGATCACGTGAAGCTCAGCGCACGCACCTCCAGCTCCGGTGAAGACAATTGACGCGGGAACGCGTCCCGTCGGAGACTTTAGAAACCTGCCTGCTCTTCTAAAGACTTTCGATTTCGACGAGTCCCCGGGCGTAATGGGAAGGCGCGCTTCCGAACGATAGGTCCCATCCGGGAGTAGCGTGAGAGTCTGACTTACTACGTCCGTCCTGCGCACAAGCCGAGGCCGCCGGTCGGGCCCTGGTGGTATGTCGTAGTCGCGGAGCTGCAGTTTGTAGGTCTCGGGATTGCGCACTGCTCCAGCCCCAGCGGAGCTGTCACGAGCCCACATTCGCGCGGCAAAGCCGCCCGGTGCGCAAGCAAACCGGCTGTCGATCAAGTCTTGAGAGGCGCTCTTTGCTGCTGCATCAGAATCCGCCCGAATGGTTGAGTCTGACGCGGTTTCACCGGGAGCTGATGACCGATCAGACTTTGACACGCACGCCGCCGCAAAAAACACAATTGGAAGTATACCCAGCTTCCGGGCGTATCGGGGCTCGGGTCGCTGAACGCTCCGCGACACAGAGAACTCAGATATCACAGAGATAAACACAGGAGCCTCGAGTCAATCGGGGCTCCTGTTCGTTTGGTAAGGAGTCCCAGTGCTGACGCTCATTTTCCACTTTTGCTCTCGGTTTCGGCAGAGCGCGCGAACCTACGACGGCACGCCTGGGTCGCCTTCTCGGCGCAGTGGAAGCGCGAGGATGAACACGGATCCCTTCTCGGGAAACTCCGCCCACGTTCGGCCGCCGTGCGACTCCGCCGTGTCACGGACGATGCTCAACCCGAGACCTGTTCCCTCGATCGCGCTGATGTCGTCATGAGCGCGGAAAAAGCGCTCGAACAGCCGCTCCCGCTTCTCGGTCGGGACGCCCATCCCGTTGTCTGTCACGCGAATGACGATCTCGCGCGTTCCGGACTCGCCCGTTTCCACCTCTCCAGTGATCTCCACGCGCGAGCCGGGACCGGACCGATCGGCATATTTGATCGCGTTCGACAGATAGTTCGTGAGGCAGACCTCGACAACGGCGGCATCGACTTCGATGTCAGTTGGAATCGATCCGACGCGCACTTCCACCTTCGCGCTTCTCGCCGCTTCGCGCATCTGGCGAACCGCCTCCTTCACCGCCTGAGGCAGCCGCACATGCCGGTGCTGCCGAGCGTCCTTTTCGAGTTGCGACAGCTCGATGATACGCTCGACCGTTGTGGTCATCTCCCGGGCATTCCGCGCGATGATGCCAACCATTCGACTGCGCTCGGGCGCTGCGAGGTCCGGCGCCTCCTGAAGCATTCCGCTGGCGCCAAGCACCGCGCCGAGGCGGTTCTTGATCTCATGCGAAACCATCCGATTGAACGCGCGGAGGCGGTTCTCTCGCTCGCCGACCTGCTCGTTAGCGAGGCGGAGAAAGTCGGTCATCGTGGCCTGCTGGATGATCGTCACCGCACGAAAGAGGCGGGCGGAGCAGGCCATCAGGTCACCCTTCTCACAGGGACCATCGACCGCGTTGACGGCGCGAATGAAAAACGTGAACAGAATGCCGCCGAGAATCTCGTATTCCTTCAGAATTTCGTAAGCGTCAAAACCCTGCGCGTGCCGCAGCGCGCCGAGCTCCATGGCCTTGGCTACCACCGGCGCATCGGCGCTCACCTCCGCGGCCGGATTCTCGAGGTATGAAGCGATGCCGTCGATAAGGAGCGGCACGTGGTCGAGGAGCTCCTCGGATGGAAAAATGCGGTTGGGAACGATGGCCACGCGTTCGTTGATTCGGTCGAGCCATTGCTTCGTGAGCTCCTGCCTGGATTCTCTGAGAAGAGAAGCCAGGGTTCCCGCAATCGGGCAGTCGCTCGTGAGTGGAGGAGCAGACGAGTCCATTAAACGATCCGGTTGGGAATGCGCTGTGCCATCCTTACACAGAAAGAGATAATACACTCCCGGGAGAAATTTGATTTTTCGTGAGCGTGTACCAAAACGCCGGCGATGCTCACCCTCCTTTTTCTCTCTCCAGCGCCCGGACGCCAGCGAACTCCGCCTGGTCAACAAACCTTCCGAGCGCCGCGGTCGCGACTTCGACGGTCAGCTCTCCGCCCGGGGTGACCGCCTGGCTCACGGCGTGATTCATTTCTTCGCGGATAATCATGAACTCGCGCCGCATCGCTGCTTCATTCCAGCCGAGCCGGGAGCGTTGCGCGCCGTGACGCTCTGAAACCAGTCGCTGGATTTCCATCGCATCGGCGAGCATCTGCGACGGTCCTCCAGACGCTTCCTCCAGAACCGAGAGCGAGCTCACGATATCTGCAATAAGCGTCGAGAGGTGATCGGCGACTTGCGCAGTTCTCAATGAGGGCGCCGTGGAGATGACGGTATCCGTCCTGATGCGACTCACAACGCGGTCAACGATTGGCCCAAGCTGTGACATCACCCGATTCGCGACCTCTGCGAGGCCGCGAACCTGCCGTTCAGCGCTGGGTGGATCGAGAACGGTAGCCGACGAGTTTGGTGGCTGGGAACCCTCTGCAGAATTGTCGCCGGCCGGATCAGCGCCGACGCGAACTTCCGCTGGCAGCCATAGCGAAAATGTCGAACCCTTCTGGCGCTCGCTAACGACGGTGAGATCTCCGCCCATCGCGCGGGCGAGTCTCCGTCCGATCGTCAATCCAAGGCCACTTCCTTCCTGCGTTCGCGTCGGCCCGGTGTCCGCCTGAACGAATGGCTCGAAGATGGCTTCGAGCTTGTCCGTTGCAACTCCGGAACCCGAGTCGGTAATGCGGATGCAGATGTACGACTTGCGCGGGAGAAGTCGCGCGCCCGGATCGGGCGAAGAGACGACTGCGTCGATGACGATGTTTCCTCCGGCGGACGTACACTTGACGGCGTTCGAGAGAAGGTTCACAAGAATCTGGCGAACGCGTTCTTCGTCTCCGATGTACGCAGGCAATTTTTCGGAGCCCGGCGTGAACGAGAGATCGAGATTCTTTTCGAGCGCCTGCGGCTGAATGAGTGTGATGGCGGCCGTAATAGCGTCAACGACGAGCGCCGGGACAGTGGCAACCGCGAGGCGACCGGCCTCGACCTTGGCGAGATCGAGAATGTCGTTCACGAGCCCGAGTAAATGTTTTGCGCTTATTCGAATGCGGCCAACTTGTTTTCGCATCGCGTCGGTCAGATCGCCCGAGATGCCAAGTTCCATCAGTTCCGAGTAGCCGAGAATCGCGTTGAGAGGTGTCCGCAGCTCATGCGACATGATTGCCATAAAATTCGACTTTGCCTGACTCGCCGCTTCGGCCTCGAGCCTGGCTTCTCTCTCGGAGGCGAGCTGGCGCGATCGTTCTTCTGCGTGCTTGCGATCGGTGACCTCACGAAGAGAAACAAGCTCGACCTTCTCGCCTCCCCAGTCAGTATCGACAACTCTCAGCTCAGCGTATGCAAGGTCGCCGCCTCCACGCCGGACTATCTCCATTTCGGTCGTTTCACCGGCGATGAGCGCTGTGCCGAATGGCGTTCCGATCAAGTCTTCCGCGGGTCGGTTGAAAAGGCGTGCAGCTGCCGGGTTTGCAAAACGAATGTCGCCGCTTGCATCGACAATCACGATGCCGTCGGGAAGGCGCTCGATAATGGGACGCAGGCGGTCCCACTGAGCGTCTGTGTGTTCGGCGATGTTTCCGCCGTCGACCGCGGGTGTTTCGGGTGTTGTCATGTCGCGCACGGGTGCTGAAATGCGGATTCACCAGCCAGGCTGAAGAAGGGAAGAAGACAGCCAGGTTCGGCAATCGCCCCCTCTGGCGCAGGTAATGCAACCAACAGGCCCAGAGGAGCCTTTTCGATGTGCCGCGTCGCCAGACGGGTACCAAATGGCATTCAAGGCACTTAACGCCGGGGAGGAGACCTGTCCAAGTATCTGCTCAGACTGTTTGTAACGGGCGCGAGCCCGCGAGCGACCACTGCCATCGCAAATCTCAAACGGATCTGCGAGCAGGAGCTGGAAGGCCGCTACGATCTCGAGATCATAGATGTGCTCGAAAATCCGGAGATGGCCGAGGACGAGCGCATTCTGGCGACGCCAACACTCATCAAGTCGCTTCCACTCCCTCTAAGGCGCGTCATCGGCGACCTCTCAGACAAGGACAAGGTTCTGCTCGGTCTCGAAGTTCAGCCAAAACCACTAAAAAGCGCCGACAATGGAGTCGCCTCGTAAATGAATGACGGTGCCAACAACCTCGCGGTCGAGAAGATCGCGACAGGAATATCGAGCTTCGACATCATTGCGAAGGGTGGACTTCCGCGAAACCGAACGACGCTCATTTCGGGAACCGCAGGCAGCGGCAAGACGATTTTCGCCGTGCAGTTTCTTGCCGCCGGAATCGAGCTTGGCTTCCCGGGTGTGTTCGTCACGTTCGAGGAATCTGCGTCGGACATCCGCAAGAACATGCGGAGCTTCGGCTGGGATCTCGCGAAATGGGAAGCAGAAGGACTGCTGGCGTTTGTCGATGCATCTCCCGATCCGGAGATCGACTCCGTCGAGAGTGGCGGGTTTGACCTCGGCGCTCTGCTTGCGCGCGTGAAACACGCCGTCAAGAAAGTAAAAGCGGAGCGCGTTGCAGTCGATTCGCTTGGAGCGGTGTTTTCCCAGTTCTCCGATCAGTCGATCGTGCGAAGCGAGCTGTTCAGAATTGCCTCTGCGCTCAAGTCGATCGGCGTCACGGCGGTGCTCACTGCTGAGCGGACTGACGACTACGGTCACATCGCGCGATTCGGTGTGGAGGAGTTCATTGCCGACAACGTGATGATCCTTCGCAACGTGCTTGAGGATGAGAGTCGGCGTCGCACTATCGAGATCCTGAAGTTCCGCGGATGTGATCACCAGAAAGGAGAGTACCCTTTCACGATCGTTCCTGACGGCGGCGTGATCGTGATTCCGCTCTCGGCCATGCAGCTGAGCATGAAGTCTTCGAACGTTCGCATCTCGTCCGGCAACGAACAGCTTGACGCAATGTGCGGTGGGGGACTTTTCCGCGATTCGGTGACGCTCGTGTCCGGCGCCACGGGAACCGGAAAGACTTTGACCGTCACCCAGTTTCTCCAAGGCGGAGCGAAGAACGGCGAGCGTTGTCTGCTGCTCGCTTTCGAGGAGAGTCGTGACCAGCTGTTCAGAAATGCAACTGGCTGGGGATTTGACTTCGAAGAGATGGAAGCGGCGGGGATGCTTCGTGTTGTATGCGACTACCCAGATGTGTCAGGGCTTGAAGACTGGCTCGTCACGATTCAGGCGACGATCAGGGAGTTCAAGCCGCAGCGCGTTGCGCTCGACAGCCTTTCAGCGCTCGAGCACGTCGGCACTGCAAAGGCGTTCCGCGAGTTCGTCATCGGGCTTACCTCGTTCATCAAGCACGAGGAGATCACTGGACTCTTTACGTCGACGACGGCGAGCCTGATGGGTGGAGACTCCATCACGGAGACCCATATCTCAACGCTCACGGATTCCATCATTCTCCTTCGGTACGTTGAGATGTTCGGCGATATGAGGCGGGGATTGACGGTTCTCAAGATGCGGGGCTCATGGCACGACAAGGCAATTCGCGAGTTCACGATCGACAAGGGTGGCATGAAAATGGGCCGGCCGTTCCGGAACGTCACCGGAATTCTGGCGGGGGCACCCGTGCATGTATCGCCTGGTGACGTGGAGCGCGCGTGGAGCCAGCTCGACAAGGATTCCGAGATCCCGCGACGTGACAGCGGGTCGCCCGCAGTCGGTGAGGATGGCGCCGACATCGAGCGTCGTCGGATCTTTCCTCCGGCGTCAGACTGAAGTCTGTGCGCGCTCCCCGAACGAAGCCCATTGACCGGGTGTCGGGATGCAGGTAATAGTCGTGCGAGGTTTGGTTCTTCCGGGATGATCCGTGACGATCGGCGACGTCGACGCGGGCGACGCACAAACAATACGGCCTCCGTACGCCAACCCAATGCGCAACCCGATCCCGCTCGACATTGTATCTTTCACAAATGAATCCTGAGCCGGGCGTGGGCAGAGGCGGCACGGAGGTGCATGAGCAAAGAGATTCTGGATTCGATGCCTGGCGCAGACCTCATACGTCGTGGCTTGGCCGATCTCGCTGCAGCAAGGAAGTCCAACGAGTCCCTTCTGGTGCAGATAGGAGCGCCGCGTCTGCGTCGTCATGGATTCGCTGTCGAAAATGCGGGCCCGCCTGGCGCTGAGATCGAGCTCTATAACAGGCTCGCGGCAACCAGCCCGAATTCGGCGCACTCTCGCTACAATGCGCTGGTACGGTTGCTTGTAAGTTTTGAGAGGGCTGCCGAATCCGCCGGCTGATCGACGCGACACGCATTCATGAGTTCATGAAGAGACTGTCCGCTGCGGCGGTCCCGCCGGCCCGCGTCTACTTCACCGGCGGAGTAAGCGCGCTGCTCATCGGATGGCGCGAAAGCACAATCGACATCGACATTAAACTGGTGCCGGAGCACGATGCGCTGTTCCGCGCGCTGCCTGAGTTAAAAGAACAGCTCGAGATGAACATCGAGCTGGCGTCGCCCGACCAGTTTATTCCTGCGATTGAGGGCTGGGAAGAACGTAGTCCCCTGATTGGCGGGAATGGGCGCCTGTCGTTTCACCACTACGATTTTTATTCGCAGGCTCTGGCGAAAATCGAGCGCGGGCACGCACGCGACATTGACGATGTCAGCGCGATGATCGAGCTGGGACTTGTCGATCCGCAAAGGGCGGTCGACTACTTCCGCGAGATCGAGCCGCGACTGTTTCGGTACCCGGCTATCGATCCGGCATCCTTCCGGCGGGCTGTCGAGTCAGTCCTGAACACACAGTGACCGTCGGCCTGCCTTTTCGGCTGAATAACTAGCGAGCACGAATACTGCCTCAACTCTGGCTATGCAGGCACTGATGGTTCGAGTGAGGGGAGAAACGTTCGGTATTCCAGTTGCCGACGTTATCGAGGTAATCCGGGCGGTGGCGATCAATCCACTGCCCGGGAGCCCCGCCGTGATCTCCGGCGCCATCAATGTCCGCGGCAAGACGGTGGTCGTCATCGATCCGGCCGTGCGGTTCGGAAAACAGGAGACTCCAGTAAAACCGGACGACAACTTCGTGCTCGTGAGCGCAGGAGCCCGGATACTGGCGATCCGTGTCGACACCGCTCACGATCTCATCGAGATCGATGACAGTCTGTTGACAGCGGCAAAAGCAGCGTCACCGGCGCTCGACAAGCTCGCCGGAGTCGCGGCCATGCCCGACGGCCCGCTCGTTCTCTTTGACGTCGCTGCCTTTCTCACAGAAGCGGAAGAGCAGGCGCTCGCCATCGCGCTCGAGACTGAACTATCTCCCCGACTGTGACCCCTCAGCCGAGCCTGGCGGGCAGGGATTGGTCGCGCCCTGAATTCATGCGGATTGCGCGAACCGTTGAAGAAATAACGGGCATCTCCTTTCCGCCGAACCGCCGCGCCTCTGCCGAAACGGTGATGCAGCGGGTGATGGGAAAGCTGGGTATCACGAACCCCGTCAGCCTCGAGATCGGAGTGTCTCAGCAGGGTTCAATCATGGAAGCCCTTCTCGATGACCTCACAATCGGCGAGTCGTATTTCTTCAGGGAGCCCGCTCAGTTTCGGTTCATGGCCGACGAGTTGCTTCCGAAATGGAGCTCATCCTGGCCGGCGGGACGAACGCTCAAAGTGTGGAGCGCCGCATGCGCGGCTGGACAGGAGCCATACAGCGTTGCAATTCTGCTCCGTGAGAACAACTGGACACGCGGCTCGCGCATCATCGGAACTGACATCTCCGAAGGCCGCCTGGCGGTGGCTCGCGAGGCCAGCTTCACCAACTGGTCGCTGCGCACACTACCGCCGCAAGCCATTGGCAAGTGGTTCAAGCGCAGGAACGCTGCTCACGACCTCCTGCCAGAAGTAAAATCACAAGTCGAATTCGCCGCGCTAAACCTGCTCGATTCCGCAACGCGGCCTGAGACACTCGGACAGGACGTCATTTTCTGCCGCAACGTTCTCATCTATTTCGAGATCCCGGCAGTGGTCCAGATCGCTCAGCGCCTGCTCGATTCACTCGCGCCAGAGGGATGGCTGTTTCTTGGAGCGTCTGACCCGCATCTCGGCGATCTGATTCCATGCGAGGTAGTCGTACTTCCGGGTTGCACAGGCTACAGGAAACCAACGGCAGCACACAGCACGTACGCGGTGCGCAATGCTCCGCTTACCCTGCTGATCCCGGAGACTCCCCCGCCTTTATCGGACGAGTTTGCCGAGCTCGACAATCAACGGTCCGAAGCAGGTGCCGCTCAAGATACGAAGCTCGAGGCGCCCGTGACCTCGATTCAGGCAGCGCCGGCCTATGCGCCCCTGGTCTCCGACCCGGCTGAACGCGCCATCGCTTCTGCCCGCAGTCTCGCCAATGAGGGCCGGCTCATAGAGGCAGGCGAGGTCTGCGCAGCCGCGCTCGATAAATTTCCCGACCAGCCGCAACTCCATCTCATCGCGGCCGTTCTGAGCGGGGAGGCGGGGCGATGGTCGGATTCAGAGCGTGCGGCGAAACGCGCGCTTTACCTCGACCGCTCACTTGTCCTGGCTCACGTCGCACTCGGCGACGCGCTCGCGCGACTCGGAAACGCCCAGGCTGCGCGACGAAGCTTCGAGAATGCGATGTCTCTGCTCAGCCTCGGCGGCGATCAACAGTTTGAAGAGTCGAGCGAAATGACGTCGGCGCGACTCACCGATATCGTTCGCGCACACTTGTCGATGCTGGACATTGGCACAGCGCGTCGCGCATCTTCGGCTTCCGCCCGGTGAGGACAATTTGACCGCTCGATCAGATCATGAGGGCCTTGTCGGCCGCGCGAGAGCGCTCCGATGATCATGAAAACTGGTGCCGAAATCCTCGTCGCGCGTGCCAAGGCTCTGGCGGTAGCGCGCGGCGACGCGGGACAGTCAACTGAGTCAACCGGAAATCGTTATTTGATCGCGGTATGCGGAGCAGACCGGTTCGCCATTGCCCTGGAATCGATCGCGGAAGTGTTTCGGCCATCGCGTGTAACGCCTGTTCCTCGTTCCATTCCGCCACTCTGGGGACTTACCGCGTGGCGTGGAGCGATTCTGCCAGTAGTCGTGATCGGGCAGAGTGTTCCAGCGGCAGAGCGTGGCGTCATCGTTACCCTTGCCGCGGGCGAGCGGATCATCGCCGGATTGTGGGCTGATGAAGTAGAGGGCGAAATGGCGATAGAAGGAGATGATCTCCACGCGGCGCCTGTCGCGACAGGCATTCGTGAGGTTCTCATATCGGGCGTCACATCCGACGCCGTGTCTGTGTTTGACGCCGGCGGACTGGCGCGCATGCTGGACGACCGTACAAGAGAAAGCGACCGCCCAGCGGTCATAACTCCATGAGGTTACAAGATGAATGACGAGTCTACGTTGTGGACGATAGGACGCCGTGTGACTTCGGGTTTCGCCATCGGCGGGACTCTACTCATCATCGTTGCCGGCATCGGAGTCTGGGCGCTCACGCGAACTGTTTCTTCGTATGAGGGAGCGCTGACCGCGCGAAGGTCGATGGAGGTTCCAACGCTACGCGCGGAATCCGAAATCCGCGGTGCCAATGTCGAGTTTCTGCGATTTCTTCTTTCCTCCGACGACAAATACGCGAGTCGCGCGGACAGCACAATTGCGGTGGCGCGCACACGCATCGGTGAAGCACGCGAAGCCGCTGCGGACACGGGAGTTCTCGCACGCCAGTGGACGCAGGTGGGTACTCTGCTCGACGAGTGGTCAAAAGACCAGCATGACGCCGTTGCCGCGCACCGCCGTGGCGATCAGGCGGCAGTACTCTCTATCCGCGAAGCAAAGGTCGAACCGGTTCGGAACGCTCTCGACAGCGTGATTCGCGCCAACGCACTGGGAGTTCAGAAGGCTTCGGACGACGTTGCAAGCGATAGCCGCGATGGAGCAAACCTCGCACGCATGACCCTTCTCATCGGAACGCTGTTGGCGATTCTTGGCGCAGTCATCTCCGCAGTGCTCCTGCGGCGTTCCATCAACAAACCCTTGCAGGAGAGTGCCAACGTCATCGCTTCGAGCGCTGCTGAAATTCTCGCTGCCACCACCGAGCAGGCCGCGGGAATCAACGAATCGATGGCTGCAGTGACAGAGACTGTGGCGACGGTTGACGAAGTAGCGCAAACCGCCGCTCAGGCAGCACAGCGGGCGAAGACTCTGGCCGATTCCGCGCAGCGCTCTGCCGACAGTGGCGCTTCGGGCAAGATTGCCGTTCAGCGGTCGATCACGGCAATTCGGGCCGTCGAGTCCGAGGTTGATACCATAGCCAAGGGGATCGTTTTGCTGGCAGAGCAGGCGTCGGCCATCGGTGAGATCACATCCGCGGTCAGCGACATCGCTGAACAGACGCGTCTGCTTGCCCTGAACGCGGCGGTGGAAGCAGCGCGTGCGGGCGAGAACGGAAGAGGATTCGCGGTGGTTGCGGCAGAGATCAAGGCGCTGGCGGGACAGGCGAAGGACTCGACTACGCAGGTCGCTCGAATTCTGAGCGAGATACAGCGGGCGACGAGCGCGGCGGTCATGGCAACAGAGCAAGGGACGAAGCAGACCAAATCTGCTTCGCACCAGGCAGTCGAAGCCGGGGAGATAATTGCTCAGCTCGCCGAGGTGGCCGCCGAAGCATCTCAGACGGCAGCGCAGATTGCCGCCTCAGCCGGACAGCAGGCGCTCGGCATGGAACAGATCAGACAGGCAATTGCAAACATTCATGACGCCACTCAGCAGCACCTCACAGCGACGCAGCAATCCGAGAGCGCTGCAGAAAATATCAGCTCCCTCGGATCACGTCTCGTGAAGCTCGTCGGTAGCGGTTGATCCTCGAGCGGCGAGTGTCATGACGGAGCCAGGCGGTGGTCAGCGCGAGCCTTTGGCCGCGCGTCTGCTGGCTGCGTTCGTCGACGAGATCGGCGAGCACCAGCGCGCGCTCGTCACAGAAGCTCTCGCACTCGAGCGGGATCCCGGCAATGCTGAGCGCCAAGCCGTCGTGTTTCGCATCATGCATACGCTCAAGGGAGCCGCCCGTGCAGCGTCAATTCCTTCCATCGAGTCGCTCAGTCACGCAATCGAGGGCGAGCTGGCAGATGCACGCAGCTCATCGTCACCGCTCACGCCGGCTCAAATCTCCCTCCTGCTTGCCACAGCAGATGCACTTGCAGATGCAGCATCGCAGCTGAGAGCGGGCAAGGCTGCTCCAGAGAGCTCGGTCGCCGCGCTTCTGCATCGGATGGCAGGAATGAAGGGCGCAGCCTCGCGGGACGCGCCGAAAGACGAGACGGTGGTGCAGCCATCGCCAAAAATCGTTGAAGAGCCCTCGAAGCCTGAAGAGACCGCCGCCGAATCTGACACGGAAGCACCCCCGCCAGTTCACGACGATCACGTCCGCATCGGCGCCGATCAGCTCGAGTCGCTGTTCTCCGCCGCGGGCGAGCTTATCGGACTCGCCGCAAAAATGGAGGACTATCCGGCAATGCTGAGCGCACGGCACGGCACGCCGGCAGAGGGCCTGTCGCGCGGCGCGCTCGCGACAATCGCGCGGGGCATGGGCGCCGACGTGTCCAATCTTCGTACCCTTTCTTCACGTCTGCTACAATCCGTTCGGCGTCTCCAGCAGAGTCCATTTTCAGAAGCCGTCGAAATGCTCCCGCGCACTGTCAGGGATGCATCAGTGAGCCTCGGCAAACCGGCGCGACTCGTTATCAACGGCGCTGACGTCGAGGCGGAGCGCGGCGTTCTGGAAATGCTTCGCGAGCCGTTGATGCACCTGGCCCGCAATGCAGTCGATCACGGTCTGGAGCCGCCGGAGGCTCGTGCTGCTGCAGGGAAGGATCCCGAGGGCACAATCAGAGTTGGAGCTGCGATACGCGGAGATCGCCTTAGAATCACGGTGAACGACGATGGGCGCGGCGTAGACGTTGCCGCAATCCGCAAACGCCTTGCAGAACAGGGTCGGCCGGCACCGGAAAACGATCAGGAAATAGCTCGACTGATGTTCGAGGAGGGCTTCTCGAGCAGGAAGGAAGTCAACGCAATATCGGGAAGAGGTGTGGGACTGGCGATCGTTCACGACGCCGCCGAGAAACTTGGCGGATCGGTGGAAGTGACGTGGTCGAAAGGCAAAGGCGCCGCGATCACCATCGAAGTTCCTGTGAGCGTTTCAATCACACGCGCCTTGGTTGTCGATGTCGGAGGTTACCCGATCGCGTTGCCCAGCGCATTCGTGGATCGAATCGAGCGAATTGCGCGGGACCAGGTGAAAACAATGAATGGAGCGAATGTTCTGGACGGAGGCGGAACTCCGGTGCCGCTGTCATCTCTCTCGGCACGGCTGGGCGAGCCATTCGCAGGTGAGATCGCCGAGGCGCCGACACTTGTAGTCGTATGGCTTTCGGCGCTTTCCCGCCGGCTTGCTGTGGTTGTTAGAGACGTGGTTGAAGAACGGGAGTTGGTGCTTCGGCCCGTCGCGTTCGCGGGCGGCGGAGATCTCGTCGCGGGAGCGGCCATGCTACCGAGCGGTGAGATAGCGATCGTTCTCGACGTTCCCGGCCTCATCGCAGACAGAAAAGCCGGTAACACTTCGACGAGCTACAAACCTGTGGAACAGAAGCGAACGCAGCGCATTCTCGTCGTCGACGATTCGATCACGACGCGCACGCTCGAGTCGAGCGTGTTGACAGCATCGGGTTACGACGTGACGACCGCCGTGGACGGAATGGAGGCGTGGGGACTGGCAAAAAACGGCGCGTTCGATCTCGTCGTGTCGGACGTTCAGATGCCGCGCATGGACGGCCTCGAATTTTGTCGGCGCGTTCGTGCGACACCGGCCGTCGCTTCAACCCCGTTGATTCTTGTGACGTCACTGGATTCGCCCGAGGAAAAAATGCAGGGTCTCGAAGCCGGCGCTGACGCTTATATCACGAAGTCCAGCTTCGACCAGGAAACTCTGCTTGGCACTATCCGCCAGTTGATCGGCAGATCGGACGGTGCGGCATCATGATCAGAGTTCTCGTTGCGGAAGATTCGCCGACTGCGCGTACGCTCCTCGTCGCGATGCTCGACTCCGATCCGGAGATCGAGGTCATCGCTCAGGCGGCCACAGGAATCGAGGCCGTGGAAATGGCCGAGAGGCTCGAGCCAGACCTGATTACGATGGACATTCACATGCCGGAGCTGGACGGGTTCGAGGCGACCGAGAGGATAATGCTGCGGTCGCCACGGCCGATCATCATCGTGTCGTCGCAGGCTCGCGATGCCGACGTGAGTCTTTCGCTGGATGCAACGCGTGCGGGAGCACTCCTCGTTCTCCCAAAGCCGGAAGGTCCGGGCTCGGGACATTTCTCAAACGATCAGCGACAGCTCGTCACCATGGTGAAGGCGCTCTCCCGGGTAAAGGTGGTCAGACGTTGGAGGGGTTCGGGGCCCCTGCGCCACTCTCCGTCCGAAGGAAACGCTGACACCAGCGTAGCCCGCACAACCCCTGCGCGGCGCGGATCTCAACAGACCGCCAGAGCCAAGGCCATCATGGTAGCAATCGCGGCATCGACCGGAGGTCCGGCAGCACTCAGAGACCTTCTCGCCATGCTGCCCGCTGATTTCGCCGCCCCAATCCTCATCGTGCAGCACATCGCGAAGGGCTTCGTGCAGGGTCTGGCGACGTGGCTTGGAACGGACTCTCGTCTGAAGGTTAAGGTAGCAGCCGATGGAGAGGTTCCATCTCCCGGCACAGTCTACGTTGCGCCTGACGGCCTGCACATGGAAGTTCGCAAAACATCACCCGACCATTTCAGGATCTCACTGACCTCGTCAGCGCCGATGGGCACTTTCAGGCCGTCGGCCTCCCGCTTGTTCAGCTCCGTTGCCGCTTCCGTAGGTAGCCGGGCCCTTGCCGTCATTCTGACAGGAATGGGAGATGACGGAGTTGCTGGGCTGCTCGACATTCACCGTGTGCGCGGAGCCGTGATCGCCCAGGACGAGACGTCGTCGGTCATTTATGGAATGCCTCGAGAGGCTGTGCGCGCGGGTGTCGTCGACGAAGTTGTGTCGCTTCACAATCTCCCGGGCCGCCTCGTGGAGCTGACATGATCGACAAGCTGACGGGCAAGGAAAGACGCAAGATGTCGCCGTCCGGCGACGCCGTGAGAGAGCCAATCCTCATCGTCGAGGACAGTCCCACACAAGCCGTGGCCCTCGCGAGTCTGCTCGAGGATTCTGGTTTCCGTGTCATCATCGCGAACAATGGAGAGGCAGCGCTCGAGGCCGCTCGAGTGACGCACGTCGAGCTCGTGCTCAGCGACATTGTGATGCCGGGAATGGACGGATACGATCTCTGCCGCCGCATCAAGTCGGAGTGGACCGACATTCCGGTGATTCTGCTGACGAGTCTCACGGATCCATTGGCGATTGTGCGGGGACTTCAGAGTGGCGCAGACCATTATGTGACGAAGCCGTACGATCCTGTTCAGCTGCTGGCGCGCGTCGAGCATGTTCTCGGCCGCGCAAACGACGAGCATACTCTTGTACCGCGTCCGGTGAGAGTGGAGCTCATGGGCACGCCTTTCACCATCTCCGCGACGAAGGAGCAGATTCTCGAGCTGCTCGTGTCGAGCTATGGGGATCTGGTTAGAGCGAGCGAGATCGTGAGAGCCGCAGAACAGCGCGCTCGCTTTCTCGCCGATGCCGGTGCGCTCCTTTCGACATCGCTCCATCCCGGCGAGATCCTTACCAGTCTCGCACGACTGTGCGTGCCTTACATGGCCGATCTATGCCTCGTCGACCTCGTTGACGGTTCCGGATGCGTTACGAGAGTGGCAGCGGCGTCAACCGATCCTGACCTCGGTGCGGACGCCGGGCCTGTGGTGGCAACGAAGCCATCAAATGACTCGTTGCATCCGTACAGAGTTGCCCTGGCAACTGGTGAGCCGCAGCTCGTTGGGTTGGAGGCATCGGCTCTTGTCGAGTCAGACCTGACATCCGATCATCAGGCGCATCCAGTCCCGACGTGCGCAGTCGTCGCTCCGCTCATGACAAGGGAAAAAGTGCTCGGAGCGTTGTCGTTCATCAGCTACGGCTCGCGCAAGGCCTACGTTGATGAAGACGTTTCGCTCGCCTCCGACCTGGCCAGGCGCGCAGCGCTCGCGTTGGAGAATGCAAAGCTGTACCAGGAAGCCCAGCGTGCTACGCAGGCCCGCGATGACGTGCTCGCTCTCGTCTCGCACGATCTCCGCAGTCCGCTCGGCACCGTTCAGATGAGCGCGTCGTTTTTGCTGGAGATGATCGAGACGCCCGGAGCCACGCCGCCGTTTGAGCAGCAGCTCAAGATCATTCAGCGGTCGGTTACGAGGGCCGACAGGCTGATCGGAGATCTTCTCGATGTGAGCCGAATCGACTCGGGGTCGCTTGAAGTCAAGCATTCTCCGCTCGGTGCGGCCGCGCTGCTTACCGAGACCGTCGAGGAGAACCGTCCGATCGCCAAGGAGAAGGGAGTGAACCTGGTTGGGGAATGGGCCGGGCCAGACGCACTCCTTTCAGGCGACCGGGACAGGATCTCCCAGCTGTTTTCCAATCTGATTGGCAACGCTATCAAATTCACGCCTGCGGATGGCACCATCGAAGTCGTCGGTGCACCGGCGGAGCACCTCGCAACATTTACGGTGCGCGACTCCGGACCAGGGATTGCGGCCGAACATCTGCCCCATCTTTTCGACCGTTTCTGGCAGGCGAACCGCGCGACCCGCTCGGGAGCAGGACTCGGGCTTTCCATCGCGAAGGGAATTGCGGAGGCGCACGGCGGAACTCTCATTGCAGAGAGTGTCGTTGGCGAGGGCGCGACGTTCACGTTCACAATTCCGATTTGGGAAGGCTGAGGCATCCGTACCCCGTGCAGTCGGCACCAGGGGACCTGAGATTTCAACAGCGTCAACCGCTTCAACCCCCCTGAGACGTGACGTTTTACGATCTCTCTTCAACACAAACCAAAGGGGACATTTCTATTGGTGTAACTATGGGGACACTTCTAATGGTGCTGGACAAAAACGTCCTACCTCTGTTGACACAGTAGCTCGCAAGTGTGATAATTAGAGGTTGTTCACAACTCAACGCCGGACGCTCTGTTCTACATGCCGGCGCGCTTTGGGTCCCCACCGGCTTACAGTAGCGGCTGCACCCGGCGGAAGCGGATGGATACCGGCCCTCTACGGGGGGCGACACGGTCCACCCGCCTTTTTGTTGATGTGACTCAAGAAGTCACCACGAAGTGCAGAAATCCTGAGGTCAACTCACATGGCAGGAAGAATTCGCATCCGTCTCAAAGCCTTCGATCACGCCGTGATCGACCAGGCTTCGGCGGATATCGTCCGCACGGCGGAGAAAACGGGAGCGCAGGTGTCGGGTCCAATCCCGCTGCCCACCAAGACCAAGCGCTGGACCGTCCTCCGCTCGCCACACGTGGACAAAAAGTCACGCGAGCAATTCGAGCTCAAGACGCACAAGCGCCTCATCGATATCCTCGACAGCCGCGCCGCGACCGTCGATGCGCTCACCAAGCTCGACCTCCCCGCCGGCGTCGACGTCGAAATCAAGGTCGAGTAGAAAAATGATCGGAATCATCGGAAAGAAGGTCGGCATGACGCAGATCTTCAACGAACTGGGACAACAGATCCCCTGCACCGTGGTCGAGGCCCCGCCCAACCCGGTTGTCCAGGTGCTCGCCAAAGAGGCCGACGGCGTCGCATCCGTCCAGCTCGGCTACGGCGAGCAAAGACAAGCCCGCGAGAACAAGAAAGGCGAGAAAACCCCGCGCGGTCGTCGCGCTCACAAGGCAGTCGTCGGACACGCCGCGAAGGCCGGACTGACCAGCGCGCCGAGAGTGCTGAGAAGCTTCCGCATCGACGACGGCCCGAAGAGCGCCGAGACACCCGAGTACAAGCTCGGCGACAAGGTCTCGGTCGACATCTTCGCGCCAGGCGACCAGGTCAAGGTCACCGGTACGTCTAAAGGCCGCGGATTCCAGGGCGTCGTCAAGCGCTACGGTTTTCACGGCGGACCTAACACCCACGGTAACACGAAGCACCGCCGGCCCGGCTCCATCGGACCAGGCACGAATCCGTCGCGCGTCATCAAGGGCAAGAAAATGCCCGGCCACTACGGCGACCACCGTCACACGCAGACGCACCTCCGCATCGAGAAGGTCGACGCCGAGCGGAATCTGATCTACATCCGCGGGTCTGTTGCCGGACCGACGAACGGCATCGTCCTCGTGAAGAAGCAGGGTTAACAGAATGGCTGAGAATACTTCAATGAGCGCAGCCGCCTACACGTCCAAGGGAACGTCGCGTGACAGCGTCGACCTTCCGGGCGATCTGTTCGACGGCACCGTCAACATGCCGGTCATGCACCAGGCCGTGAAAGCGTATCTGGCGAACCAGCGGCAGGGCAATGCGTCGACGAAGACGCGCGGCCTTGTGATCGGCGGAAACCAGAAGCCGTGGAAGCAGAAGGGAACTGGTCGCGCCCGTCAGGGCTCGATCCGCGCACCGCAGTGGGTTGGCGGTGGCACGGTGTTCGGTCCGTCGCCGCGCAGCTATGCGCAGTATGTGCCGCGCAAGGTTCGCGCGCTGGCCCGGAAGAGCGCCTTCAACGCACGTGCTCGCGAGAACGCCGTCATCGTCATCGAGTCGTTTGACTTCGATGCCCCGAAGACGTCGGCACTGACCGGGCTTCTCGCATCACTAGGGGTGATGCAGAAGAAAGTTCTGATTCTCACCGATGGCGTGAATCACAACGTGTTCATGAGCGGCCGGAACCTGCCGCGTACACATGTGCTGCCGTACTCCGATGTCTCGACCTATCATCTTCTCTGGTCTGATGTCGTGATCGTCGAGTCGTCGGCATTTGGAAGCGGCCTGGCTGCCGAGAGCGCGGAGGACGAGGCAGAGACAACGGAAAAGAAGCCGGCTCCGCGAAAGACCGCTGCCAGGAAGACCGTCCGCAAGTCGGCCACGAAGACCACCGGTCGCAAGTCAGCGGCAAAGAAGACGACCGCGAAGAAGACGCCGGCTGCCAAGACAGCTCGCAAAGCGGCAAAGAAGACAGCCAAGGCAGCGAAGAAGTCTGCCAGGAAGAAGGCCAGATAAATGAGCTCACTTCATCGCACCATCGTCCGGCCGATTGTCACCGAGCAGAGCTCGGCGGCGTATCAGGACCGTGGCGAATACACGTTTCGCGTCGCGTCCGACGCCACAAAGACATCGATCAGATCAGCCGTCGAGCAGTTGTTCGGCGTGAAGGTCACCGGTGTCTGGACGTCGAACCAGCGCGGCAAAGCGCGCCGGGTCGGCAAGGCAGAAGGCCGCAGGCCGCATTGGAAGAAGGCCGTCGTGAAGCTTCGCGACGGTGACACCATCGACATCTTCGAGGGTTAGCAGTCATGGGTGTACGTCAGTTCAAGCCAGTGACCAAGAGCTCGCGTTTTCGCAGCGTCTCCGATTTTTCGGAGATCACACGGACGACGCCTGAGAAGACTCTTGTCGAGTCGCTCAAGAAGTCGGGCGGTCGCGACAATCACGGTCACATCGCCATGCGCCGCATTGGCGGCGGGCACAAGCAGCAGTACCGCATCATCGACTTCAAGCGCAACAAGCACGGCATGCCGGCAACCGTCGAGCACATCGAGTACGATCCGAACCGCTCGGCGCGTATCGCTCTTGTCGTGTATGAAGACGGTGAGAAGCGCTACATCCTTCATCCGAAGGGACTGTCCGTCGGTGATAAGATCGTTTCGGGTCCGGGCTCGGATACGCGGACAGGCAATGCGTTGCCGCTTCGCGAGGTTCCGCTCGGTACCGATCTGCACAACGTCGAGCTGAAGCCGGGCAAGGGTGGCCAGGTTGCGCGCTCCGCTGGAACGTCGGTTGAAGTTGTCGCAAAGGAAGGCGAGTACGTCACGCTTCGCATGCGCTCGACAGAGATGCGTCTCGTTCACGGCAGCTGTCTCGGCACGATCGGCGTCGTTGGAAATGCCGAGCACGAGCTGCTGTCTCACGGAAAGGCCGGCAAGAGCCGTTGGCTTGGCAAGCGTCCGAAGGTGCGCGGCGAAGTCATGAACCCGGTCGATCACCCGCACGGCGGTCGCACACGTGGCGGACGAAATGTCGTCGACAAGTGGGGCAACAAGGAAGGCGTGAAGACGCGCAACAAGAAGAAGCCGTCACAGCGTCTGATCGTGCGCGGCCGCAAGCGCGGCAAAGCGACGAAGTAGCACTAACCCGGGAATTCGGAAATGGCGAGAAGCATAAAAAAGGGTCCGTTCATTCAGGACGCGCTGATGAAGAAGGTCGAGACGATGAACTCGAACAACGCGAAGAAGGTCATCAAGACCTGGGCGCGCTCGAGCACCATCATTCCCGACTTCGTCGGACACACCTTTGCGGTGCATAACGGAAACAAGTTCATCCCCGTGTACGTGACCGAGAACATGGTCGGCCACAAGCTCGGCGAATTCTCTCCGACGCGGCTGTTCCGTGGTCACACGGGAGGGAAGGCAGTGGACAAGAAGGCGTCCGGAGTTCCCGGCGGCCAGAAGGGAGGCAAGTAACCCGTGGCCATCCGAAAAAAGACTGCGGCTTCCAGGACCGCTACCGCGGAGGACGCGACGGGAGCGGAGACTGCACAGAAGGGAACTGCGCGGAAGACTGCTGCAAAGAAGGCCGCTGCTCGCACAGTTCGCGCGGAGCCGCAGGCTGATGCCACGGCGATTCAGCGCGGCACGCGACAGTCGCCGTACAAGATGCGCCTCGTGATCGATCAGATCCGCGGCAGGAACGTGAACGAGGCGCTCGGCCTCCTCAAGTTCTCGAAGAAACACGCTGCCAAGCAGATCGAGAAGACTCTCAACAGCGCTGTTGCAAATGCGGAGTACGCGGCGCGCCAGGCGAACGAGTCGCTCGACGTCGATACGCTGTTCGTGAAGCACGCCATCGTGAACGAGGGGCCGAAAATCAAGCGATTCATGCCCGCCGCCCAGGGGCGCGCCACACCAATTCAGAAGCGCACGAGCCACGTTCATATCGTGGTCGGCGCGAAGGAAGGCAAGTAATGGGACAGAAAGTACATCCGATCGGCTTCCGCCTTGGTATCTCGAAGACGTGGAGATCGACATGGTACGCGAACCGCGACTTCCCGGCGCTTCTGCGCGAGGACGAGCTGCTGCGCACCTATCTCAAACAGCGTCTCGGGCACGCGGCCATTGCCGACATCCGCATCGAGCGGAAGCCGGGCAAGGTCGTCGTCACGATTCACACCGGTCGTCCCGGCGTTGTCATCGGAAAGAAGGGGACCGAAGTCGATCAGCTTCGTGATGAGCTCGCGCAGATCTCCGGCAAGGAAGTCGGGATCAACGTCGAGGAGATCAAGCGTCCCGAGCTCGATGCGCAGCTTGTCGCCGACAACATCGCGAACCAGCTCGCGCAGCGCATCTCGTTTCGACGGGCGATGAAGCGCGCGGTGCAGAGCGCAATGCGGATGGGCGCTGGCGGAATCAAGATCAAGTGCGGCGGCCGTCTCGGCGGCGCCGAAATCGCGCGTACCGAAGGGTATCACGAAGGTCGCGTTCCGCTTCACACGCTTCGCGCCGACATCGACTACGCGACGAGCACCGCGAAGACGACATTCGGCACGATCGGCGTAAAGGTCTGGCTGTTCAAGGGCGAGATCGTCGAAGATCGCCGCGGCAAGACCTACTCGACTGGCGTCTAGGAGAATAGAGCGATGCTGAGTCCGAAGAGAGTCAAGTTCAGGAAGATGTTCAAGGGCCGCATGAAGGGTCTGTCGACGCGCGGGTCAACCGTTGCGTTCGGCGCCTACGGCCTGCAGGCGCTGGAGCCCGGGTGGGTTTCAAACCGGCAGATCGAAGCGGCTCGTGTGGCGCTTACGCGACACATCAAGCGCGGGGGAAAGGTCTGGATCAGAATCTTCCCCGACAAGCCGATCACGAAGAAGCCGGCAGAGACCCGCATGGGTAAGGGAAAGGGCTCGCCTGAAGGTTGGGTGGCAGTCGTGAAGCCTGGTCGCGTGATGTTTGAGCTCGAGGGCGTGACGCCGGAAATCGCGAAGAAGGCAATGGCACTCGCCGGAGCCAAGCTCGGCGTGAAAACGAAGTTCGTGGCTCGTGAGGAGGCGCACACAGATGCTGAGTAGTGAGATTCGCGACATGAACGAGGGTGACATCAACAAGCGCATCGCGGAGCTGGAGGAAGAGCGGTTCCGTCTCAAGTTTCGCGCTGGAACGGAAACGCTGGAAGATCCGCTCAGGCTTCGTGTCGTTCGCAAGGATGTTGCGCGGCTCAAGACCGTGCTGAAGGAGAAAATCATCGGAATCGAGTACGCCAATGCGGCGGACGCGGCTCCGGCGAAGAAGGCGAAGAAGAAGGCGGGTGGCGCAAAGACGCGTCGCGTGCGCCGGACCAAGTCGGGTGCGACCCGCTCGAGCAAGAGGGCATAGGATAGAATGGCTGAAAACCTTGAGAACGCTCAGACGGTGAGCCGGTCGGCGCGAAAGACGCGTACCGGAATCGTCGTAAGCGACAAGATGGAAAAGACCGTGGTCGTCTCGATCGAGCGCCGGGTGCAGCATCCGGTGTACGGCAAGATGGTGCGGCGGACGAAGCGGCTGAAGGCGCACGACGAGAACAACGATGCGAAGACCGGCGATACCGTGCGGATCATGGAGACCCGCCCGATGTCGAAGGACAAGAGATGGCGCGTCGTCGAGATCGTCGAGCGGGCCCGATAGCCTGCACGTTTCAACTGACGCATAGACACCCCAGGAAAGTCCAATGATTCAACAGGAATCGGTGGTAAAGGTTGCGGACAACTCGGGCGCGAAGACGGCGCTCGTGATCCGCGTGCTCGGCGGAACGCGCCGGCGCTACGCTGGCTTGGGCGACGTCGTCATCGTCGCCGTCAAGAACGCGCTGCCGAATGGAACCGTGAAGAAGTCGGAGGTCGCGCGCGGAGTAGTCGTGCGCACGGCCAAGGAGACGCGCCGCAAGGACGGCTCGTACATCCGCTTCGACGAGAATGCCATCGTCATCATCAATGAAGCGGGCGAGCCCCGCGCGACCCGTATCTTCGGCCCCGTGGCGCGCGAGCTTCGCGAGAAGAAGTACATGAAGATCGTCTCGCTCGCTCCCGAGGTCATCTAGCATGCGTGATCTGAAATACAGAAAGACCGCCAAGAAGCGGAGCCGCACCCGTCACGGCATCAACGCCGAGCGCGTGAAGATGCACGTGTCGAAGGGCGACACGGTGCGCGTCATGCGCGGCGACGACAAGGGAAAGGAAGGCAAGATCCTCCGCCTCTATCCCAAGACAGGTCGCGCGCTCGTTGACGGCATCAACATCGTCAAGAAGCATCGCAAGGCCCGCACGGCCGACGATCAGAGCGGGATCATCGAGGCACCGGCACCGGTGCACTCGTCGAACCTCATGTTGATCGACGCGAAATCAGGTGAGCCGACCCGCACCAAGGCGCGGATCGACACCGACGGAACGAAAGAGCGCGTCGGCGCTCGCTCGGGTGAGCCGATTCCCCGCGTACGCTGACCGGAGACAGATAATGGCAACGAAAGAAAAAAAGACCGACAACAAATCATCGAAGCCCGCGAAGGGCGGCGGCGGCCCGAACCAGGCGAAGCAACAGAAAGCCGGCAAAGGCGAAAAGAAGAGCGTCGAGATCAAGCAGGGCCCGCACGCGGGCGTTGATCTCCCGATTCCGTCGCCGCGCCTCAAGAACTACTACAACGAGACCGTTCGCTCGCGGCTGATGGAGCAGTTCAGTCTAAAGAACGTTCACCAGATCCCGACCGTCGAGAAGATTGTCGTGAACTGCGGCGTCGGCGAAGCGATCAAGAACCCGAAAGTTCTCGACCGTGTCGTCGAGGAGCTGGCTATCATCACCGGTCAGCGCCCGGTGCGTCGCAAGGCGAAAAAATCAATCGCCAACTTCGGCTTGAGAGAAGGCCAGGAGATCGGCGCGGCAGTGACGCTTCGCGGCGCCCGGATGTGGGAGTTTCTCGATCGCTTCATCACCGTGGCGATTCCCCGGATCCGCGATTTCCGCGGCATCAACACGCGGTCGTTCGACGGTCGCGGAAACTACAGCCTCGGCGTCAAGGAGCAGATGATCTTTCCGGAGATCAACTACGATATGGTCGAGCAGATCCACGGCATGGACATCACGTTCGTCACGACGACGAACAAGGACGACATGGCACTGGCGCTTCTGCGCGAGCTCGGCATGCCGTTCCGCGGCGACGACAAGCCAATCATCGTGCAGTCGCGATGACCGGCACCAATCACTTCTTCAGTAGAGAGAATCGCTAATGGCGCGTAAAGCCATGGTTGAGAAGAGCAAGCGGAAGCCGAAGTTCCAGGTGCGTCAGCACAATCGCTGTCAGCGCTGCGGACGGTCGCGTGCCTTCCTGAGAAAGTTCGGCCTCTGCCGAATCTGCTTCCGCGAGCTGGCACTGTCGGGATTGATCCCCGGCGTGCGCAAGGCGAGCTGGTAAACCAATAATCTTCTATTCGTCAAAGGCGCCGCTGCTGTTGCTGCTCCGCAGTCCGCAGTGGTCTTTGATACGATAGAACAAGGAATCGAACTGCATGAGCATGACCGATCCAATCGCCGACATGTTGACGCGCATCCGCAATGCCTGCGGAGCGAAGCACCGCCGCGTCGATATGCCTGGCTCGAAAATGAAAGTCGAGATCGCGAGAATCCTGAAGGACAACAACTTCATCCAGGATTTTCGTACTCTTGAAGAAGAGAGCGGCCGCAAGACGCTTCGCGTTGTCCTCAAGTACGCGCAGGGCGGGCAGCCGGTCATTCGTGAGCTGAAGCGCGTGTCCACGCCGGGCCTTCGCAAGTACGTCGGCGTCGCGGAGATCCCGCGCGTTCGCAACGGACTCGGCATGGCGATCCTCAGCACGTCGCAGGGACTGATGTCGGATCGTCAGGCCCGGCAGGCGCGCACGGGCGGCGAGATTCTCGCCCTCGTCTGGTAAGGGAAAAACAATGTCACGTATTGGAAAGAATCCGATAACAGTGCCGTCGGGAGTGACGATCACTCTCAACGGCAATCACATCACGGTAAAAGGCCCGAAGGGTGAGCTGTCGCGCACCATTCCGGCTGACATGGTCATCTCGCAGGAGAGCGGCACCGTCACCGTCAACCGGCCGAGCGACGAGCCGCGTCACAAGGCGCTTCACGGGCTCTCGCGCACGCTCATCGCCAACATGGTCGAAGGCGTGACGAAAGGATTCACGAAGCAGCTCGACATCGTTGGCGTCGGCTACAAGGCTGAAACGCGTCCGTACGGATTGCAGCTGGCCCTCGGCTTCTCGCATCCAATCGAGTACAAGGCACCGACGGGCATTACGCTCAAGGCGCCGCTGCCGACTCAGATCCTCATCGAAGGATCGAACAAGGAAGTTGTCGGACAGGTTGCGGCTGAGCTGCGTAGCCTTCGTCCACCCGAGCCGTACAAGGGCAAGGGCATCAAGTACGCAGGCGAGCAGATTCGGCGTAAGGCCGGAAAGGCAGGAGGCAAGTAATGGGAAAGACAGCAACCGCGCGCACGCGCTCGGGCCTGCGCACACGCCGCCACTTCCGCGTCCGGAAAAAGGTGAACGGAACGGCCGAGCGTCCGCGTCTCGTGATCTACCGCTCGCTCAAGCACATCTACGCCCAGCTCGTGGACGACGACAAGCAGCAGACGCTGATGACCGTCACCGACGCCGGGTTCGAAGGCAAGAAGACAGCGAAGTCCACCGAAGTCGGCAAGCGAATCGCCGAGAAGGCGAAAGAAGCCGGCGTCACCAGGGTCGTGTTCGACCGTGGCGGCTACAAGTACCACGGCCGCGTGAAAGCGGTGGCCGACGGAGCCCGCGAAGGCGGGTTGGAGTTTTAAGCAATGGCTGATAACGAGAACACAGAAGCAGTAACGCCCGCAGCGGACGATCGTCCAGCGGCACGCAGCGGCCCCGGTAAGAGCGCGCGCAGCGGCGGCGGAGCAGGTGGACCGGGCGGTCGCGGTGGACGCGGTGGTGGAGCCGGTCGTGGCGGCCCAGGCGTCGGACGCGGTGGTCCGGGCGCTGGTCGTGGCGGTCCGGGTGGCGGTCCGGGTGGCGGATCGGGTGGCCGTGACGGCGCGCCTGGTCGCGGTCGCGACGGCAAGGGCGGACGTGACGGCGGTCGCGGCGACGGCGGTCGCGGCGACGGCGGCAGCGAGCTCGTCGAGAACGTCATCGCGATTAACCGCGTTGCCAAGGTCGTGAAGGGCGGACGTCGCTTCTCCTTCAATGCTCTCGTCGCCGTCGGCGACGGTCAGGGCAAGGTCGGGTTCTCGACCGGCAAGGCAAACGAAGTGTCCGAGGCGGTTCGCAAGGCTGTCGATGGCGCGCGCAAGAACATGCAGCGCGTTCCGATGACAGGCGGAACGATTCCACATGAAGTCGTCGGCCAGCACGGTGCAGGAAAGGTCTTGATGAAGCCCGCGGCCCCGGGCGCCGGCGTGATTGCTGGCGGTGCCGTTCGCGCCATCATGGAATGCGCCGGAATTTCCGACATTCTCACGAAGAGCCTCGGCTCCACGAACCCGCACAACATGGTGCTGGCGGCGCTCGATGGACTGAAACAGCTCACGACAGTTGAAGAGATCGCGCGCGAGCGCGGTGTTGAAGTCAGCTCGCTTGGATATCGCTCGCGAGCGAAAGTAAAGGAGAGTCAACTTGCCTAGAACACACGTATGGTGGAACACGAAGGGTCCACGTAGCACGCCGAAGTCGGAGCTGACGTCCGGAAAGGTCCGGATCAAGCAGGTTCGCAGCGGCATTGGGCACTCATGGCGCATGCGCCAGACTCTCGAGGCGATGGGCCTCCGTCACCATCAGGCAGAAATCATTGTGCAGGACTCACCGTCCCTGCGCGGCCAGATCAAACGCGTGCGTCATCTGGTTGAAGTGACGCCGGTCGAGGGATAAACAGTGGCAAGCAGAAAGAAGGCGGCTGAGGCCGTCGCAACCGAGAGCGTCGAGAAGATCGGCCTGCACAATCTCGTGCCGGCGCCGGGCTCGCATCGCGACCGCAAGCGGCTTGGGCGAGGCCCGGGCTCGGGAACGGGAAAGACCTCCGGAAAAGGGCACAAGGGAATGAAGGCGCGCGCGGGTCACCATGGTCCGGGCGGCGGTAAGCCGCAGTTCGAGGGTGGCCAGATGCCGCTCACGCGACGCCTGCCAAAGCGTGGGTTCACGAATATCTTTCGTGTTGAGCATCAGGTCGTTCGTCTGAGCGATCTTGGGGCACGCATGCCGGAAGGGACGGAAGTGACGAGAGAATCTCTCATCAAGGCCGGCCTCATTACGGCGCGCAAAGGCCCGGCAAAGGTGCTCGCCAATGGCGATCTGTCTCGCGCCGTCACGGTCAGCGGAATCAAGTTGAGCGCGGGTGCGCGCGAAAAGATCGAAGCGGCCGGCGGCCGCGTCGAGGAGTAGAATGGCACAAAACAACCCGGCAGCGGCGGTTCAGAACATCTACCGAACCCCCGAGCTGTGGCAAAAAATCACCTTCACCTTTATCTGCCTCGTGATCTACCGCACCGGGGCACATATCACGGTGCCTGGTGTGGACGTCGTCGCTCTCACTGACTTCTTCAAGAATCAGGGAAGCGGCGGCATTCTCGGTCTCTATGATCTGTTCGTCGGCGGAGGTCTTTCCCGCGCGACAGTGTTCGCACTTGGCATCATGCCGTACATCTCGGCCTCGATCTTCATGCAGATCGCCGGCGCGGTCGTCCCGACCGTCGAGAAGATGCAGAAGGACGAAGATGGCAGAAAGACGATCACCCAGTGGTCGCGCTACCTCACCGTCCTGCTCGCGATAGTGCAGGGATGGGGCTTCGCGCTGTTTACGTCGTCGCTTCAGAATGCCGTCCTGAATCCGGGCTTCGGCTTCAAGGTTCAGATGGTTCTGTTCCTGACGGCCGGCGCAGTCTTCGTGATGTGGCTCGGCGAGCAGATCACCGAGCGTGGACTCGGCAACGGCGCATCGTTGATCATCTTCTTCTCGATCGTCGAGAGGTTCTGGCCGGGCATCTTCAGCACGTTCCGATTTGTGCAGACAGGGTCGGTCAACCTCGTTGCGCTGCTGTTTCTTGGCATCGTGATGATCGCGGTCGTTGGGGCGACGGTGGCCGTGACGATGGCGGCACGACGGATCATGATCCAGATCCCCCAACGAACGATGGCCCGCGGGCGGATGCGTGAGTCGGCGAAGAATTTCATTCCGCTGCGCGTCAACGCTTCCGGGGTCATGCCGATCATCTTCGCTCAGTCCGTTGTCGTCGTGCCGGGCGCGATCGCCCAGTTCAGCGGCAACCCGACAGCGCAGCGCATGGCCGAATACTTTCAGCCCGGAACATGGCTCTACTACGTGCTGATGGCCACGCTGATCATCTTCTTCACCTATTTCTACACGTCGATCATCTTCAACCCGCTCGACCTGTCGGAGAATCTGAAGAAGCAGGGCGGCTTCATCCCTGGCGTGAAGCCGGGTTCGAAGACGGCCGAGTACATCGATTACGTGGTGACACGCATTACGCTGCCCGGTGCGATTTTCCTCACGTTTATCGCGTTGATGCCGATCTTCATCGCCGATGCGATGACGGTCCCATTCCGCTTCGGTGGCACGTCGCTTCTGATCGTTGTCGGTGTTGCGCTCGACACGATGCAGCAGATTCAACAGCACCTGTTGCTGCGCAAATACGACGGCTTCATGAAGAAGGGCCGCGTTCGCTATCGCGGCCGTCAGGCGATGGGCGGCTTCTAAGCCTCCCGTCGCATGATTTTCGTGTTGCTTGGCCCGCCTGGCGCGGGCAAGGGAACCCAGGGCGAGAGACTCGCCGAGCGGCTTGGGATTCCCAGGATCGCGACCGGAGATGTGCTGCGCGCCGCCGTTCGCGACGGCACCGAGCAGGGTCTTGCCGCCAAGGCCTACATGGACCGTGGTGATCTCGTTCCCGATGCGGTCATCCTTGGCATCATGAGAGAAGTGCTGTCGTCACCGGCCGCCGAAAAAGGCGCGATCCTCGATGGTGTCGTTCGCACCGTGCCGCAGGCCGAGGGAATCACGACGATGCTGGCCGAGCTCGGCCGCAAGGTCGATCGGTTTCTGCTGTTCGATGTACCGGAAGACGAGCTGATGCAGCGGCTTGGCGGACGTGTCGTGTGCGACAGTTGCCAGACTCCATACAAGGGGATCGAACCCGGCACCAAATGCGAGAAGTGCGGTGGCACTCTCGTGCGCCGGAAAGACGATGAGCCGGATGCGATTCGCAATCGGCTTCGCGTGTATGAGGCGCAGACCGCACCGGTCATAGCATGGGCTCAAGAGAAAAAAATGTGCTTCGAGAAGATCGACGCGACGGGCGAGCTCGACGAAATTACCGCACGGGCAATTGAAGCGCTCGAAAAGCCGACGAAGTGATTCAGCTCAAGTCGCAGCGCGAGATCGAGATCATGGCCGCTGGCGGCAGAATTCTGGCGAACACAGTAAAGCTGATGGAGCGGTCGGTGAAGCCGGGGATGACGACCGCCGACCTCGACGCGATCGCCGAGAATTTCATTCGCAGTCATCCTGGTGCGGTGCCGTCGTTCAAGGGTCTGTACAACTTCCCGGCGAGCATCTGCAGCTCGATCAATAACGAGATCGTGCACGGCATTCCGTCGAAGAAGCGGGTGCTGATCGAGGGCGATGTGGTGTCGATCGACGTTGGCGTGCAGTACGAGGGATATCATACCGATTCGGCGACGACCGTTGCGGTCGGAAAGATCTCCGAGGAGAGCGAGCGGTTGCTGAGTGTGACGCGTGAGGCGCTCGATGCTGGGGTCAGTGCTGCGCGCGCAGGGAATCACCTCGGCGATATCGGTGCGGCGGTGCAGGAGATTGTGGAGCGCGCGGGATTCAGCGTTGTAAGAGATTTAGTTGGACATGGCATTGGGACTGGATTCCATGAGGAGCCGCAGGTTCCGAACTATGGCAAGTCCAAGCGCGGGATTCGTCTCGTTCCCGGATTGACGATTGCGATCGAGCCGATGGTGAACATCGGGAAGCCGGGCATTCGCACGATGCCCGACAAGTGGACAGTTGTGACGCTTGATGGGACGCGGTCGGCGCACTTCGAGCACACCGTTGCGGTGACGGAAAACGGGCCGCGGGTTCTTACCGCGGCGTAGGGAGCGGCCTGCTACCTGGCCAGGGCTCGTTCCACTTCCGCCGCCACCTCCGCGGCAACGCTCGATGCCTCTCTCACCGCTTCGACAGCATCACGCTCCAGGCTTGATCCGGCTTCGCGAGCGCCAAGTGATGCGACGTTGATGCGAATGTTGTAGGACGCACCCTTGCAGCCCGCCTCAGCGAGGAGCGCCGCAACGCCGGCGTCGGTGATCGCATTCGAGTTTCCCTTTTGCGCGACAATCGCCGCAAGCCGCGCAACTCTCACACACAATCTCGCCGTCTCGAGTGGCACTTTCGCTGCGCCGACCAGTGCTTCGTCGATCGCCGCTTTGCGGACTTCAGTTGCGGTCTCAGTGTGTTTCGGCAGCTTGTAGGCGTTTGACACCGCCGCGTATGCATCGGCGTCGCGGTCGACGAGTGCCGACAGTTCGCGCATGATCGAATCCGCATCGGTAGCGAGGGTTGTCATCTCGGCTTCTACAGTGGCGTATTTCTTTTTTCCGATTGTGAGACCCGCGACCATTCGGGTGAGCGCGGCGCCGAGGGCGCCGGCATAGGCGGCAACGCTGCCGCCGCCGGGAACCGGGTTGGACGACGCGACTTCGGAAAGAAAATCGGCAGCATTGGATCCCGCTTCGGCGGAATCTTGCGCGGCCTTTGCCACCTGCCGCTCGAGCACCTGATCCGGAGTGAATTGTTTAAGCTTCAAATAACTCCTTGAAGCTTCAAGCAATACTGTTTCGGGCACGAGGCCGATAATCTCGCTCCAGGTGACATCGACGCCTTCAGCGCGTGCTTTTTCCGAGATGAAATCGAACACGGTGTGCAGTGCAGTCTGGCTGGTATCCACAAGGTTCATCGACACCTGCGCCTGACCGTCAACCTCGAGGCCGAGTCCTTTGACTGCATTGAAGCCGCCGGACGATTGGCGAACGGATTTGGCGATGCTTTTCGCGAGTGGAAGGTTAGAGGCGGGTCCGAGATAGACGTTGTAGGCGACGAGAAACGGACGCGCTCCGACCGCAACTGCTCCGGACGATTCGTGGATCGAGCTCGGGCCGAAGTCGGGCATGCGATCGGGATTTGTGCCGAGCTCGTCGCGAAGTCGCTCGAACTGGCCGCGACGGACGTCGGCGAGATTCACCCGCGCTGGGCGGGATGCGGCGCGCTCGTACAGAAAGACAGGTATGCCAAGCTCCTTCCCGACCCGTGCTCCCAGCTCCTTCGCGAGTGCGACGCAGTCGTCCATTGTCGCGTCGCCAAGGGGAACGAAGGGCACGACGTCAGTGGCGCCGATGCGGGGGTGCTCGCCCTGATGCTGGCGCAGGTCGATGTGCGCGGTCGCTTCGCGGATGCCGGCGAACGCAGCGTCAACCGCGCTCTCGATCGGCGCGACGAACGTGATCACCGAGCGGTTGTGCGATTCATCGGATGACGAATCGAGAATCGAGACGCCGTGAACACTCGCAATCGCATCGCGGATGGCCGACACGACTTCGGGACGACGGCCTTCGGAGAAGTTCGGAACGCATTCGATCAGTTTCATGTTATTGCGGAGAGGACGTATCGGATGCATGCAGAGTTCGCAGCAGCCACGGGTGAATATCGGGATTGCCGGCGACGACTGGACCTGCGGAGATATCGCGAAACGAGCCATCCCACGCGGTAACGAGTCCACCCGCTTCGCGGACGAGCAGAATACCGGCGGCGATATCCCACGGCGCGAGGTCAAGCTCCCAGAAAGCGTCGAAGCGACCGCAGGCGACGTCGGCGAGATCGAGTGCGGCGGAACCCGCGCGCCGAATGCCGGCGGTGCCGCGGCTCACCGCGACGAACTGCCTTGCGTATGTGTCGAGCAAGTCCGGATTCTTGAATGGAAAGCCGGTGCCGACGAGCGCGCGCGAGGGGTCTTTCTCACGACTGACGCTGATTTCTCGGCCGTTCAGTCTTGCACCGCTGCCGGCAATCGCGGTGAAGCACTCGGAGGTCGTCACATTGAGGACGATGCCGGCGATGAGAGAAGAGTTGCGTACGGCGGCGATCGAAACGGCGTATTGCGGATATCCATGCAGAAAATTGGTGGTGCCGTCGAGCGGATCAACGACGAACGTCAGGCCGGGGGCCGACGGTGGTGCGCCCGGCGACAGCTCTTCGCCCACAATCTTCGCATCAGGAAAATGACGCGCGATTGCATCAGCAACAATCGACTCCGCAGCTCTATCCACCTCAGTCACGAAATCAGACGCGCCTTTCCGCTCCCAGTCAAGATTACCGGCCTCACTCGCCCCCTTGCGAATCACAGCCGCCGCCGCCTGCGCCGCTTCAACCGCCGCATCGAGAATCGCCGCCGGCGCCGGACCATCGTTCGATTGTACGGGCTGATTTCCTTGCAACGCGTTCCTCACACTCGTTAACTTCGGCCGATGCCCCAATCCAGGATCTTCAGCGGTATCCAGCCCACAGGCGAGCTGCACATCGGCAACTACCTCGGCGCCGTGAAGAACTGGGTCGCGCTTCAGCACCAGTATGAATCGATCTTCTGTATCGTCGATTACCACGCGATCACCGTGCCGTATGAGCCCGATGATTTGCGCCGGCGCACGCGGGACATGGCAATATCGCTGATTGCATCCGGCATCGACCCGACAGTGTGCACGCTGTTCGTCCAGTCGGCGGTGCCGGAACATACCGAGCTCGCGTGGATTTTCAACACGATCACACCACTCGGCGAGCTCGAGCGACAGACTCAGTTCAAGGAAAAGTCTGCCCGTCAGGAAAGCATTGCTGCCGGCATTCTCAACTATCCCGTGTTGCAGGCCGCGGACATCCTTCTATATAAGGCCGATCTCATCCCGGTCGGGGAAGATCAGGTCCAGCACCTCGAGCTGTCGCGTGAGATCGCGCGCAAGTGGAATGCCCGATTCGATCCGGCCTATTCGGCAGAAATGGAGGCTCGCACTGCGGCATCGGGTGCAGCGACCAGGGAAGAATCCGAGCACGTCGGATTCTTTCCGGAGCCAAAGCCTCTGCTCACACCGACCCGCCGAATCATGGGGCTGGATGGTCAGGCGAAGATGTCAAAATCGGTCGGCAATACGCTTGGCCTGCTCGAGGAGCCGGATCAGATCTGGAACAAGCTCCGCCCCGCTATGACGGATCCGGCGCGCGTCAGAAAAACCGATCCGGGAACGCCGGAAGTCTGCAACATCTACAATTTCCACAAGGCGTTTAGCTCGCCTGACACCATCGATCATGTGGCTCAGCAGTGCAGGTCGGCCGGGTGGGGCTGCATCGACTGCAAAAAAGTCCTGCTCGAGTCGATGGATGCGGAGCTCGCGCCCATTCGGCGGAAAGCAACGGAGCTGCACGCTGATTCGTCGATGCTCGACGACGCGCTCGCGTCCGGAGCCCAACACGCGCGCGACCTTGCGAGCGTGACGATGAAAGAGACGAAGCAATTGATGGGACTCACGTAACGGCCTTGATGATTGATGCGGCTGCCACGGCGACAACGGCCCGCGAGATTGTCACGACCCTCGCGTCATCGTCGCGCTTCGCCGGCAGCGTCGGTGAAGAAAGCGCGATGAAGATTTGCAGAACGCTGCTCGAGCAACGGGGCTTTGTTGTCAGGGACCAGCCGTTCGGGTTCTCGATGGCGCCGAGCCGGTGGGCCCCGTCGGTGATTGCGTTACTCTCTGCCGCGGTGATCTGGTTCTCGGCACACTTCGCGGTGCGTTACCACATCCCATGGACGGGCCTGGGGATCGCAATCGCGGGGCTCGTCATCCTGTCCTTCGCAAGTTACTGGATTGCGCGTCATGGTGTTCTCAGTCTGTCGATCGATCGAGCGAGCGCGGTCAATCTCGTCGCCACGCGGGCATCAGCAACGCAACGGCCATCCGTCTGGCTGGTCGCTCACATCGACTCCAAATCGCAGACAATCCCGATGATCGTGCGAGTCGTGTCGGCGACGGGGTTCCTCATTGCCTCGACTTCGGTTGCAGCGGTCGTGGTCGCTATTGCTGTCTTTGGAAGTAGCCCACTCCTTGGCAGCATCGCAACAACGATGTCGTACATCGCAGTCGTGACTGCACTTCCGATCATTAACTGTTTTATCGGCAACGCATCGCGAGGCGCGTTGGACAACGCAACAGGAGTGGCATCGGTTATTCTCGCGGCCGAAAAGCTCGGACCCGACTCGGACACTGGAATTATCATCACAAGTGGCGAAGAGGTCGGTCTCGCCGGTGCGAGGCATTTCGTCACGCTTGAAACCGAGATAGGCACCGCCATCAACTGCGACACGATCGACGATGACGGGAAATTCATCTGCATGGCCAGCGGCGCCAAGATCCGCCGGCTCGATGAAGCGATTGACCGGGCCGCGTCGCGACTCGGTGTCGAAACACTCGGGTTTTCCGGGCGTGCGTCGCGTGGGAGCTTGCGGTTGCGAAGCATGATTCCCGGCATTCTCGCCGACAACATTGCTTTCACAGACGCCGGTTGGGAATCGTTCACCCTGAGCCGCGGAAACATCGCGACGCTCGGCTACGTACATACTCGGAGAGACGTGCCTGAAAGACTCGAAGGCACCGGCATTGCGAAGGCAGCCAGTCTCATCGCCGCAATCGTCGAGGAGTTACGCTGATGGCCTTCATCGTTCTGGTGCTCGTGCTTGCGCTGTCGCTCGTTCTCATCGCACTCGGTCTTCCCGGGCTGTGGGTGATGATCGCGACCGCGGTTGTCTACAACATGGTGGTACCGTCTGCCCCGATCAGCTGGTTTACGCTGATCGGCATCGGAGTCCTTGGTGTTGCGGCGGAGGTCATCGAGTGGACGCTGTCGGGGAAGTATGCGCGGAAGTATGGAGGGTCCCGCCGAGCGAGCTGGGGCGCGATCATCGGCGGTACGGTGGGAGCGTTTTTCGGTTTCCCGATCCCGATTGTGGGGCCTCTTGTTGGCGCTTTTGTCGGCAGCTTTATCGGGGCGCTTGTTGGCGAGTTGAGCACGGGCCGCGGTGGTGGCGCATCAACTAAAGTTGCGACGGGAGCGCTCATCGGCCGCGTGCTTGCCACGGCGGTGAAGATGGGAATCGGTTGTGCGATCGCTTCATGGATTTTCTTTGCGGCCATGGGATGAGGCGGTCTGATTGACAGCGCCACCTGCATCCGTAGATTGACTCAACGCCCCGTGCAAATGCCCGGGGCGTTTCCATTTTCTTCCCCTGGAGCCCGATTGTTCGATTCAAAGACGCGTACCGTTGTCATTGTCGGAGCGCAGTGGGGAGACGAAGGAAAGGGAAAACTCGTCGATGTCCTGGCTGAGCGCGCTGATTGGGTCGTGCGGTATCAGGGAGGGGCGAATGCGGGTCACACGGTGCACATCGGAGACAAGTCGTTCGTACTCCATCAGATTCCGAGCGGGATCATGCATGCAGGTGTGCGCTGCGCGATCGGAAACGGAGTGGTGCTCGATCCCGACACTTTGTTCACGGAGATTGACGAGCTGATTGCCGACGGGGTGGATGTTCAGGGGCGGCTCTATGTGAGCGACCGTGCTCATCTCGTGCTCCCGTTCCACAAAATGGTCGACTCGCTCAGCTCAGCCAGCAAGGAGATTGGTACAACTGGCCGAGGCATTGGTCCGGCGTACGAGGACAAGGTGGCTCGTCGCGGTGTGCGTGTTCTCGACCTCCGGCATACTGACCGCCTTCGCGCGCTGGTCGAGCGAGGCGTGACGCACGCGAACGCGTTGCTTGCGTCGTTTGGCGTCAGCGAGCGCGCGAACGTCGATTCGACGATGGAGCTTTTGGAGCGCCTGGCCCCACGAATTCTCCCGATAACGGAAGATGTCGGGCTTGTCATCCACCGAGCGATCAAGCAGGGTGCCAACGTGCTGCTCGAGGGAGCGCAAGGATCGTTGCTTGACATCGATCACGGGACGTATCCGTTTGTTACATCGAGCAGCACGACGTCAGGAGGAGCGGCGATCGGAGTCGGCATCGCACCAACTGCGATTCACGCCGCGCTCGGTATCGTGAAGGCGTATACAACCCGTGTCGGAAACGGTCCGCTTCCAACGGAGCTCGACGAGCCACTTGGCAGCCACATGCGTAAACTCGGAAACGAATTCGGGGCAACAACGGGCAGACCGCGTCGTTGCGGCTGGTTCGATGGGGTGGTTGTGCGCTATGCCGCGCGCGTGAATGGCCTCACTGGTCTCGCGGTCACCAAGCTCGATGTGCTCGACACGTTCGATAAAGTCGCCATCTGTACGGGCTACAAGGTTGGAGAAGACCTGCATACGGAGTTTCCGGGGGATCTCGCTGCACTGGAGGGGGCCCAGCCCCAATACGAGTGGATGGAGGGGTGGAAAACAGATACTTCTGGCGCCCGGGCGCTCCGGGAACTCCCGGGAAGGGCACGCAAGTATCTCGACCGCATCGAGTCGCTTGTCGAGACGCCGATCTCTCACGTGAGTGTCGGAACGAGGAGAGATCAGATTATTGCTGGAGGTAGGGAGACAAGCTGAATTACGGCACTGCGGGCACCGGGGCACTGCGGAAAACTGCAATGGTGGAGAGAGGCGGGAGATAAACGGGAGACAGGGGAGACATCGCTTCGATAGCGCACGCATCCACCCTGCGCAGGCCTTCCCTTCTGTTTGTTAGAAACAAAATCAGGAATCTGCATTTGGATGGATCGGCCGAGGCATGAGATAGCGTCTCCCAAAACACCACTCCACCGAGCGGAACGGCAAAGGGCCCCTCCCGGTCTCCACTATATTTAGCAGCTTATGCCGAATCAGCCCGACGTGATGGAAAAACTCGTGTCGCTGTGCAAGCGACGCGGATTCATCTTCCAGTCCTCCGAGATCTACGGCGGCACCGGGTCCGTGTGGGATTACGGCCCGCTTGGTGTCGAGCTCAAGCGCAATCTCCAGGAGCGCTGGTGGAAAGCGATGGTCCGCTCCCGTTCGGACATCGAAGGGCTCGACTCCGCCATTCTCATGCATCCCCGTGTCTGGGAGGCGAGCGGGCACGTCGGCGGCTTCGTCGATCCGCTCGTCGACTGCCGCAATTGCAAGAAGCGTTTTCGCGCCGACGATCCGCGCATCAAGGGCACGCCCGGAACTCCCGATGCGCAGTGCCCCGCATGCGGCATGAAGGGCACGCTCGGAGAAGCGCGCCAGTTCAATCTCATGTTCAAGACCTTCATGGGGCCGGCCGAAGACAGCGCTGCGGTTGTGTATCTGCGTCCGGAGACAGCGCAGGGCACATACGTCAATTTTCTTAACGTTCAGCAGTCGACGCGGCAGCGTGTTCCGTTCGGGATCGCGCAAGTCGGCAAAGCGTTCCGCAACGAGATTACTCCCGGAAACTTCATCTTCCGCACGCGCGAGTTCGAGCAGATGGAGATGCAGTTCTTCGTCGAGCCCGGCACCGACATGCAGTGGTTCGAGTACTGGAAGGAAGAGCGCATGAAATGGCACCACGGACTCGGCCTGGCCGGGGAGCGGCTCATGTTTCATCAGCACACGGCGGATGAGCTCGCTCACTACGCGCGAGCGGCGTTCGATGTGCAATTCGACTTCGGCGGAACTCTCGGATTCCAGGAGATCGAAGGCATTCACAACCGTGGCGACTTCGATCTCACCCAGCATCAGAAGTTCTCAGGCAAGAAGCTCGAGTACTTCGATCAGGGTGCGAACAAGCGCTACGTCCCCTTCGTCGTCGAAACGGCCGTCGGACCAAACCGCACTCTGCTTGCGGTTCTCGTCAATGGCTACCGTGAGGAAGCGGTCGAGGGTGAAACCGAAGGAAGGGTCGTGCTTGGCCTTCATCCCGCACTTGCTCCGACCAAGGCCGGCGTGTTTCCGCTCGTGAAGAAAGATGGCATGCCCGAAATGGCGAAGAAAATCGCTGACGATCTGCGGCAATCATTCTCTGTTTTCTATGATGACAGCGGCGCAATCGGGCGACGCTATCGCCGCCAGGACGAGGTCGGAACGCCGTTCTGCGTCACTGTCGACTTCGAATCGGCGGCGGCCAACAGTGTGACGGTTCGCGATCGCGACACGCTCAAGCAGGAGCGCATCGCTGTCGACTCGCTCAAGCAGTACATCGGGGAACGGATCGTTTCGTGACAGACATGACGCTCGCCCGCCTGCGGAAGGACGGCCAGGCGTTCACCGAGGACATCTCGCGCGAGAGCTATCTCGCCCATTCGGGTCACAAGCCATTTGCCGAATTCAAGCCGATCTACGACCGGTACTCCGATGTCCTCGGCGACGAAGCACTGAGTTTTTCTCTCGAGCGATTCAAGGATTCGCCGAAAGGCACCGAGGAACATCGCTCGGCGGCGCTGCTTCTTGAATGGCAGCTCGAGTCGCAGTCATCGAGATCGCTGGCTGAGCTCGACGAGCGCGAGATTGCGTGGGAGAGCGGTGCGGTCATCACGACTGCCGAAGGCGAGAAGGTGGCGTATCAGGTGGCGGCGATCGAGATTGCAAACCAGAAAGACCGCCGGAAACGGCTCTCTCTCGACGATGCGCGGGCTGCGCTCGTCGAAAAGGAGCACGCACCGATCCGGCTCGAACGACTTCAGCGCGAAAAGGACTTTGTCGAGTCGCTCGGCATCGCGTCGAGCTACAACACGGCGTTCGAAGAGATTACCGGTGTTTCGCTCGAGCTCCTCGCGAAGGAGTGCGCAGCGTTCATCAGCGACAGCCAGGCGATGTGGGACGAATCCCTTCCGCATCATCTGAAAAAATCGCTCGGCATCAAGCCGCGTGAGGCAACGCGAGCAGATGCGCTTGCACTCCTTCGCGCATCGGAATACGACAGCTCGTTTCCCGGCTCCCAGCTCCAGGACTCTGTCGCTCGGCAAATCCGGGAGATGGGGCTGGACCCGAACGCCGTCGGCCGGATCATTTATGACGTTGGCGAGAGGCCGGGCAAGCGAGCCCGGGCGTTCTGCGCGCCAACCCGCGTTCCCGAGGAGGTCTACCTCGTCCTGCGGCCTCACGGGGGCCAGAGCGACTACACGACGCTGCTCCATGAGACCGGCCATGCGCTGCACTTTGCGCATGTGCGTGACGACTATCCGTTCGAATACCGCTGGCTCGGCGATAACTCGGTGACAGAGTCGTACGCGATGCTGATGGATCACCGGATGAAGGATCGCGGATGGCTGCTGCGATACACCGAGCTTCGCTCCACCAACGTGGACGAGTTCCTTCGCCTTGCCGGATTCGAGGAACTTCATTACATCCGGCGCTATTGCGCGAAGCTCATCTACGAAGTGCAGGCGTATGGCGACGCAGCAGAGTGGAAAGACCTGCCCGATCTCTATGTCGAAACGCTCAGCAGGGCGACGAATTTCCAGTATCGCCCTGCCGACGCGTTCATCGATTTCGATCCGCGCTATTACTCGACTCGATACCTGAGGGCGTGGCAGCTTCAGGCGCAGCTCAATGAGTCGCTTGTCTCACGGTTCGATATCGATTGGTATCGCAACCCGGCGGCAGGCCCGTGGCTCGTGAGCGACCTGTGGTCGGAAGGTCAGCGTGAGTCAGCCGAGGAAATAGCGGCGAGAGTCAGTCCGTCGGGCGAGAAGCTGTCCTTTGCCCCGTTGCTCCGTAACATCGAGAAACTTCTTGGCGCCTGACGTAACGTCGATCGAAGCCGAATCGATCGGCTACCTTCAGGCACTCATCCGGTTCGACACCACAAATCCTCCGGGCAACGAGCTTCCGCTCGCCGAGTATCTCGTTGGCGTGCTCGAGCGCGAGGGCATTGCCACGACGCTGCTCAAGCCGAAGCCGCATCGAGCCGCGGTGATTGCGAGGATCCGAGGCAACGGAGCGAAACGGCCGGTGATTCTGCTCGCGCACATGGATGTCGTGGGTGTGGAGCGCGAGAAGTGGTCATGCGACCCATTCGGCGGAGTTGTCCGGGATGGCTACGTGTACGGGCGCGGCGCAATTGACGACAAGGGCATGCTGTCGGCGAATCTGATGGCGATGCTCCTCATCAAGCGCAATGTGATCGACGAAGGTCGCGTGCTCGAGCGCGATGTGGTTTTCGTCGCGACGTCGGACGAGGAAGCCGGTGGGGAAGATGGAATGCGCTGGCTCGTCGACAATCATCCCGAGCATCTCGATGCGGAATTTGCGATCAACGAGGGTGGCCGCACCCGAATCATCGCCGGAGGCAAGCGGTATCTGGCGATCCAGACTTCTGAAAAGATCTCGCATCAGGTTTCGGTGACGGCGCGCGGCCCGGCTGGTCATGCCGCGATACCGCTCGACGGGAATGCGGTGTTCGAGCTCGGTCGTGCTCTCGCGCGGCTGAGCGAATATCGCGAGCCGGTGACGCTCACGCCGACAACAGTCCGGTTCTTTGGTGAGCTCGCGTCAGTGTGGCCAGACCATGACGTCGCGACCGCCATGCGACAGGTAGTTTCGACCGACACGGCGGAGAGCAACCGAGGGGCGACAATTCTCGCGCGGATCCCGGTATTCAATGCTGTCATGCGGAACGGGATTTCCCCTGTCGGTCTTGCCGGTGGGGTTGCCGGCAACGTCATTCCGGCCGAGGCTCGCGCGATGCTTAACGTGCGAACAATTCCGGGTCATCGAATCGAAGATATCGTCGACCGGATCAGCAAGCTTCTCGATGATCCGGCAATTACCGTGTCGATTGAGTCTCACGGCAAAGAGGCGCCGGGCTCCGACCCGGCCTCGGCGATGTTCGAGTCGATTTCCCGTGCAGCGCGCGACATCGACCCTGAGCTTGCGGTGGTCCCATACCTCAGCACCGGCGGAACGGACAGCGCGCATCTGCGCCGCCTCGGAATTGATGCCTACGGAGTTCTTCCATTTCCGATGCAGCAGTCCGATGAGGAACGGATGCACGGTCACGATGAGAGAGTCCCGGTGATGTCGCTCCATTTTGGTGTCAGGCTGATTTACGATTCGATCAGGCGTGTTTGCCAAGCTGTCTGACGCCGTGAAGTTCAGTTGCCGCTCACCGGACATGGCCGGTAGATTGCCACGTATCTGATTCGTCAGATATTCAGGCTGCCCTTCAATCGAAATCCATGACTGCTCCTCGAAATTCACAGCGCGCGCGAACGCTTCAGGAAGTTGCGACAACGCTCTCGGTTGCCGAGGTGATCGCAACCGCGAAGACGTTTTTCATGCGCCGTAACAGCATCTACGCCTCGTTTCTCGACAAGGAAGGTCCTGGTTTCGTGACATTCCGCGGGCAGGGCGGGGAGGAGCTTGCGATTGGTGCGACGCAAACAGAAGCCGGTACTCGTGTGTCGGGCTCGACATACCTCTTCGATCAACAGATCGCGCGATTTTTCTCCGGGCTTCCGGCACCCGACTCGATCGCCGGCTCGACAGCCGTGGACGCTACTCCTGAGGGCGTCGCCACATGACGGTGCCATTTGTGGCCGAGCTTCGGACGCCGGCGTCGGTCATCGTGGTTGGCGATGCGCTCAATGTTTATCACCTGAGAGTACAAGCGGCCGAGTTGTGGGATACCGTGAGGGTCGATGCATCTCCGGCGGAGTCAATTGCCTCGGTCAAAGCCGCCGCACTCGGGTGGTTTTACCCAGACGGTGTCGATGCCAATGACTTTGTGACGAAGCTCCATGGCTTCGAGGTTCTTCACGAAACGGAATCACTCGAAGCGGTCGGGGTGCGCGATGGCTCGACCTTGCTGCTGACGAGTCGGCGCAGACAACCGGTACGGTAGGCCGCGTCGCCTCGATGCGCGTCGGCTTCATCTCGCACGCCGATTGCGGGCGTCACGACACGGGTTGGGGACACGTCGAACACGTGGGCCGTCTTCGGGCGATAACGCGCGCCCTCCGCAACGATCCGGACCTGTTTCAGAGCGTTGACCAGCTCGAGGGTCGCCACGCGACGGCGGCCGAGCTCGCTCTCGCGCACGCCAGGGAGTACATCGCTCTCGTCGAGCGCCTTGCGGAGCAGGGAGGCGCCCGCCTCGACACTGACACCGTCGAAAGCGAGGGGTCGTGGCTTGCTGGAACCGCCGGAACAGGGTGTGTGCTTGACGCAGTCGATCGGGCGATGTCAGGTGAGAATCCCAGATCGTTCTGCGCGGTGCGACCGCCAGGGCATCATGCCCTTCGCGATCGGGCGATGGGATTCTGCCTGTTCGGCAATGTCGCGATAGCTGCTCATTATGCTCGCCAGCATCACGGCGCATCGCGCGTGCTGATCGTCGACTGGGACGTGCATCACGGAAATGGAACGCAGGCCCTCGTGGAGAATGAGCCGGACATCCATTTTGTCTCGATGCACCAGTCGCCGTGGTATCCGGGCACCGGTTCGGCTGACGATCGTGGACCGTTCGGGACGGTATGGAATACGCCGATGCCTCCGGGTCTCGCCTCGTCGGGATATGTCCAGGCATTCGAGCGTGCAATTGACAGCGCAACGGTTGGATTCGTTCCCGATATCATCATCGTTTCCGCGGGATTTGACTCGCTTGCCGGCGATCCTCTTGGTGGGTTCACGCTCGAGCTCGACGATGTGGCTACTCTCACCCGGAACGTGGTCGCGCGCGCTGAATCGCTCTGCGAAGGGCGGGTAGTCAGCGCTCTTGAAGGCGGATACGCGCCCGACCGGCTTGGCGCCGCGTGTGTCACTCACCTCGCGGCACTTGCCTGAGACGCCCGTCGCCCAGGTATGGGCCTGCTATCACGATGGGCCCGCGGGCGTCCGCACCGATCTTGGCCCCGATGAGATCAAAGCGGCCCTCGAAAGCGGGAAGGGCACGCTGTGGGTCGATATTGACATGCGCAACCCGGACGAAGTGGCGCTGCTCAACGATGTGTTTCACTTCCATCCGCTCGCGATCGAAGACTCGCTCAACCCGCAGTCGCGGGTAAAGATCGAGGAGTACAACGGCTTTATGATTCTGATCGTCCGGACGATTGCGTTCATCGAGCAGACGGACGACCCATACGACATCGAGACAGTCAATCTCACATGCTTTCTCGGCCAGAATTTTCTTGTCACGGTTCATGGCGGGCAAACGTCTCCAGTGGACGCCACCCGTGAGCTTCTCAAGCGGAAGCCGGAGCTCGCGCAGACTGGTCCGGCGAGGCTGATGCACGCGGTGGTTGATGAGGCGGTCAATGCGTATTTCCCCATTCTCGACCAGCTCGACACATTCGTTGACGGCCTGGAGGAGAGAGTGTTCGGCTCGTTCGACCAGACCGCGTTGCGCGAGATTTTCAGCGTGAAAAAGCTGGTGCTGAGTCTGCGGCGCCATCTCGCGCCGGAGAGAGACGTGTTTGCGATTCTCACGAATCGGCCGAGCACGCTCCTGACCGTCGATACGCAGATCTATTTTCGCGACATCTTCGATCACATCCTGCGGATCAACGACGCACTCGAGACCTACCGAGAGTTGCTCAGCAACACGCTCGATAGTTACTTAACTCAGGTTTCCAATCGCCTTGGGTCTGTCACCAAAGCGTTGAGCGTTGTGGCCACTGTGAGCCTTCCGTTTGTGGTAGTGAGTGGAATGTGGGGAATGAATCTGGACGGCATTCCTCTTCAGCACACCAATCACGGATTCTGGACCATGTTGGCTATCCAGCTTGGACTCGGCGCACTTCTCCTTGTCTTCCTCAGATGGCGCAAACTTCTGTAAACGGGCTTCGGCTTTACGGCGTGGCCGCATTCGATAGCGCTGTTCACCAGCCGCTCGCCGAAGGTACGTCCACGATTCAGTTCCGGGCCATCGCCGCCGTGGTCACGCCGTCAAAGTACGCGCGGGTTATCGTGACCGAGACTGAGCTCAAGGACTACACGCGGATTCTCGAGGAAGTGCAGGCGAGCACCGTGATTTTGCCGGCCCCGCCGGGAACAGTGTTTCGTTCGCGTGATAATCTCGCTCGCTGGCTCGAGCTTCACTATTTCACGCTGACACAGGCGATCGGCTCAATCGAAGGTCACGGCCAGGCGCGGCTGACGATCACGAAAACGGGCGGCCTCATCGACGCGAATGCGACGAGTGCCGAGATCAGGGAAATGAACAAGCAGCTTGTGGCGACGGCTGCCCAGAGCATGCGGGTGTTGCGCGGGCAGGCAGCCGCCACCGTATCGCTGCCGGTTCCCGAAGATGAGACGGCAATCGTTGCGCACGCGTCGTTCCTTGTCGAGCTCGAGCGGTGGAGCGTTTTTTCCGATCTCGTGCGGACGGAGGACACGCGGCACACGAGTCTCGATTTTCACCTGAGCGGCCCGTGGCCGCCCTATGATTTTGTCCGTATGCAGTTTGGTGGCTGAGAATGTTCTGTCCTGACTGTGGATCCTGGAATCGCGGTGCGGCGTCTCGCTGTCTGCGGTGCAGCGAGCTCCTGCCGGTGTTGAGCAATCGAACCTCGCAACCGCCGGATCCGGCAATTACTGCGCTTCGCCATGTCACGGGTGCGCGCTACAGCGTGATGCACCGGGTCGGGGAAGGGGGAATGGCCAACGTCTACTACGCGCTTCACATTGCGCTCGACTGTCCCGTCGTGATCAAGGTCATGCACCCTCATCTTGCGCGGGACGCAGACATGCGCGAGCGATTCAAGCGCGAAGCGGAATCGGCGGCGCAGCTCGTCCATCCGCACATTTGCGCGATCACCGACTTTGGCTCCGTCGGCGACCACGTCTTCCTCGTAATGCCGTATCTCGCGCGCGGAACGCTGGCCGACAGGATCAATAATCGCCGGTCGTTTCCGCCCGAGAGAACGGCCGCCATCGCCGCGCAGGTCGCCACCGCTCTCGATTATGCGCACCGGCACGGACTCGTGCACCGCGACATCAAGCCCGATAACATCCTCTTCGACGAGGACGAAAATGCGCTCGTCACCGATTTCGGAATTGCAACGGGACATTTTCGCGCACGAATGACGGGAACGGGCAACGTGATGGGAACGCCTCATTACATGTCGCCCGAACAGGCGCGAGGTAAGCTCCTCGACGGGCGCAGCGACCTCTATGCGCTCGGCGTCGTGATGTACGAGACTCTGCTCGGCTTTCCGCCATTCGATGGAGCTGATGGCTATTCGATCAGCTACAAGCACGTCACCGAGACCGCGGCCGCCCCCGACGTCGTCGAGTCACGGATTCCGCCGCAACTCTCGGCCATCGTGATGAAGTGCCTGGCCAAGCGCGCCGCCGACCGGTATCAGCGCGGTAACGATCTGGCCGATGCACTGATCGAGTTCCTCACCGGCGTTCAGGGGTCGGACGACATCCGCGGAGCGTGGACGTCACGTGTCCTGTCGCCATCAAAACCGATCGCCTCCTCGCTGAGCGGCGCGTGAGGATCTCGCACGAGATCGTCAATCTCGAGACCCGCCATCCGTTTGTCATTGCGCGAGGCGGATATGCGGCCCACGAGAATGTCATCGTCAAACTCATTGACGACGATGGCGTCGAAGGCTTCGGCGAAGCGGCCCCGAATCGGTATTACGGGGAAAGTGTTGCCACCGTTGTCTCCGCTCTCAATCAGTATGCGCCCGTACTCGGCAGTGCCGACTCGTGGTCGCTCGAGGCGATCGACGCTGCGTTGAGCCGGGTTCTCAGGGGCAATAACTCGGCGAGAAGCGCGGTCAGCGCAGCGCTTCACGACATCGTTGGCAAACGGCTCGGCATCCCGGTATACAGGTTGTGGGGTCTCGACGCAGCGGATGCGGGCGAGTCGAGCTATACGATCGGGATAGCCGATAACGACGGGCTGAGGCAGCGCATCGCCGACGCAGCGCAGTATCCGATCCTCAAGATCAAGCTCGGCACAGATCACGACATGGAGATCATGCGCGTGGTTCGCGAGGCTGCGCCGACGAAGCGGCTGCGGGTTGACGCAAACGCGGCGTGGACGCCATCGCATGCCGTGAGAATGATCGACTTCCTTGCCGACAACGATGTCGAGCTCGTCGAGCAGCCAGTAGCCCAACAGGACATCGAGGGACTTCGCTTCGTGCGAACGCGATCGAAGCTTCCGATATTCGCTGACGAGTCATGTCTTATGGCGTCCGACGTGGCGAAGCTCGCTGGCGCTGTTGACGGCGTGAATCTCAAACTGGCCAAGTGCGGCAGCCTGCGCGAAGCGCTTCGCATCGTCCACACCGCGCGGTCATTCGGAATGTCCGTGATGGCCGGTTGCATGATCGAGTCGAGTCTTGGCATCTCCGCAATTGCGCAGCTCGCGCCATTGCTCGATCACGCCGACTTCGATGGGGCGGCGCTGCTGTCGAACGATCCTTTCGAGGGAGTGACGATCGACGCGGGGCGGATTTCGCTCGTTGACCGGCCTGGACTCGGCGTCGTGCCGGCTGATCCACACGGTGCGAAAGCGGCAACCGGGGGCGCCCGCTAGCGGGACCATGAGTGCCGCGCCAACGGACCTGGTAGAAGTTGCGCTTCCAGTTCCGCTCTTTCAGACCTTCACCTATGCGCTCGATCCCGCAGCCGACAGGATCCCGGTCGCTGGCTCGCGCGTCGTCGTGCCGTTCAGGAATCGAAAAGAGATCGGAATCTGTCTTGGACCAGCCGCCGGCACCGGATTGAAGCCGAAGCTGAAGCGTGTGATCGATGTCCCTGATGCCGAGCCCGCGATCAGCGAGACAATGATCTCACTGTGCCGGTGGATAGCCGACTATTACATCGTTCCAGTCGGTGTTGTTCTGAGAACTGTGCTCCCCGCAGCGATGACCGGTGCCGAGCAACCGCGTCCGACGCGAAAGACGCAGCGTATCGTCCGTTTGAGACAGGATCTGCCGACACTGACTCACCGCGACAAGGCATTCTCTCGTGCACCGCAGCAGCGTGCGGTGTTTGAGCTGCTGGAGTCGGTTGGTGGCACGAGCACGCTGCATCACCTGCTCGGCGCACTGGCTTTTTCTCCCTCGGTTCTGAAAGCGCTCGAAAAGCGCGGCTTGATTGAAGTCGAGACTGCGGAAGTCGATCGTGATCCGTTTGCGCTCCGGGTTACTTCACCCGGTGCTCGGCACCTCCCGACTGCCGCGCAGGCTGCGGCAATCAAGACGTTGTCGTCGGCTCAGGGCGGGGATGTCTTTCTTCTCCACGGTATCACCGGAAGCGGAAAGACACTGGTGTATATCGAGCTTCTTCGCGAGATCGTCGATGTGAGGGGCCAGACGGCGATTGTGCTCGTGCCAGAGATCGCGCTGACGCCGCAGACAGTTGACAGGTTCCGTGCTGTGTTCGGCGACAGAATTGCCGTGCTCCATTCCGCTCTCGGCGATGGTGAGCGGTATGACGCATGGCTTGCTCTCAAGCGCGGCGACAAGCGGATCGTCGTCGGCGCGAGATCGGCGGTGTTCGCGCCTCTCGAGAATCTCGGGGCGATCATCGTGGATGAGGAGCACGAGTCGAGCTACAAGCAGGGCGAAACACCGCGCTATCATGCGCGCGAAGTCGCAATTGTGCGGGCGAAAAACGAAAATGCCATCGTCGTTCTCGGAAGCGCCACGCCGTCCCTCGAGTCGTGGACCAATGCAGACGCCGGGAAATACACGTTGCTGACGTTGCCGGACAGGGTCGGCGGCGGGCGCCTGCCGCGCGTGGACGTTGTTGACCTTAGACACCGCGCGGTTCATCCCCAATCGAGCAGCGGTCCGGGCACCGGCTACTCATCAGTGATCCGCGACGAGCTCGACAGCGCGTTGGGCGCGACTCTCGAACGCGGTGAGCAGAGCATCCTGTTGCTGAATCGCCGGGGATACTCGGCGTTTGTTCAGTGCAACGACTGTGGCGATGTCGTGGTTTGTCCGAACTGCAGTATCACGCTGACGGTTCATCGGTCGCCCGAGCGGCTTCTCTGCCACTACTGCGCGCATCAGGAGCCGCTGCGATCCTCGTGTGTGCGTTGCGGCGGAGTGACGCTTCGCCATCGAGGGATGGGAACCCAGCAGGTCGAGCGACTCCTGTCAGATCGATTTCCGGCCGCGCGAATTGCTCGAATGGATGTTGATACGACGAGCGGCAAGTGGGCTCACGCCGAGATTCTCGACCGGGTGGGGAGTGGTGAGGTCGACATCCTGCTGGGCACGCAGATGATCGCGAAAGGGCTGGATTTCCCGAATGTCACGCTGGTGGGAGTGGTGGACGCCGATGTGGGAATCAATCTGCCCGACTTTCGTGCGTCGGAAAAATGTTTTCAGCTGTTGAGCCAGGTGGCGGGGCGTGCCGGTCGCGGCCCGAAGGGCGGGTCAGTGCTGATTCAGACACGCGTGCCCGGCCATCACGCGGTTCGGTGTGCCTTGACCCACGACTATGCGACGTTCGTTCGCGAAGAGCTCGAGGGCCGCATCAGCCCGCCCTATCCGCCAAACCTGCGGCTGGCGAATATCGTTTTCAGTGGTACCGATGATCGGGCGACGGCAGCGCTCGCGACAACGGGCGCCGACTGGATTCGCAAGTTGTTGAAGCGGACGGCTGGCGATGTGACGCTCATTGGCCCGGCGCCCTCACCGATCGAGCGGGTGAAAACACGATGGCGCTGGCACGTGCTGCTCAAGTCTCCCAATTCGTCAGAGCTGACGCGGGTCGGAAGATATTTCATGGAGAGATTTCATGTTCCACCCGCTCTTCGCGTGACGCTTGACCGCGATCCCGTGGCGCTGCTGTAGCGTTCTCGATCATCTTTAGGCGTGACGATTCTCTCGACTCCTGATTTCACGAACGCCGCGCTCGCCGCGGCGCCTGATGCGCGTTTTGTCGAAGCGCCATCCGACGGAGTGTTGCCGGAGGGATTTTTCTCGACGACCAATCTTCCCACGTATGTGAGGATTGGTGGCAAGTGGCGCATGCCGCGTGAGCCCCGCATGGACGCTGCCCTTTTGTTTGACGCCGATGGCGAGCTGTGGATTCGCGAGGGACGGCGGATTCGGCGGGGCGACTGCATCGCAGTCGGAAAAGCGGAAGACGGCTCGGACGGGATTTACGTTCACGCGAACGCCATTCACGGCGACGCGAACGAGAGCGCCGAGTTTCAGTTCATGACGAGCGAAGTCTCGCGCGAGAAGCCGATCGACTATTCGATGATGGCGCGAATTCTCCTCGAGGAGCGCGACCGCGGCGGGTATCCAGTGTGGGTCACCGGCCCGGCACTCGTTCACTCCCGAGCTCGTTCAGACATGGTGTGGTTCATCGAGAATGGTTTCGTCGGCGCGCTTCTGGCCGGCAACGCCGTCGCCGTGCACGACATCGAAGCCGCAATCTTCGGAACGACACTCGGTATGACGCAGACCGGAGCGGCATCGGTTGGGGGTCACGGCCTGCATATGCGCGCGATCAACGAGGTTCGCAGCAAAGGGTCGATCGCGGCAGCCGTCGATGCAGGCATCGTCACCAGCGGTATCATGCACGCTCTCGTGACGAAGCGCGTTCCATTCGTGCTGACCGGCTCGATTCGCGACGACGGTCCGCTACCGGAAGTGATTACTGATTCGATTGCCGGCCAGGACGCGATGAAGAAGCACACCACGAAAGCGACAATGGCAATTCTCGTCGCGACTGCGCTTCACGCAATCGCCACCGGGAACATGTTGCCGGCCTTCGTCACGGAGCCAGACGGTACGTTACGCGAGCTGCCGACGATCTGCGTCGATTCATCGGAGTTTGTCGTCAGCAAGCTGAAAGACAGAGGAACGCATCAGGCGTTCGGTGTCGTCACCAATGCCCAGGATTTCATGCACATCCTGCGTCTCTACACCGAGCGCGAAATGACGACACGCTCGCCGGGCGCCTCATGATCGAGACGACTGAGCGCTTTCTTCGCGAGATCGCCGATAAGGTCGGCGCCGATGCGGTGGAGGAGATTCATCTTTTCCCGCCAATTCGTCAGGGAGGTGTTGAAACCGGCGCCGCCGTCGTGGCGGCTGGTGCGCCGACCGGACAGCGACATACGGTCTTCAGCGCCAGCTATCGACTCGCTATCAAAGGCCCCGATCGGGGGAAGTGGGAAGCAGATGTAACCGCCGAGGCAGATGCGCCGCTGCTCGCTGTTATCGAGGTCGTTCACGGTGTGATGAAACGGGCGGGTGAGCAGTTCGAGCCGGAGCGACTGTCAGGTGCCGAGTTGCGCGCGATCATCGGCGAGACTCGGCCATCAGCGCAGACTGCTTAGCTCGCCTCAGTGTATTTCCGCAGAATTGAGGCGTTGATGTCACGCGCGTTCTCGATGACCGCGGTCGCCGCGCCAAGGCGATTTGGAGAGATGAGAAACGGGTAGACCTGATCACCCCCAGCCGAGCCGTGCGCGCCAACCTGATCGTCGAACGAGATGATGTCGTAGCCGTCGTACGCGCCGAACAGCACGCAGTCACCCGCATTGCGCTGAAGCACGAGCGCTTCGATCGACCGAAGAACGTAGCGCTCGGTTCCGTAAGGCTCCGCCGGGTTCGTTCCGTCGGTAACCGTCAGCACGCCGCCGTTGATGAGCGCCTTGCCCGTCCTGCTCTCGATGTGCACCCCCTCGGGAGTTCGCGTCGAGATAAGGCCGATGCCAGGATGATTCAGCATTCCCTGGTAGAGCGTCCAGTGTCTTGGCTCAGACTCGATATCGTGGAGCGACAACTGCCGCGCCTCGGAGGTGAAATACACGAGCGCGAGACACGAGCTATAGGTGACGACAACCTCGTGTCTCGCGTCGACGCGATATTTTTCAGGCAGGATTATCTCCCTCAGCCCATAACGACTGCGAAGCCAGTCACGCGCGTTGCGCAATGCCTGGCGGGTGGCGGTATTGCCCGCTGGCGTCACCGCAGCCATAGCCTCGATCACCTCCGGCCCCATTCCGGCGTACTCGCTCGACTCGGCCGCGCTCGCGAGCACGTCGCCGTCGAGCATGCGCTCGACGGTTTTGCCAAGCGATTCGCCGAACTGGACGCGATAGCTGTTCGCCGGTGTCATTCCGTGATCAGAGAGAATGACCACGTCGTAGCCGCGGCCGCCGGCGAGTCGCGCCATCCGCCAGATCTCGGAGATTCGCGCGTCCGTGCGCCGCAGATCACTCAATGCCTGCTTGCTCGACGGCCCGAAGTGGTGAGCCAGCTCGTCATACTGCATAAACGTGCTGTAGATAATCGGCACGCCCAGGTAGACGTCAAGCAGGATCGCCATCGTCTGGAGTTCGCGGATGATGACGTTGCTCAGAATGCGGATAAACGGAAAAATCCCTTCGGAATGAGTGACGCGCCCATCGATCTCGCCGCGCAGTCGCTCCCATTCCTCGAGCAGGTACTCGAGAACGCTCTGAACAGCCATGCGCGCTATCCGAATGGGATGCAGCAGCATCAGAAGCGCCATCCG
>JBBSFT010000005.1:0-51902 GCA_038254845.1 Gemmatimonadales bacterium | reverse complement strand
ATGCTTCGCACCAGTTGCGAGAAATCCCTCCCCATACGACGGCGATGCCTTCATGTTGAGATACACGACAATCCCGATTGTGGCCGAGATGAACAGCAGGGTCATCGCCTCCCAGCTCGGCAGATGCTTCCGTCGATGCCACCAGCAGCCGACAACCCCAAGCACAACGTAGACAAGCGTCAGGCTTGTCCGCACCACGCCTGGCGGCGGATCGGGCGCGAATCCCAACGCAATCTGCCAGTCCGCATACTCGAACAGGTTGCCGACCTGCAAATAAATCGGCGCCTGCCGCGGCCACAGATGCGCCGGCCGATACTGACGGCGCGTGAGGACATCAGCCAACGCACTCCATGTCGCTGGATTACCCTGATTGATCGCGGGATCGTGCCGCGCCCGCACAATCATGAACAACACGGCCGACGCGCCAATAATCGCAACAGCAACCATCGTGATCGCAGTCGCGCGGATATTCCGCCGGTCAATCGATCGCGCGAACGGTTGTCGATCATCACCAGTTGGATTCCGCCACAGCGCAAGAAAGATCGCCCCCGGCGCCGCTACCAACGCGGACAACTGAAGCGCCCACCCAAACCCGATCACATACGCGAGCAACACGTACCACCGGCGCTCACCACGCGATCGCGCCATTTCCGCGATCAGCAGCAACAACACGCCAACAAGCAACGCCGGCGAATACACCTCGGTCTCGGTCGCGTTGAGCCACACGCTCGACATCAAACCAGCAGTCAATCCACCGGCCGCGGCAGCAACGCGATCGCCAGTCCATCGCTGCATCAGCCACGCCGCAATTCCGCACGCCGCCGCCGTGCACGCCGCCGAAAAAAGATTTACCGCATAGGCAAACCCGTCCAGCGGCGACAACAGTCGCGCCCACACATTGGCCACGAGCACGAACAACGGCGTCCCCGGCGGATGCGGAATGCCGAGCGAATGAATCGCGGCCAGAAACTCGCCGGCATCCCAGAACGTGACGGTCGGAGCAAGTGTCGCGACATACACCACCATCAGCGCGGCGACAACGCCAGCGGGCGCAGCAAACTCCCGCGCGGCGCGTTCAGCTCTCGTCAATCTTCGATGCTGTTGCCACTGGCCAGACAGCGTCGAGCGCACGCCGATTCAATCCGACGTTGTGGACCCGGAAGATTCGCGCGCCCCGCATCAAGGCAACTACGTTGAACGCCATGGTGCTCTCGTCCCGATTATCGAGAGTGCCTGACTCAATCGCCTCGGTCACGAATCGCTTTCGCGACACGCCCACCATCAGCGGAAAGCCAAGCATCTCAAGACTGTCGAGCCTGGCAAGGAGCGATATCGAGTGAGCGCTCGTCTTGGAAAATCCAAAACCGGGATCGAGCACGATTCGCTCGCGCCCGATTCCCCTCCCCACCGCGATCTCGGCCCGCGTCTGAATTTCGCTTACAATCGCCGCTACCGGATCGCCATCATAGGATGACATTGCATAGCTGGCCATCTCCTCGACGCCGCCCCGCGAATGCATCAGCACCACTCCGCAGCCGCATTCGCGAGCGACATCGGCCATTCCCGCATCGAGCCGCAGCGCCGACACATCATTGACAATGTCCGCTCCCGCATCGACTGCTGCTTGAACCACCGCAGCCTTCGTGGTGTCAATAGAAATCGCAACCGCGGGGAACTCCTCGCGCAACGCGCGAATAACGGGAACGATTCGCCTCAGCTCCTCGTCCAGGGGCACCACCTTCGCGCCGGGACGCGTGGACTCGCCGCCGACGTCAATGATGTCAGCACCTTCATGGATCATTAGCCGCGCATGATCCACCGCCATCCGGAGCGGAAAAAAATTACCCCCGTCGCTGAAGCTGTCGGGGGTAACGTTGAGAATGCCAGCGATGATCGGCCGATCAAGGACGATCTCGCGCGAGCCGGTCCGCCACGCCCGATGTTCGGCTGCGGACCGCTCACGCACGGAAATCACGCCGGAGCGACCTCCGGGCCACCAAAGAGCGGCGGCTTCGCCGGCTTCGGCTGAACAACGATCGTCTCCTGCGTCGCTGGCAATCCCGGGTTTGGCGGCGGAAGCACCACCGGCGGCAATGTCTCGCCGCGCGAGAGCGCCTGAACCTCCGCACCAGTCAGCGTCTCGCGATCGAGAAGCGCTGCAGCGACGCGATGAAGAAGATCGAGATTTTCAGTCAGCGTCTCCTTCGCGCGATTATACGCTTCCTTGATCACTCGCGAGACTTCCGAGTCGACGAGCTGCGCGGTACGCTCCGACACTTCACGGCGCGTCTGAAGCTCGCGTCCGAGAAACAGCTCCTGCTCGTTGTCGCCAACAAGAATCGGCCCGATTGCATCCGACAAACCCCACTGGCTCACGTAGCGCCGGGCCAGCGTCGTCGCCTGCTGAATATCACTCGACGCGCCAGTCGTCACACGATTTCGACCGAAGACGAGCTCTTCCGCAACGCGCCCGCCATACATGCGGACGAGATGCGCCTCGAGCTGCTCACGCGTGATCGACACCCGATCGTCCTCGGGCAACGTAAACGCAAGCCCAAGCGCGCGGCCACGCGGCACAATCGTCACCTTGTGCAACGGATCGTTGCCAATCGTCTTGATCGTGCAGACAGCATGACCGCCCTCATGATACGCCGTCAGCTTGCGCTCCTCATCCTTCATCACCATCGACTTCCGCTCAGCGCCGAGCATCACCTTGTCCTTCGCATCCTCGAGGTCGTTCATGTAGACCTTGTCGTGATTGCGGCGGGCGGCGAGCAACGCGCCTTCGTTTACGAGATTCGCCAGATCGGCACCGGACATTCCCGGCGTTCCACGCGCGAGCGTCGTGATGTTGACGTCGTCAGCGATCGGCTTGTTGCGCGTATGGACCTTGAGAATCCCTTCGCGTCCGCGAAGATCAGGCGCATCGACAACAATCTGTCGATCGAACCGGCCCGGACGCAGCAGCGCCGGATCGAGAACGTCGGGACGGTTTGTCGCCGCGATGAGAATTACTCCGTCGTTCGACTCGAATCCATCCATCTCGACGAGAAGCTGGTTCAACGTCTGCTCGCGTTCGTCATGGCCACCGCCAAGTCCGGCGCCGCGGTGACGGCCGACCGCGTCGATCTCATCGATGAAGATGATGCATGGCGCATGAGCCTTACCCTGCTCGAACAAATCGCGCACACGGCTCGCACCGACCCCGACGAACATCTCGACGAAATCGGACCCCGACATCGAAAAGAAGGGACGTCCGGCTTCACCAGCTACCGCGCGGGCAAGCAGCGTTTTTCCAGTTCCGGGAGGACCGACAAGCAACGCGCCCTTCGGTAACCTGCCACCGAGTTTCGTGAACTTCTGCGGATCCTTCAGAAACTCGATGATCTCCTCGAGCTCCACCTTCGCTTCATCACATCCGGCGACATCGGCGAACGTGACCTTGGGCGAATCGGCCGTCAGCAGCTTCGCCTTCGATTTTCCGAATGAGAACGCCTTCGCTCCTCCTGCCTGCATCTGCCGCAGAATCAGAATCCAGATTCCGAAGATGATGATGTACGGGAGGAACATGATGACGAAACTGCCGAGCGACGCTCCCGGGTGCTTGGACTCGATCTTGACGTTCTTCGCCTGAAGACGCGCCAGCTCCGAATCGGAGTTCTTGACCGGAAGCTCGACCTTGAACGACTGAACCATTCGTCGGTCCACCGCGATCTTCTGCTTGAGCTCGCCGACGATCGCCTCGCCGTCCTGAATGGTCACCGACGCGATATTTCCAGCGTCGAGCTGACTGACGTAGTCAGAGTACGTGATGGTCGGCGCCGATTCCTTGGAGCTCGACGTGTATGTAAAGAGGGTACCGGCGAGAAGCGTGATGAGGACCCAGAACGACAGAGTCTTCGACAGCTTGCCCCAGTTTCGCGGTCCCTTCGGCTTCTGATTGATCGGTAATGGCATCTACTGCAAGCTCGCTATATACGGCAAATGGCGGAAATTTTCCGCGTGATCCAATCCATACCCCACAAGGAACTCGTGGGGTGCATCAAATCCGATGAACTTCGTTTCGTAGTCCAGCTCGGTGGCAATGTGCTTGTGAAGCAGAGCGCAAATTTCGAGCGACCGCGGAGCTCTCTTGCCGAGCAGCGCCATCAGCCGGTTGAGAGTGCGGCCGGAATCGACGATGTCTTCGACGAGAAGAATGTGCTTGCCCTCGAGTCTCGTTTCGGGATCATAAAGCAGCCTGACGATTCCGCTGGACTCCATCGCGTCGGCGTAACTCGACGCAACGAGAAAATCCACTTGAAGCGGCCGCCTGATGTGCCGGACGAGATCACTCAGAAAGATAAAACTGCCCTTCAACAACCCAAGCACGAGCAACTCACCGTCGGGGTAGCCAGTGGTAATCTCCTCTCCCATCTCGGCCACCCGTTTCGCGATTGTTTCTTCGTCGTACGCGACCCGTCTTAGAGCACGGCCCGACAATCGGGGATCCGGAAAAGTCGTTGCGGTCACTGAGTCTCCGCTCGCGCCCATGCGCGGGCTGACACCGGACGAAGCCGGGAATTCCTGATCATCTCGACGCGACGCGCGTCCCATCGCTGAACCAACATGTGATCGCGAAACATCCTGACTTCGATTCCACCCGACAGCTGAATCGACCCGCCGGTGTGACCCTTCATTGTAAACTCGGCGAGACGATGAGTTCCGCGCCGGTCCATCACAACACCGGCCCTCGCGGCGATCGCGGGCCAGAGATTTCGGAGCGATTCGATGTCGTATCGAGAGAGATCGCCTCGCGCGACGCGGAGCGCGCCACCCGCAAGGAGCTGTCCGATGCCCTCGGCCTTGCCCGACATCGCTACGCGCCAGGCCGCTGACACTTCGGCGATCGAGAGCAGGTCTGAAGAAAACTCCGGCCTCACGCGAGTGATCGCTGGCAGCAGCTCGTGCCGAACGCGATTTCTGAGATGGGCGCGCGACTGATTCGTCGGGTCGTTCACAAAAGAGATTTTCCGCGCGCGCGCGTACACCTCCAACTGCGTGCGCCTGATCCCAAGGAACGGACGAATGATCTCCGACTCGGCGAAGAGGCCGGCGAGTCCGCGGGGGCCGGCGTCTCTCAGGATGCGCATGAACACGGTCTCGATCTGATCATCGAGCGTGTGCGCCGTGACAACGGAGGCTTTTGACTTTTTGGAAATGCCGCGGAGGAATTCCCATCTCGCCAGGCGCCACTCGTGCTCGCGATGAGCGGGGGTTTCAGCCCGGCCGGTGACGCAGCGAAATCCGAGAGCGGCAGCGCACTTCTGAACGACCGCGGATGCTACGGCGGAATGCGGTCCGGTCCCGTGATCGAACGTTGCCACGACGACGCTTTTGCTGGCGCGAGAACGCAGTCGCGAGACGGCGTCGAGCAGCACCATCGAATCCAGTCCGCCGGACACCGCGAGCACAACTTGCCCGGCGCCGCTCAAGGCCGACGCAGCGCCCTGAAGCACTACTGCTTCTTCATCACGGCGGATGGTCATGGTATCTTAAATCTAAACCACCGGTCGTCTGGAGTAGCACATGGAAACACACGGTCCGCTCGGAACACTTTGGGTATCGCTGGGACTCATCGGGTTCTACCTTGCGCTCATCTGGCTCAACACGCTGCTGGGCATCTTCCTCACGCCTCTGTTCCTCATTCCTCAGACGTGGCTGATGGACAAGCTCAAGCAGCGAAAGGCGGAGAAAAACGGGGAAGTCTCACCGCGCTCCTGACGCATCAAGCGATTGGTGTCACCAGGAGTAGAGCGACGAATAGAACGCGCGATTACGGACGATACTTCTCACGTAGTCGCGCGTTTCCACAAACGGAATCCGCTCGGTGAACAATTCGGGGTCGTCCGAGCCGGCCTTCTGGATCCATCGGGCGACTCTCGATTCGCCTGCATTGTAGGCTGCGAGCACGCGTTCGATTTGACCCGACCGATTCAACAGTCCCGCAAGATGCTCCGTGCCGAGGCGGATGTTGACTGCGGCGTCGTACAGCGACTCGTCGGTGTAGCCGGCAATCCCCTGCCCTCGCGCGAGCGTTCGGCCAACCGGCGGCATGAGCTGCATCAGCCCGCGCGCGCCAACGGGAGACGTCGCCCGCGGGTTGAAGGCTGACTCCTGCTTGATGAGGCCCGCGATCAGCGCCGGATCGAGCTTGTATTTCCTGGCGGTCTCGGTGAGCGTCTCGCGCTCGAGAATCGGATACATCAAGCGATAGTTTTGCGGCGTTGGCCCCGACTTGGCAACTGCCTGGCGACCCAACGTAATGGCCCGAGAGGACTGATCGCTGCCGGCCAGCGCGTGCGTTGTCGCAACGAGCCGCTCGGGCGATTGCTGCGCGTCGCGAAAGAGACGGTCGTACTCGAACTTCGCCTCGGTATCCATTCCGAAATCCCGGAGAATCGCAATGCGCCGATTCGCGGCATCAACGTCGGGAACGCTCGGATAGTTATCGGTACCCTTGTCGGGGATGAGCACCGTTCCCAGTCGCTTCGCGCTCAACACCGAATAGTAGGACGATGGTTCCTTCGCGATGACTGCTCTCCACCGCGCATTTGCCGCCGCAGTGTCGCCACGAGCACGCGACGCGCGGCCGCTCCAGTACCCGGCCGCGAGTGCGTCATCGCTGGCGGAATATCGCGCGACAATCGAGTCCAGCTCCACGCCTGCGGTCTTGTAATCCTTGCTGATGTATGCGACGAGGCCAGCGCCGAACAATGCCTGCGACGCCTGCCTCGTGTTGGGAAACCGCTGCACAAGTGAGAGAAGCGTAGATCTCGCGTCGGCGTCGCGAAGGTCGTCAGTTGCCAGATCGGCAAGCAGCAGAAGTGACGCGGCCGCGGATGTATCGGTGGAAAACTCGGTAGTGATCTGGCGCAACAGCGAGCGCGCTTCGTCGCGCCGCCCAAGCGCGAGCAACGCGCGAGCGGCCTGGTATCGCGCCGCGGCGGCCAACGACGCTGGCTGCGTCACTCGATTGAATTCGGCGACAGCGTCAGCATCCCGGTTCAACCGTGCGAGGATCAACCCCATCTGGAAATGGTCGCGAGCTGTTCCGAGACCGCCCGCAAATGTCGACGAGTAGCCGTTGGACGCTCTCCCCGTCACGCCGGCCGTGTATGCCGCTCGCGCGATGACCAGATTTTCACCGGGCGTAGGCTTCGGAAATGATTTGTCGAACAGTGCGATCGCATCGCGAATCGCATCGCGATCCGGCGAGCTTGCGAGGTATGAGACGAGACCCTGTCGCGCAGCCAGAACGCGCGCAGTGTCGGCAGCACGCATAAGCTGAAGGCGAAACGCCGGCACTCGCTCACCGATCGCCACGTACGCCTTGATCGCGCCCTCCACGTCACCGCTGCGTTCGATCGCGATTGCGTTAGTGACAGCTTTTCGATCGCGCGCAACAGGTAGAGTGACACGTGATAGAAACTTTGCGCGCTCGGATTCGTCGCGAGTCACACCGGCCGCCCTCAAGTAGAGCCAGTCAGCTACAGCCGGCGTACGTTTCGCCGCCTCGGCGTAAAGAATCTTCGCGCTGTCAAGACTATCCGCGCGGTCGAGCGCGCGCGCGCGCAGAACGAGTGATTTTTCCGGAGTGGACGACGTGTCCTGAGTCTGCCCCGAGACTCCGTCAACTTTTTTCTCCGCTTGCGAACATCCGGCAGACACGAGGAGCAGCAGGAGGCCCGGCAGGATGCTTACCGCCACTGCGATCCTTTCTCCTTCGGCAGCTCGTCCGCCGCTTCCGGGCCCATGCTGCCGGCGGCGTACGTCGGAAGATCTGCAACCCGATTTGCCTCGAGATACTTCAGCAACGGATCGATTACCTGCCACGCGACCTCGACCTCGTCGCTGCGCGTGAACAATGTCGCATCGCCGAGCATGCAGTCGAGCAGGAGGGTCTGGTAAGCGGGCGGTGTGTCGCCGCCAAACGCGGCCGTGTACGAAAACTCCATGTCAACCGGAGAGATTTCGAATTCGGGTGTCAGCTGATTCGCCGCGCCCGGCGTCTTCACGTGAAAACGCAATGAGATTCCCTCATCCGGCTGCACACGCATGACGAGCATGCTCGGCCATTTTGTCTCGAGCTCGTTCTGCCCGAACATCAACACCGGCGGCGAGCGGAACTGAATTGCGATCTCGGATGTTCTCTTTTCCATTCGCTTGCCCGAGCGCAGGTAGAACGGAACGTCTTTCCATCGCCAGTTGTCGATGTCGAACCTCATCGCTGCAAAAGTCGGCGTAATCGAGTCACGCGCGACGTCCTTCTCCTCGCGATAACCCGGAAGTGGTGTGTCGCCAGCTTGTCCCGCTGCGTACTGGGCCAGAACAACTGGCGGCTTCGTCCCGTTGACGAGCGGCCGAAGCGATCTGAGCACCTTTACCTTCTCGTCGCGAACGTCGTTCGCCTTGAATGCGATCGGCGGCTCCATGGCGGCGAGTGCGAGCAGCTGCAACAGATGATTCTGGAACATGTCGCGAATCACGCCCGCTTCTTCGTAATACTTGCCACGCCCCTCGACGCCAACGGTCTCTGACACCGTGATCTGCACCTGACGGATGTACTGACGGCTCCACAACGGCTCGAACAATGGATTGGCGAAGCGGAACACGAGAATGTTCTGAACGCTCTCCTTTCCGAGGTAGTGATCGATGCGATAGACCTGGTGCTCGGCGAATTTTTCGAGGACAACGCAGTTGAGCTGCCTCGCCGTCTCGAGATCGCGGCCGAACGGCTTCTCGATCACGACCCGCTCCCATGGTCGCGCGTTCGCGTCCGCGGTTTTAGGCGCGAGTCCGCTCGACGAGAGATGTTCGAGTGTCCTCTCGAATACGCTCGGCGGAATGGCGAGATAGAAGAGGCGGTTTCTCTCTTCCATTGGCATGTGGAACTCGACTTCGTCGAGACACTTCCTGAGATCCTGATACGCTTCCGGGCTGGAGAGATCGCCGTATGCATAGCGGATGCGCGGCTCCAGCCACGCCCAGGTCGCTTCGTCGACCGACTTGATCTCGTCAGATGTGTCGAGGGCTGTTCGCATCGCAGCAGCGAAGGCACCGTGCTCCATCGGATCCCGGCCCATCCCCACGAGCGTAAATCCTTCGGGAAGAAGCTTCTGCTCGGCGAGATAATAGAACGCGGGCATCAACTTGCGCTTCGTCAGGTCGCCGCCCGCTCCGATGATAACTGCGGTGCAGTTCTCCACTCTCCCGGCAGGCGGCATGGCCACCGGACGCATTCCCGTTACCGGCACAGGCTGCGCCGGCCTCACGCGCGGGGCGGTCATGCCTTCGTCACAGCGTGTCCGCCGAACTCATTGCGCAATGCGGCGATGACCTTGCCGCCGAACGAGTCCTCCTGTCGCGAGCGGAGTCTCATGAGAAGCGAGAGCGTGATGACGGGTGCGGGCACATCGAGGTCGATTGCCTCCTGAACGGTCCACCGACCCTCGCCGGAGTCGGCGATAAATCCCTTCAGGTCAACCAGATCGTTGTCCTTCTCGAACGCCGACTCAGCCAATTCATTCAGCCACGATCGGACGACGCTGCCATGGTTCCACACGGCAGCAATCTTGTGCAGATCGAGCTTGAAATCCGTTGACGCATGAAGGATCTCATAGCCCTCGGCGTAGGCTTGAAGCATTCCGTACTCGACACCGTTGTGAATCATTTTCACGTAGTGACCCGAGCCCGTCGGCCCCATGTGCGCGTAGCCGTCGGGTGGAGCAAGGGTTTTGAAGATCGGCTCGCACAGGGCAAACGCTTCGTCCGATGCGCCGATCATCAGGCAGTAGCCGTTCGCGAGTCCCCAGACACCGCCACTAGTTCCGGAATCCACAAAGTGAATGCCTTTGCCGGCAAGCTCGGTACCGCGGCGCATCGTATCGTGGAAATTGGAGTTACCGCCGTCAATGATCACGTCACCGTTCGACATCCCCGGCGCGAGCGCCGCGATTGTGTCATCCACCGGTTTGCCCGCGGGGACCATGATCCACACGACACGCGGTGCCTGCAGACTCGCCACCATGTTGGCCGCGTCGGTCGCGCTCTCTGCGCCGATACCGACATAGTGGGCAATCGCGTCGGGACTTCGGTCGAAGACGACGACCTTGTGTCCGTTCCGCATCAGCCGTTCGGTCATGTTGCCGCCCATCTTGCCGAGCCCGATCATGCCTAGTTGCATCGCTAGCGTCCCTGGTGGTTGAATTTGATGCCGAGGTTGTCGAGGTCGGCGCGGAGCTGTTTTGCGGAATGATAGTGAATCACGTTCATGCCAAGCTGTTGGGCGGGCGCGAGGTTTTGGAGGCGGTCGTCAATGAACACCGACGACTCCGGCTTCGCCTGGGCAATGCTCAGCGCGCGCTGATAGAACGCCAGAGTCGGCTTACGAAGACGAAGCCAGCATGATGACAGAAACGCATCGAAGATCTTATCGAGTCCGAACATCTCGATGCGATAGCGGTTGAGCTCGTCGGACTCGTTGTTCAGCGTCATGACCCAGTAGGTACAGCCTTCCGCGACGGCCCGCGCAATCTCGATCGTCTCCAGATTCGGGAGACTCTGGCTGTACATGAATGCGACGAAGTCGTGTTCCGTAAAGGCGCGCGGACGGTCGAACACAGTCACCCGAAGATATTCGCTGAGAGTGATCGCTCCTTCTTCGAGCGACCCCGACATCTCTTCGTGACGCGCCTGAAACTCCTCGCTGTCGAGGTCGAAATGATCCACGGCAAGCTTTCGCTGCTCGCGGTCCCATCCGTTTGTCGCGAGCACGCCGCCGATGTCGAAGAACACGTGCCGGATCGGCTCAGTCATCCGAGCAACACCGCGCGGGCGGGAGCGCCGTCGAGTCCCTCGAGCCGGAGTGGCAGACACATCAGCTCGTACTGGCCGGGCGCGGGCTCCGAGAGATCGAGACCTTCGACGATGACGACGTTCTTCTCGAGAAGTGCGCGATGAGTGCGATGATGACCCGAGTGAAACTGCTCGATCGAGAGGTAATCCACGCCAACCAGCTCAACACCGATCGAGACGAGATACTCGGCGCCGTCCGGAGCGAGAAAAACGTAACCGGGATCGAATTCAGGATCGCGAAGTCGTCGCGAGTTTCGCGTCCGGATCAGCACTCGCTTCTGGCCGGAGAGATTGTGCGGCTCGAGATCGGCAGCGCCAACCGATACGCGGTCAGGCTCGTCGAACGCAATGAGGATCGCCGGACCCATGAGACGGTCCAGCCGAATTGCGTCAACAGTCTGACCATCGTCGAAGAAATGCTTCGCCGCGTCAACGTGCGTACCGGTGTGCGATCCCAATGAGATGTGGGACACGTTTGCGCCCGCGCCCTGGGAGATTGCCTGTTGCGGCTCGATGAGAATTTCCGGATTGCCCGGGTAGACGAGGCCACCGGTGCGGACGGGAACCGAAACATCGTAAATGCGCTTCATGGCCAATACGGATGGGCAACTGTCGTTCCGCGTCGCTTTCGCGTCCGAACGGATGGCTCAGGAGGGGAGGCTCGTCGATGCGCTCGCGCTGAGGATGAAGCGCGGAATTTCCGCCTTGAAGGTGGTCGAGTCAGGCCTCATCAAATTGTAGTGGCCCTCCATGAAACCCTCGCCGGACTTGAGGATACAGAAGCTTTGATACTCGTGCACCTTGCCCGGCTCGATGACGGGTTGCTCTCCCACGACACCATCGCCCTTTACCTCGATGTCCTCGCCGATCGAGTCGTGGATGAGCCAGCGGCGAGAAGTGAGCCGCGCGTATGCGTCGCTGACGTTCTCGATCCTCACGAAGTACGCAAAGACGTAGTGTCCGGCCGACGGTTCGGATTGATCGCGCAGGTAGACCGGCCGCACGGTAATTCGAATACCGAATGACTGTTTGTAATAGAACGAATTCACAGGCATAAAAGAGAATCCGGGTTATGGCGCCCACCACTGCAGGCGCCATACCCCGCTCACCTCATGTAGACCCTACCAGATGACGGCGCGAAGGGCGTCTCCACGCACCATCGGATCGCCGGCCTTGCACCCAAATGCAGCGGCGAATTCCGGCATGTTCGACGTTGGGCCATTCACCCGCCATCTCCCCGGCGCATGTGGGTCGGTTATGATCCGCTGTCTCGCCATCTGCGGTGTGATGTTCTGTCTCCAGATCTGAGCCCACGCCAGGAAGAAGCGCTGCTCGGGTGTGAAGCCGTCGATGAGCCCTGGACGCGGCTTGCCTTCCATCGACTTGTGGAGCGCGGTGTAGGCGATGTTCAATCCGCCGAGATCAGCGATATTCTCGCCAAGCGTCAGCGCGCCGAGAACGTGGACGCTGTCGAGCACGACGTAATCGTTGAACTGGTTCGAGACGAGACCGGTCTTCAGCTTGAATGCGGCGAGGTCGGCATCTGTCCACCAATTCTTCAGATTGCCCTGCGGATTGTACTGTGCGCCCTGATCGTCGAAGCCGTGGCTCATCTCGTGGCCGATGACGCTTCCCATGCCGCCGTAGTTCACAGCATCGTCAGCAGTCGCCGAGAAGAACGGCGGCTGAAGGATTCCAGCGGGAAAGACGATTTCGTTCATCGCCGGGTTGTAGTACGCATTCACCGTCGGCGGCGTCATACCCCACTGCGTGCGGTCGAGCGGCTTCGCGATCATGCCGAGGTCTCGCGCATTCTCGTAGCGATTGACGGCGTAGACGTTGCTCAGGAACGAGTTGTTCGAGAGATGCAACGTCGAGTAGTCGCGCCACTTGTCGGGATAGCCGATCTTTTCGGTGAATGCAGCGAGCTTGACGAGCGCCTGCTGGCGGGTTGCCGGGCTCATCCACGTCAGGCCGTTGATCCGATCGCGAAGGACTGCCTCGAGGTTGTGAACCATGTCGAGTGCGCGCGACTTGGCGGCGGGCGTGAAGTTCTGCTCGACGTATGCCTGGCCAAGCGCATCGCGAAGGCCGCTATCGGTGGCGCGCGTGCAGCGCTTGTAGCGTGGCAGCATTTCCTTTGCGCCGCTCAATGTCTTCGAGAAGTTGAAATTCTCGTTGACGAACGCGGAGCTAAGCAGCGGCGCGGCGTCATCGACGGTCTTCCACCGCAGATACGCCTTCCAATCGGCCATCGGCGCGTTCGCGACGAGGCTGTCAACTGTGCCGAAGAACTTCGGGTTCTGGATGTCAACGCTTGGAATTCCCGGACGACCGAGACTTGTGAAGTAGCTATTCCAGTTGAAGTTCGGCGTCATCGATGCGAGCTGGGCCGACGTCCGAAAGTTGTAGTTCGCCTGCGGGTCTCGCAGCTCGACGCGTGTGCGCGATGATGCAGCGAGTGCGGTTTCGAAACGCATCACGCGGTCTGCATCCGCCGCGGCCTGGCCTGCCGGCGTGCCGGACAGCTCGAACAGGCGCTGAATGTGTGCGACGTAGTTGCGACGGATGTCCGCCGATGCCGCGTCGGCCTTGAAGTAGTAGTCGCGATCGGGCAGGCCGATGCCACCCTGATACGCGCCGCCGATGACCGATGTGCTGTTCTTGGAGTCCTGGGTAGAACCAAAACCGAACAGCACCGGGACGCCAATGAGCTGAAGGTTCGCAATCTCCCGCTGAAGCTCGGCCCGATTGTTAATGCTGGAAATTCGATTGAGCTCGGCGCGAACCGGAGCTGCGCCCTGCCGCTCCGCAGCAGCCGAGTCCATGCAGGTGTTGTAGTAAGTGCCGAGCATCTTGTAGCTCGTGGCCTGCTTGGCATCGGCGTCCGATGCGGCCGACTGAAGAATCGTGGTAAGGGCCTGCTGGTTCTTTTCGCCGAGCTCTTCGAAGCTTCCCCAGCGCGAGTAGGCGGCGGGAAGCGGGTTGTTCGTCAACCAGCCGCCGTTCGCGAACTGATAGAAATCCACGCACGCGTTCGCGGTGCGATCGAGATTTGCCGGGTCGAGTGGGGTGGTTTGCCGATACGTGTTCTGCGCGCCGGCGGGAGCCGCAATGGCTGCCGCGGCGGCGAGAAACGCGTACTGGCGTGTAAATCGACGCATGCCGTTACTCCAGGGGTTTGTTGAGTGGGTTTGGTTTCGGAAGTGATACACCGGGAAACGCCGCGAGGTTACCGCGCGCTCTTTTTTTTTCTTCGGCGCTTTGCCGGCGCCATGATGCTGCCACGACACTTCGATGTGCCGCAGTGGCAGACGTAGAATTTCTCCATCTTTTTTCCGCCGGTGCGCTCATACTTGTAATCGTAGCCCAGCTCAGTGCCGGGCTGAATATTCCTTAGGGCGTAAATCCAGATGTGCTCGTCCTCGATGATCGCCTCGCAATTCGGATCGCACGAATGATTGATCAGCCGCGCATTGTTGGTTCTGACGTTGCCGTCGATGCAGCGCTCATCATCCAGCGTGAACAGGAACGTGTGGTGCCGCTCCATCATTTCTTCGTCGTAACGCCGGTCTGCCTCATCATTCGGGATGATCGGCCCCGTGTACTCGATGATTCGCTGCCCCGGCCGAAGCCGTTTCGTTGCGAACACACCACGGCCCTGAATGCTCGACTTGCCGATCTCATAGAGCTTACGCGAATCTGCCGCTGAGCGCTCGGTCTGCTTCTGCTTCATGCAATCCTGGGATTGTTGTCAACAAGGATATCGAGAATCATACCGCGGCGGCCACTGCGGGCAGAATTACGCCCCTGCATTCTCCAAACCCGATCCGCGGCCGACCGTCGGCCTCGAGATATCCTTTCATGATCACCTCGTCGCCGTCCTGGAGAAATTTCCGTTCTTCACCGGTTGGAAGAGCAACAGGCTCCGTCCCGCGCCATGTTAGCTCGAGCAGGCATCCCCGCGCATCGCGCTCCGCGCCCGAGACAGTGCCGCTCGCCAGCAGGTCTCCCGCGCGGAGATTGCAGCCATTGCTCGCATGATGCGCGAGCATCTGGCCGACGGTCCAGTACATCGAGCTGAACGGTGCGCGGCTCAATCGAAACGGGGCGGCCTTCTGGTCTCGCATGGTCGGTGTCAGGAGAAAAACTTCGAGAAAAGCGTTGAGCCCGCCGCGAGCCGCATCGCTTCCAGGGTCGAGATGGGGAAGCGGAGCCGGATCGCCTTTCGCCCTCGCCGATGCCGGAATCCTGTACGGCTCGGCCGCTTCAGCAGTTACGACCCACGGCGAAATCGTCGTGACAAAATTCTTTGCGAGAAAAGGTCCGAGAGGCTGGTACTCCCACGTCTGGATGTCACGCGCAGACCAGTCGTTCACGAGACAGAATCCGAAGATGTGGTCCCATGCAGTGGCAATTGGTACCGGATCGCCGAGAGCGTTTCCACGTCCAACGAAAAATCCAAGCTCTGACTCGTAGTCCAGCATTCTGCTCGGTGCGAAGACAGGAGATTCGGAATCGTTGGACTTTGTCTGACCCGACGGCCGGCGGACAGGCGCGCCACTCGCGACGATCGACGATGCGCGGCCGTGATAGCCAACGGGGAGCCACTTGTAGTTCGGCAGAAGCGGACTGTCGGGCCTGAACATGCTGCCGACATTCGTCGCATGATTCACAGACGCGTAAAAATCGGTGTAATCGCCGATCTCCGCCGGAAGGAGCATCGTCGCGGACTTCATCGGAACGAGAATGCGAGTCGCCGCGCCTTGCGCTCGCTCGGCCAACGCGCCGGTGGCCGACAAGAGCCTGCTCATCTCGGCGCGGAAGTCCGACAACGCTGCCGGCTGACGCGCCATGAGGCGGTTCATCGACGAATCCTCGCAGGCGTCCGCAGCCGGCGACGGATCGAGAAGACCTTCGTGCACGCATGCAGTGATATCGAGAATCGAATCTCCGATCGCGACGCCAATTCGCGGAGGCGCGACTTCGCCTGATCCGCGGAACACGCCAAACGGCAGGTTCTGAACGGGAAAATCGCACCCGGGTCGGGCTGCGGTCTCGACCCAGCTCGCAAGCTGCGGGTCGTGTGTTGTGTTGATCACGTTTCTAGAGAAGATGTAATTCGGCGGCCTCGTTGACTGGCTCCGTGAACGAGCACGATCCAAACGAGACCGCAAAGTGATGTCTGGTATCGAGGAGTTGAGCGAGCGTGACGCGGTTCCCGCGCCACGATGCGCCACGATCGTCAAACGAGATCGCGTCCGGCGCCGTTTCCTCGAGCAGATCGACTACCGCCGCCTCGGGCAGCCCGGCGCGATGAAAGGTCGCCGCCACAAAAAGGTTGAGATATCCGAACATCGTGCCGCGGCCGGGCGTCGCGTCGTAGGTCAGCGGATAGGTTCCGCGCAGCGCATGGTGGAGGCCCGCCGTCGCTTTGAAGCGAACACCGCGGGCTGCGCATCGATCGAAGAATTGAATGACCGCCGACGCCGGCGGGAACGCCGTTTCGACGATGCCGCCCGTTCTCAGCTTTGCCGCCGCCCCGGTTGACGCGACCACGTCGAGGATTTTATCGGAATCGCTTTGCGCCGCGCATTCGACGAAGAGCGCGAAGGAGTGTCCATACGTATCCGCGGCGCACTGTGCCTCGGTTCCCGTAGCAACCGATACTTCAACCGCGTCGATCATCGCGCGTACGCGTGGTCCTGACGTCTCAGGCCGCGAATTGAACTGCTGGATCAGCCTGGTATGATCGGAATTTCCAACAACAGGGATGACGCTCAGACGCCAGGCATCCTGCTGAGCGCCAGCAAGTATTGGCGATGACGCAACGGAAGAAAATTCGCCAAGGCGCGACGCAGGCAGAATGAATCTTCCGAGCAGGTCGCGATGCTCACCGATACGGGATTGAGCGTACGATCTCGCTGCCTCTACCATCGACAGACAAGCAGGAGGAAACAGCCCGGCGTAGTCGATGATTTCCGCGAGGAACGCGCGCGACGTGCTCATGCGCGCAAATCTAGCCGCGGTGCGCTGACTATTGAACGCCGGCCCGACTGAGCGGGAGTGTGAGTGTAAACGTCGAGCCATCACCAGGAGTGCTTGCGGCCGTCACATCGCCGCCCATGAGACGAGCAAGCTCGCGACTGATGGAGAGACCGAGACCGCTGCCGTCGGACGTTCGCGTCAGACCCGAGGACAACTGCATGAACGGCTCAAAAATGGCCTCGAGCTTGTCGTTGTCGATTCCCTGCCCTTTGTCTTGAATTGCAATCGCTACGAGATGTTCGCGCACCTTGGCAGACACTGACACTTTTTGCCCGGGAGCACCGAACTTTGATGCGTTGGAAAGCAGGTTTACGAGAATTTGCTGAAGCCGCTCGCGATCGGCGACGACAGCGAGTCCCGCCGTTGACGGAAGTATTTCGAGGGTCGTTCCGTTGGCGCTGAGCATCGGCTCCACGACGAAACTCGCGGCCGCAATCGCATCGTCCACGGGCGTTGGCTCGAGGGTCACAGGAATACGGCCGCTTTCAGACTTCGCGAATGTGAGAATGTCGTTCACAATGCCGAGCAGATGGCGCTGGCTGCGGCGAATTCGTCCAATCGCGTCGCGTTGCTGCTCCGTGATCGGACCGCGCATGCCGAGCTCGAGCAACTCCGAGTACCCGGCGATGGCATTGAGCGGCGTGCGCAGCTCATGACTCATTATTGCCAGGAAGTCGGTCTTGGCGCGATCCGAAAGCTCCGCTCGGGCAACGGCCTCAACCGCCTGCTCGCGCGCGATCTCGGCATCCTGAAAAAGTCTCGCATTGTCCATCGCCACGGCGGCGCGTCCAGCAAGGTCTTCGGCGAATAGCAAGTCGGTCGGCGTGTAGCGGACATCGGGATCGGCGCTGATGAACGTGATCGACCCGAGCAGACGGGTTCGCGCCTTGAGTGGCACGACCATGTACGACGTCATGCCGAGCGCTCGCAGAATGCCTAACTGGTGCGGGTCGTACGCCGCCGAGGCAAGCATTTCATCAGTGACCTCGACCACGAGCTCTGGCTGCTGGGTTTCGACGATTCGCGGAGCTCCGACCAGGTCGGTGGATCGCGGCGGATAGCGAACCTCGAGCTCCCGAGCGAGCGGCTCGAGGGCGTGGTCGGGATGAATGACTGTCAGCCTCTCGATTTTTCCATCGGCCGCAAGGAGATCGACAATGCACCACGCACCAAGTTCCGGCATCGCGAGGCGGGCAACGTTCGCGAGGGTCTGCTCATAGTCGAGCGATTCGGACAGCCGCCGACTGACGTCGGCGAGAAAAAGCGCCCGCCGTTCAGGCTTGCGCCGTTCGAGCGTTCTCGGCTTCCCCGGTCCCATGTCATACGGTCGCGTCCGGGTCGGAAACGCGCCCGCCAGGTCTTCGGTTCGGGGAGTGGAGTCCAGGGAGTCTTTCATCCCCAATCCATAGTCAAGAATCGAGCCCAGCGGGTCGCATATTTGTGACATGAGGCCCGCATGGAAACACCTGTACGCGGGGCGTTCTACCGGCTGCCCTGGCCCGCCCAACACACGCGCGCCGATCGCGTGTTCGCCGCGAATCAGTCTACCGGGTTCGGCGCACCACCCCACAGGCGACACGCGCACCGCTGTTGCCGGCCGGCTGTGAGATCTGATCGTCGGCAGCGGCATGAATCACGATTGCGCTGCCATCGGCGTCGAACAACGATGTTGACCCATCGGTCAGCGAGATGCGGTCCGTCGTGAATGATTCATGGCCGGTGCCGTCAGCGGTGATGGTGAGGTTCGGCGCGTCGCCGCCGTGCGGCCCGGCCGGGTTGTCGAGTCCGTGCTGTCGTCCCAGTGGATTGTAGTGCGCGCCAGCGGAGGCGAATGCACCGGCCGGCGTCGATTCACAACTCCCGACCGCATGAAAGTGGATTCCGTGAGTGCCCGGCAGCATGCCGGTCGCCTGAACGTCGACGTGGACAACGTTCTCCAGGTCCTGCCACATCTCGACGGTCGCCCGTCCGTCGCCGCTGGCGGTCGAGATAGTGGCATAGGCGACGGCGACGCGATTGAGCGGCGCCGGCGCATGGGCGCACGCCGCGACCACAGCGAGTGCACTGAGCGATAATGTCTTGCAATGCATTGAAACCTCGTCGGTGAAAATCAGGTCACGAGCGGGAAGGTAGCAGTTACCGGCGGTGCAGCAAGAATGACGTCACCGACTGGCCACTCCGATAACCGACATCCATTGCGCCAAACCGGGCAACCCAGGAGCTACTTGAGACAGCCGCAGTGGCGTCTGTCGCGCGCCATCGATGTCGTGCGATAAGCGTAGGTCAGCGAAAGCTGATATAACGCCTGCACCGCCTCGAGATCCGAGGCAGTATTCAACTGCGTATCCTGGAGTGGCATCGCACAAGAGCTGGCCGCGCCCCCGGAATGCGCAGCTACGCCGCCGCGATGAGTCAGCCAGGCACCGCGGTGAATTCAACATCGACCGAAATCTTGATTTCGTCGCCGACAACCCATCCGCCGGCTTCGATGGCCTGATTGTACGTGAGCCCGAAATCGCGACGATCGATCTTCGTGCGCGCGCTGAATCCGACACGGTCGCCGCCCCACGGATCGCGAACCGACCCCTCGTTGGTGACATCGAGCACAATCTCGCGCGTGACGTCACGAATGGTCAGATCGCCGATGAGCTTGAATTGGTTGGCGGTATCGCCGTCGACTCGCTTGCCCTTGAATTGAAGCGACGGGTAAGTCTCCGCGTCGAAGAAATCAGGCGAGCGCAGGTGCGCATCGCGCTGCGCCTGGCGTGTGTCGACGCTTGCCGCACCGATCTGTACGTCGAGCTGAAACCCCGCTGGATTCATGACGTCCCCGGTCAGCGTACCTGATACATCGCTGAAGTGGCCCTTCACCGTCGAGATCATGAGATGCTTCACGGCGAACGCGATTCCCGTATGCGCGCTGTCCAGCTGCCAGGTCTTGACGCCGTTCTCGACTGCCAGTGTTGCGGTTGTCATTTGTCCATCCTCGAAAGTTTAGCCGTGAGATGTATCTACCTGCAATTTTCATATGTGAAGCACTACTTCAAAAAAAGGATTAGCCGAACACCCCCAACGCTGACTCCAGGGCTTTTCTCTCTGACGCGGAGAGTTTTCTCGAGAGCCTATCCTGCGCCGTTTCCATCGCTGCCGCACCGGCCTTCTGTTTTTCGCTGCCGATCGAAGTCAATTCGGCGCGGACACTCCGGCGGTCTGATGCATCGTCTACCCGCCGAACCAGGCCATCGGCCTCGAGACGATCTACCAGCTGCGTGATGTTCGACCGAACGCAGCTGAGCTTCGCGGCGAGCTCACTTAACGTCAGTGGCCTGCCTGCCTCGGCGAGCTTCGTGAGCGCACTCTGCTTCGCCATCGAGAGCCCGACCTCATTCAACGCACTCTCGAGCTGGTCACTCACCATCTGCGCAGCGTGAAGCAGCGAGAAGGTAAAGTGTGTCGGTTCCGATGCCTTGAGAGCGCCCGTTTCGTTCATGTATGGATAATACAGTGTCGGGATGAAAACGTCAACCGTTCTAGTTCTTTTTCGGCGAATCGAACCGTTCACGCCTCACGGTCACCCGCTGGCCCCTGATTTTTGCTCCCGTCAGCGCTTCGATGACGATGTCAGCCGCATCCTCAGGCACCTCGACAAGCGAAAATCCGTCCCCCATTTCGATCGACCCGATATCCTTTCCACTCAGCCCTGATTCATTCGCAATCGCGCCGACGAGATCCGCTGGCCGCGTTCCGGCACGCCGTCCGAGCCCCACGTAGAGCCTCGTCATCCGGGGTTTTCCCTTGCCGCCCGTTGCAACCGGCTTGCCGGCCTTTCTCGCAGCCGCGTGCTTCGATGTCTTGAATGATTTCTCGGGTGAGTCACCACTCTTTCGCCTCGAAGCCGACTTCTCGAACGCTGCCGGCGCCCGGGCCGGAAGAATCTCCTCATCCGACTCTCCACGATTTCCCGCTGATTCGTGCGCGAGCTTCACCGCCGCTGCCGCGACATCCATGATATCGATCTCGCTCGCGAGAGATTCGACAATTGCGCGGAACATATCGAGCTTCCCGGCTTCGGCCGCTTCGCGAACCGCCGCCTTTGTTGTTTCGAGCCTCCGCTCGCGGAGGTCAAGTACGGTTGGCACGGCCTCCACCCTGATCTTCTGCCGGGTGTGGTGCTCGATGTTCCTGAGCATTCGGCTTTCGCGCGGCTCGGCGAGGGTGATCGCGGTGCCTTCGCGCCCGGCGCGCCCGGTTCTGCCAATTCGATGCACGTATGCATCGGGCGACGACGGGACGTCGAAATTGAAGACGTGAGAGAGATGCCCGATGTCGAGACCGCGCGCCGCAACGTCGGTGGCAACGAGCAAATCCAGACCGCCCTCGCGCAACCGGCGCATGACACGATCGCGCTGCTCCTGCGATAGCCCGCCGTGAATCGCCTCGGCCCGGTAACCCCGGCCATTGAGCGTATCGGTCAACTCATCGACTTCGGTGCGCGTCCGGCAGAAGACGATCGATGACGCAGGGTTCTCGATGTCGAGAATACGTCCGAGCGCAGCACCCTTTTGCTGACGCTGAACCATGTATGCGACCTGACGCACACGCGGCATCTCTCCTGCCGCCGCGCGCTCGGCCTCGATCTGAATGTTGACCGGGTCCTTGAGGTGTTTTTTGGCAATCGATCGAATCCGTGGTGCAACCGTGGCCGAGAAAAGCGCCGTTTGACGTTCAGACGGAGTAGCCTGAAGAATGGCCTCGAGATCTTCGGCGAACCCCATGTCCAGCATCTCGTCGGCTTCGTCGAGGATGACGGTGCGGAGATGGCTGAGATCGAGAGTCTTCCGGCGAATGTGATCCATCGCGCGGCCGGGAGTCGCGACCACAACATCGACACCGCGTTTCAGGACAGTGAGCTGCTGGTGAATAGACTGGCCCCCGTATACCGGCAGCACCCGCGCGCCGAATGATTTGCCGTAACGGTGGATCGCCTCGGCCACCTGCATGGCGAGCTCTCGTGTCGGGACAAGAACGATCGCGCTGATTTGCGGCGATCCAACCCGGCGGGTCGCGTCGCTTGCAATGTGTTCGAGAATCGGAAGCGCGAACGCCGCGGTCTTCCCTGTCCCCGTCGCCGCCTGGCCGAGCAGATCGCGGCCGGCAATCAGAGGTGGAATCGCTTCTTTCTGAATCGGGGTTGGCTCTTCATAGCCAAGCGCAGTCAGTGTCTCGCCGAGCGCTGCTCCGATCCCGAGCGATGCGAAGTCCGCAGGTACATCGAGTGACTGAAGGGTGACGACCGGATTGACTTTTTTTGACAAAGTACTCTGTGTTACATAGTGAACGGGCCTGACTTGGCTTTGTCGCCGGAGGACGCCGGCGAGACCCGTGAAACGTCAGCGTGTTGTCGAACTTCTGGAAGCGTTGATTACGGAGCGGATATCCGTAGTCCAGCCCGGCGCATCACTTGGCGGGACGAACGACCAGATCTCTTCCGAGTGTCCGCGCCCGCTGTGAATCCTCACGCGGTCCGCCGATCTCTCGACCGACACGTCGCGGCGGGTCGCGGGCGTTATCTCAACGCCGACCTTCTCGTTCTTGTGAATCAGCACCGACGAGCGCGTGACCACGATTGACGCGCGCCGGTTCTCCCATCGCTCGCTGCGACCGCGTGGGTCAACGGTAAAGCGGAAGTCGAGATCGTCGGCGCGCCGGGCAATTCCTTCTGCCTGAAACCGGGCTTCGTCGGCCTTGGTGAGTGCGCCGGTCGAACGAGTGCCGCACGCCACAAGCGACGCGATGAGCATCGCGGCCGGCACGAGCCGAATGAATTTTGAGTGCGTACTGCGAATCATCGATTAACCAATGTCGCGTTAATCACTGTGCCGTCCGGAGAACTTGTTGCCCCAATCGCAGAAACCTTGACTTGCTCGGACATCAGCTTCGTCACGAATCGCTGGCCCTCGGAGACTCTCTGAACCTCGAGCGCGATCGTATCGATCGATTGCTGAAGCTGCTCGAGCTTGCGGGCGTTTTCCGCGTCGGGTGGAGAGGCGGGCGCCCGGTTGCCTTTTCGCCACATGTTGCGCGCGGCGGCGATGGCGAGCGGCGCAAGCACGAAGATGATGAAGACGTTGGAGATCGTCGTGATGTTTCTTGCCGAGAGTCCGCCAACGATGGGCGGTTGCTCAGTTGCAGTCAACAGCCCTGCCTGACTCGACGTGAGCTGTCGCCCCGTCTCGGCGATGTCTGTCTCGATCTGAAAGATTCTCTTGTCGAGAACACCGATTCTTCCTTCGATTCCGGTTCGCGCTGTCCCCGCGGGCGCGCGACTGAGCTCTCGCATGAGTCCTTCTCGTCGCTTCGCCGACGAGATGAGCTGACTGGACAGCTCTGTTCGGCGCGACCTCAACGCTTCGAGCTCGCGCATTGTGGTCGGTCCGGACGGAGCGAGAACTTGCGCTTCCGCTGGTCCGAGTGGCGCCGGTGTCTGGCTGACCTGAGGTGGAGTTGGAGGCGTCTGCATGGCGGATAGAAAAATAGCTCACTAAGGGCGGTCCGCTGGTGCGCCAGGCGTTCACCGCCTCGCGGCTGTCGCTCACCGGTCGGACGAGTGATGTCGCCGTTGAGACGCGGCGGGGATCACTGCCCGATACGAGCATTCATCCTCGGCGTTTCAATTCATCGGGAGGTCGCGATCCGGATAGGAATGACAGCCGACGAGCTGGGTGGCGTGCGGGGACGCCTCGGGCTACCCTTCGTGAGGCGTTTCCCAGGAACCTCCAGACTCCGAATGTTTTTCTCTCAGCCGCCGTTAGACGGAGTTCCTGCAAGCCTTCGCCATCGCCGCGAAAAAGCTGAGCGGAGCATGAATGCGCTGCGCGCTGCGATTCTCGTGCTGCTCGCGTTTGCCGCAGCCGCGTATTCTCCGTCGCTTCCCCCGCGTCTCGATCTCGCGAACCTGGTTCTGCTCTCCCCCACCTTGCTGTGGACTGCCGCGCAATATCTGATCTGGTATCGGGACGAGCATCTTCCCGAGTGGCTGCCGCTGGTGAACGCGGTTGTGGATATCACGGCGGTTACGGGTATCATCGGTAGTTATGCACTGGCGCAGTCCGGCGTGCTCGCTCTGCGCTCACCGGTATTCATCGTGTACTTCGTCGTGTTAGCGGCGCGGCCGGTGGCATCGTCGGTGAGGAAGGCGACCATTGTCGCGCTTCTCGCGGTGGCGGAATACGGCGGCTTACTGATCTGGCTCGCGGCAACCGACCGGATCGACGCTATCATCGATCCGGTCGCGGCCGTTCAGCTCGTCCGCGTATCATTGCTGGATGAGGGCGCGAAGCTCCTTCTGTTGACGATAGGCGGAACGATCGCGATCTATGCGACGCAATGGGTGGAGCAGTTGGCGATTGAATCGGCAACCGAGTCGTCCGAGCGGCAGCGGGTCGGAACACGGCTCGTCCAGGCGGAGCTCGACACGCTCAAGCTTCAGCTCAGCCCGCACTTTTTGTTCAACGCGCTCAACAGTGCCATTGCACTCATCGGAACAGATTCACGCGCTGCCGAGCGCATGGTCACGGCCATCAGCGATTTTCTGAGACTCGTGCTGAAAGCTCCAACGAGCAGGAAGTCACCCTCGAGCGCGAGTTGTCGCTGCTTCATCACTACCTCGACATCCAGCGTGTCCGATTTGGCGACAAGCTGAAGGTGAACTTCAACATTCAGGATTCCGCTACCCGCGCGCTTGTTCCAAGCCTCATTCTTCAACCGCTGGTCGAGAACGCAATCAGACACGGCATCGGGCCGAGGATTTCTGGTGGCGTGATCGACGTCACGGTCGCCAACGACGACCGAACTCTCTCGATTGACATTGTTGACGACGGACTCGGTGTCGCTGCCCGCCGGTCGCGCGAGCGCTCACGCGGGACGGGGCTTGGTCTTGCCAACACCGCTACACGACTCAATCACCTTTACGGTAGCCGGCACGTGTTCGAGACAGGCCCGGCGCTGGAAGGCGGCTTCGCTGTGCACCTGACCATTCCGCTGAGGTACGCACGACTCACTCCGACCGCTGCCGAACTGGATCAAATCGAGGTTGCAATCTGATGGCTGATGAAACCGCACCCGCGCTTCGCGTTCTCGTTGTCGACGATGAGGATCTCGCTCGGCAGAGACTGAAGGCACTGCTCGCGCGTCGCGCGGACTTCGAGCTGGTCGGTGAATGCGCCAACGGGGCGGAGGCGGTTCGCGATATCGCGTTGCTCAAGCCGGATCTCGTGTTGCTCGACGTGCAGATGCCCGAGCTGGACGGGTTCGATGTAATCTCGGAGATTGGAGCGGACAGGATGCCGACGGTAATCTTCGTCACCGCGTTCGACGATTACGCCATCGATGCGTTTGACGTCGGCGCGGTTGACTACATGCTGAAGCCGGTTGACGAAGACAGGTTCAATCAGACACTCGATCGAGCCGCGAAGCGCGCGGCAAGTCCGTCGCCAGTCACCGGTGCCGCGCAGATGAAAGCGCTCCTCGCGAAGCTTACGTCGATCTCGACATCACCGGAGCGGTTCGCGGTGAAGGTGCAGGGAAAAATTCTCTTTCTCGATCCGGCCGAGATCTACTGGATTCAGGCGCGTGACGATGTCGCCCGCGTACACCTTGCGGATTCGGCTTACGATGTCCGCGAACCCCTGAGCCGTCTCGAGGCGCGGCTTCCCGGAAATTGTTTTTTGCGCGTCCATCGCTCAGTCATCGTCAATACGGCCCATGTCAGGGCGGCCGAGCCGTTCGATCAGGGCGATCAGCTTCTCATTCTTCGGAATGGCAAACGCATCACGAGCGGACGCAGCTATCGAAAAGCCGTCCAGGATTTTCTCAAGGCCGCGACCTGACCGAACATTGTCGGCGAGTAATGCCTTCATCAGCGGCACTTCGGAAAGTCAACGCGAATCGATCTTGGCGTACGAACGCGGCCAATACCGGCTACCGAAATTTCCTGAGCCGGTACAAGGAGTTCGCGCTCGATCCCGGCCGCAACATCATTATGCGAGTGTCAACCGACCGGTGACACGAAATCAGGGGGCTAGCGCGATTGCGTGAGCGCCCTGATTTGCGCGACGGCCGCGTCGATCTTGTAGCTGATGAAGATTCGGCCCATCGCCGCAGTGGCGGTTGATGGATCACCGTCAACACCGGTGTCGGCACGACGGCCGCCTCTACTCGCCGCCAGCTTGTCACTCCGAATCCAGCGGTGCTGCGCGTCGATTGACATCAGCTGCGACGTGTCGTCGGCGCCGGCGTGCTGGTCGTGGCGAATGCCGTGGGCCGCTTCATAGGTTCGCGCTTCTGCTCTCGCCTTGAAGTAGAGGTCGGGGATATAGACGACGCGAACGCCTCTGCCGCGCGTTGTCCCATCGAGCTCTCGCGCGACGTCGCGAAGAACGTCTTGCCCGCCACCGTGATCTCCCATCAGCACCACGCTCTTGAACCCGGCCACCGACGCGCTCAGCGCGACATCGTGCACAACCGCCTTGAACGTCGATGCCGTCAGTGATACGGAGCCAGGGAAATACATGTGCCCGGTTCTCGTGATTGGGTCGCCGGTGATTGCAAATGGAAGAGTCGGATACACAAGCGCGTTTCCGAGCTCGAGAGCGATTGCTCCGGCGATGTATCGGGCGAGAAAGTTGTGCTTGCCAATCGCCATGTGCGGCCCGTTCTGCTCGGTGCTGCCAGTGTAGATGATCGCCGTCGTCTTTCCGCTCGCGATCGATGCCTTTACTTCGGGCCACGTGAGATCTTCGATATAAATCGACGGCGGTTGCGCTGATATCGCCGCGCATGGAACCAGCGAGAGGGGGAGAAGCAGGGGAAGCAGCCTCCTCGTGAGACCAGTCATATGCTACCTCATGTTGCCGGTGTGGCCGAGCGAATAGCGACCTGGCTGCGGCCACACGCAGAGACCGTGCGGCTCGCGGCCGACGGGAATGCGATGCGTGACAGCACCCGTTCGCGTATCGAAGACGTAGACGACGTTGTCGTATCGCCCACTCACCCAGAGCTCCGTGCCATCGTTAGTCACATCGCCCATGTCCGGACTGCCGCCACCGGGAATCGGCCAGTTGGCCACGATCTTGTTCGTTGCAAAATCGAGCACGCTGATCGAGCCGGGTCCGCGCGGACCGCCGAAAATCGTATCCCATCCGCGATTGGTGACGTAGAGTTTCTTGCCGTCGCGACTCGGATAGAGCCCGTGCGTTCCCTTTCCGGTATGAATGAAACCTGTTCGCTTGAACCCCACGGGATCGACGAGAAACACACCGGCTGCCTTCATGTCGGCCACATAGAATGTGCTTCCGTCCGGCGACGATCGGACGTCCTGCGGCATGGACGAACTTTCCATGAAGTGACGCCGACGCCGGAACACCTTCGTGATCGCCCGCTTGAGCACGTTACCGTGATCGGGAAGCAGGTTCAGGTAACCGGCCACTGACAAGTCGAGCAGGTCGATCTTCGCCAGCTGGCCCGAAAACTCGCAGCTCGCGATTGCATAGCGGCCGTCGATTGTGAAGTCCACGTGATCGAGTCCCTTGCAGTCAACGTGAAGCGAGCGCACGAGCTTCATCGTCTGCGCGTCCCTGAAGTCGATTCTCTTGGCTCGCTCGGCGATTACCATCGCGAGGCGGCCGTTGGGCGTGAAATAGAGATTGTAGGGATCGTCGACCGGCACTTGACGGCCTTCATGTCCGGTGCGCGGGTCGATGGGTGTCAGTGAATTGCCCGCATTATTCGCAACCCAGAGAGTGCGGAGGTCGTACGATGGAACAACGTGCTGCGGAATCCTGCCCGTCGGGAACGTGCGGACGACCGTGTATGTTTTCGGGTCGATTTCGGTGACACTGGCGCCGCGCGAATTCGGCACATACACCATCGGTATCGCCCTCGCGGCCTCGGCCGCGAGGGAATTTGCTCCAGTGTACGCGTAGATGTTGACGGCGGCAGTAGATGCTGAGCCAGCGGTGACGGCTTCGGATGCGGCGCGCGGTGGCGTCGATGAGCACGCGCCGAGTGCAGCGATGAGGCCGCCCGTGACGATCGAATATTTCATTCGGACAAGCTCAATTGTCGGCTCTCATTCGGACCATGCAGGGGAATTACTCCACCCAAGCTAACGTGCGATTCTGAATGGGAGATTACAGACCGTTCTCTGTTACGTGGCGATCGCGATTCCGCGGCTCAGTGTCTGTTTGATCGGACAGCGGTCCGCGGTCGAGAGCAACCGTTGTAACTGCTCGTCGGTGAGCTCGCCAGTAAGCTCGATGCGGCGCTCAACGCGGCCGATGGGGAAACGATGATCAAGCATCTGCTGCCGCGCGAGGTTGGGAGGCGTGTGCTGAATGTTATCGCGGACTTCGACCTTGATCTGTGGGTCTACTGCGACCATAAGTAGCATGTCCCGCGTCGTCCCCTTTGTGGATAGAGAGGAAAACACGAGCGGGTTCAGCTCGTTACCTGATATCCCGGTTTCAAAACGTTAGTTACGAGCGGGTGCTTTCAGGGCCAAGGTTGCTGCACATCTACACATTTCTGAGTGACACCGGCGAGGCGACAAAGCGGCTCGGCTCTCAGACGAAAGCAAGAGGCCGCTTCTTCCGCACTGATTACGCGGGAGGCTGGAGGGAAAGTCTGAACGTTGCATGCGGGAACTCTATTATTTGTGTCTAACTACGGGGCGGAGGCTGGCAATCTGGCGCTCAAAGTGAACGCGACGAGCGGAATTTTTTTGCCCGGCGGCATCGCTCCCAGGCTCGTTCGCCCATGAGTCATGCAGCGATGACAGCGGGAACGTTGCATCAACTCCAACGGGACACGTTCGAATATTTCCTGAAGGAGAGCAATCGCGCCAACGGGATGGTCCCTGACAACACGCGCGAAGGCTCGCATGCCAGCATTGCCCCGATCGGATTCGCGCTGACGGCCTACACGATCGGCGCCGAGCGCGGCTTTATCACGCGCGCCGAAGCTATCGAGCGCACGCTAACGACACTTCGATTCTTCAGCGACAGTGAGCAGAGCGAGCAGGCGGATGCGACCGGTTACAAGGGGTTCTACTACCACTTTCTGCACATGGCCACCGGCCGGCGTGCATGGGAGTCAGAGCTGTCAACGATTGATTCGACATTTCTGCTCGCCGGCGTTTTAACCTCCGCGGCATACTTTGACGGAGAGGCGCCCGATGAGCGCGAAATCCGGTCGCTCGCTGAAGAGCTCTACTGCCGGACCGATTGGAAGTGGGCGCTGAACGCAGGAGAAACCGTTTCGATGGGGTGGAAGCCTGAATGCGGATTTCTGCCGTACCGCTGGGAAGGCTACAACGAGGCGCTGATTCTCTATATGCTCGCGCTCGCTTCCCCTACGCATCCAATCACTGCCGAGAGCTACAAGGCCCAAACGCAGACTTACTGCTGGAAAGAACTCTACGGCCAGGAGTTTCTCTATGGTGGCCCACTCTTCATTCACCAGCTTTCACACATGTGGATCGACTTTCGCGGCATTCAGGACGACTTCATGCGTGAGAAAGGGATTGATTATTTCGAGAACAGCCGCCGCGCCACTTACGCGCAACAACACTACGCGATCAGTAATCCGTTGGACCACAACGGGTACAACGAGCATTGCTGGGGCATCACAGCGAGCGACGGTCCGGGTCCAGCCTGTCTGAAGATCGAGGGCGTGGAGCGCTGCTTTTTCGACTATACGGCGCGCGGGATCCCGTACGGTCCGGACGATGGCACCATCGCGCCATGGGCAGCAGCTGCATCGCTGCCCTTCGCGCCCGAAATTGTCCTGCCGGCGCTTCAGCACTTCAGTGATGTATACCCCGAAATGACCAGCAAGTACGGCTTCAAGTGCAGCTTTAATCCGACTTTCCAGAGCGGGAATCAGAAGGAGCGAGGTTGGATCTCCAAAGGCTATTATGGCCTCGATCAGGGGCCGATAGTGATGATGATCGAGAACCACCGCACGGGATTTCTTTGGGAATTGATGAAGAAATGCCCCGTTATTGTCGACGGGCTCCGCAAGGCGGGATTCACAGGTGGCTGGTTGTGATTACGCACGAAACGACGGGACGTTTTTTCACCGATGCGGGGATCGAAGTTCCCGCGGTTGGTGCCGATCAGATGCGGGAAGTAGATCGCATCGCGATCGAAGAGACCGGACCGAACCTCTTTCAGATGATGGAAAACGCCGGGAGCAATCTCGCTCTGCTGGCGATTGAAGTTCTCGGCCGTGGCTGGGAGAAAGCCAGAATCATCACGCTCGCCGGAGGCGGAGGTAACGGCGGCGGCGGGATTTGCGCCAGCCGCCATCTGGCGAATCGCAATGCGAATGTGAAGCTCTGCCTGGCAGACCCGAATCATCTCGGTGAAGTTACTTCGTTTCAGCGCAAGGTTTTCGCGTCAACTTCGGGGAAAGAAATACATGCGAAGAATGTGCACAAGGAATCTGTAGATCTGATTCTCGATGCGCTGATCGGTTACGGTTTGAAGTCGGCTCCACGAAGCTCGGGGGCGGAGCTCATTCGATGGGGCAACCAGACAAACGCATCGATCGTGGCGCTCGATGTTCCTTCCGGCGTCAATGCCACGACCGGAGAAGTGACCGGAGATGTCATCAAAGCTCGATGGACGATGACGCTCGCTTTGCCGAAAACTGGTCTGCTGCCTGAAAACACTGGCGAACTGTTTCTGGCTGACATCGGCATTCCCGAAGGGACCTATCGCCGTTTGGGATTGAACTACACGTCACCGTTCGGAGGTTCCTTTCGCGTGCCTTTGACCCGGAGATGAAAATCCTCGCCAATGGCGTCGCCAGCAACTTTAGATCGCTTGTCAGAATCGTTTTCGATCGAGGCGTGCGCTTCTGGAAAGGCTGATTGTAGGGCCGCAAGCGCTTCCTTCGGCTTATAGTGCTCTACCCCTAAGCACAAGTGATCAAAACCAGATGCTCTCCCGGATCCGAGGCATAGATGCCGGCAGCACGGCCACACCACTGCCAAACTTACGCTTGACACCTACGGGCTTTTCCAGCCCACTAGCGGGGACTTCGTCGAGTATGGTCGTCGGCTAGAGGACTACGAATTGGAGGCGGATCGGTGCCAACGCTGGTGCCAGCCCAGGAAGACGATGATCTCGCAACTACGAACACTCAGCATCTCGTTGCGATACGAGGTGTTGCGTGAGTAGCAGGGGCGGGACTCGAACCCGCGACCCCGGCATTATGAGTGCCGTGCTCTAACCAGCTGAGCTACCCTGCCTCACTGCACGCCGCACCAAATTCAGGAGCAGACCCCGGTCATGCAAACGGCCGGCCCTCTCGGACCGGCCGCGCATACAAAACAATTCCCACCATGGCGGGGGCGGGATTTGAACCCGCGACCTTCGGGTTATGAGCCCGACGAGCTACCAGGCTGCTCCACCCCGCGATAGAACCTGCAATCTAGAGGACCAGGGTCGAGAGTCAAGACGCCCCGACATCAACGGCCGCCCTTTCCCGCTGGAGCTTGAAGTCTCTTCCCCTGATCGCTACAAGAATCGTCGGCACGAAGTAGAGCGTGATCGGAGTGGACAGCGCCAATCCACCGATTACCGCGAGCGCCAACGGCTTCTGAAGCTCGCTCCCCGCCCCAAGCCCGAGCGCCAGCGGAAGAAGCCCGAACAGCGTGCACAACGTCGTCATCAGAATCGGCCGCAGACGAATCCGCGCCGCCTCCCTGATCGCCGGCTCGAGCGCGAGACCGTCAGTCACCATCCGATGACGCGTGAAGTCGAGCAGAATGATTCCGTTCTTCACAATCAAGCCAACGAGTAGGATCAACCCCATCATCGACGAGACGTTGAGCGCCGTGCCCGTAATGAGCAACAGTGCAATCGCGCCCACGAACGACAGCGGCGCTGCCGCAAGAACCACAAGCGGCTCGACGAACGACTCGAACTGAATCACCATCACCGCAATTACGCTTGCACCGGCGAGCGCCAGCACCAGCATCAGCGCCTTGAACGAATCCTGCTGGCTCGCGTACTGGCCCCCAAGCTCGAGCCTCGCCCCGGACGGGACAGGATTCTGCGCGATAACGGTCTTCACATCCTTCATCACGTCCCCAAGCGCGCGGCCGCTGACGCCAGCCGTCATCGAGATCATCTGCTGCTGATTCTCGCGAAGGAGCTCGCCGCGCGAGTCCGCGGTCTGAAACGTCGCGAGCGCTCCAAGCGGAGCCACCCGCTTCGTCGCGCTCGACACAATCGGAATTGACCCGAGCAGCGTTGCATCGAACCGCAGCGAATCAGGAGCGCGTGCGCGCACGCGAATCGACCGGTCCTCGAGCCGAACCTCGCCGGCGTCAACGCCGAGCAGCGCGCCGCTCAACGCATCACCAACCTGCTCGGGAGTCATGCCGATTTTGTTCGCCTCGGCCGTCTTCACGCTCATCATCAGCTCCGCGCTCGGCTCGGCGACACCGTTGTACAGATCCTCGAGCCCATCGATCTTCGCGAGCGATGGCTCGATTTTCGTAGCGTATGCCTCGAGCACGTTCATGTCGGGGCCGAACAGCTTGATCTCGACGGGATGAGCGGCTCCGGCGAGATCATTGATGACGTCGGAGAGAATCTGGACGAACTCGATCCGCAGCCTCGGCAGCGCCGCCGTAACCTTTCCTCGCACCTCGTCCATCACATCGAAGATCGAGCGCGACCGATCGCGTTCCGGACGGAGCCGCGCCGCGATGTCACCGATGTTCTGGCCCGTTGCGAAGAGTCCTAGCTCGGCACCGGTACGGCGGGATGTCGCAACAATCTCAGGCGTGCCCGCCAGAATCGCCTCGACGATGTGAATCTCGCGATCCGTCTCGGTGAGTGCAGTTCCGCCGGGAGTGACGTAGTCGAGAACGAACGCCCCTTCATCCATGTCCGGCAGGAATCCGCTGCCGACAAATCGCTGGCCAAGGTAGCCGAGCACGAGCAGCCCCACGCCGATGCCGATGACGACGCGAACGTTCGGAATGATGCGTGCGAGGGAGCGTTCGTACTTGTCAGACAGCGTATCAAGAGCGGATCCAAGTCGCGCCAGGATCCCGGACGCGCCGCCAGTGTTCGTCCCTGGCGCATCCTCGTGCGTGTCGCTCTCGCGCAGATACTCTTCGCTGAGCAGCGGAATCACCGTCAGCGCGAGAACGAGAGAAACGAGAACCGCAATGGTGAGCGTGATCGACAGCGCGGAAAAGAACTGGCCGACGACACCCTGGAGCAGTCTCAGCGGAAGAAATACCACGACCGTCGTAATCGTGGATGTCGTCACCGGCCACACGAGCTCCTGAACGGCGGCGCGCACGGCCGCTTTTCGGTCGGACTGAATGCGCAGATGCCGCACGATGTTCTCCGTGACGACAACCGCATCGTCGATCACAAGCCCGATCGCGATTGCCATCGCCCCCAACGTCATCAGGTTGAAGCTCTGATGGATGAGCGACATGACGAACACGGTGATCGCGAGCGTCAACGGAATCACTGATGCGCTGATCGCCGTGATGCGTGCATGACGCAGAAAGACAAGGAGAATGAGAACGGCGAGAACGGCACCGATCAGCATCGCGTCGCGCACCGAGCTCACTGCATCTCGAACGAGTGCAGCCTGGTCGTACACCGGCATGAAGCGCACACCCGGCGGAAACGTCGGCCTCAGCGACTCCGCGATTCGCGCAACGCTGTCCGCGATCGCGACGGTGTTGCCACCGGTCTGCCGGGTGATGTTGACAAGCGCCGCGGGTTTTCCATCCCCGGAAATCAGTCGCGTGTGATCTTCGGTTCCGAGCGTAACGGTTGCAAGATCGCTGACCCGGAGCCCATGGGCGACCACGATGTTCGCAATGTCGCCGGCCGACTTTGCTTCCTGGGCAGTGACGATGAGATACTGACGGTAGTTCTGCGGCACGCGGCCGACAGCCGAGACACTCGTTGATTGACGAATAGCCGTCGCAAAGTCCTCGTACGTCATGCCCTGAGCGGCAAGCCGCGCCGGATCGGCAACAACTTCGATCTCGCGCACGTCGCTTCCCTGCACCTCCACTCGTCCGACGCCGGGGACGCGCGAAATCAGCGGCTTCACATTGTACGCGGCGATGTCGTACAGCTCTGTCGCAGTGCCGCCCTCGAGATTGTAGGACAGAACCGGAAACAGGGCCGGCGAGAGCCGTTCGACCTCGACGTCCACTCCCGCCGGCAGATCAGCTCGGATCTGGTTGACGCGCGCCTGCGTCTGCTGAAGCGCGTAGGCCATGTCGGTCGCTGGGGCGAACGTGATGTGGATCTCACTCGCGCCTCTGATCGAGCGCGATTGAACGCGCGTCACACCCGGAACAATGCTGACGGCTTCTTCGATGGGTCGCGTGAGGGCGAAGACAACCTGCCGCGCGCCGAGGGCCGACCCTTGTACGACGACAGTAATTCGCGGGAATGCGAGCTCGGGATAGATCGCGGACGGAAGCCGTGTCGCCGCCCAGATGCCGGCGGCGCTCAGCAACCCGATCGCCAGATAAATGAATCGTCGCTGCTGCGTTAGCAGCGAATAGAGGGACCGTCCCTCGGTCACTGCTTCGCCAAAATTACAGTTGAGCCCTCATCGAGACCGTACGCTCCGTATGTCACGATTCGTTCACCCGCAGCAAGTCCCTTGAGGATCTCCGCCTCTTTCTGATCGCGGGCGCCAACGGTGACTGGCCGCGCATGGGCAACTTTCTTCGCATCGACGACAAAAACCTTGAATGAATCACCTGCCGGTATCAGCGCCTCGACGGGAATCGAGATCGAATTCGGCCGCGTGCCGATCTCGATCTCGCCGTAGATGGTTTCGCCAATGCGAAGCGGGCGGCCGGCAGTCGGAAGACTTGCCCGGATCGACACATTGCGCGCCGTTGAATCGACGGTCGCACCCACATCCATCACGGTTCCAACGCCGAGGGTTTCGCCGGTTGGACTTTGGCCCGCGCGGAGTCTGACCTTGTTACCGGGTCTGATCCTGCCCGCCATTGCCGGCGTCGTCGCTAGCACAATGTCGAGCGCCGAGGGATCGGCGATCTCGACGAGGGGCTGGCTTACATCGGCCGACGCGCCGAGAACGGCGGACATTTGCGTCACAACACCATTGATCGGCGAGCGAAGCACAGATAACTGCGCCGCACGCCGGGCAATTGTGACATCGTTGCGTGCCTTCGCGAGATCTGATGTCGCCTGGTCAAGTTCTTTTCGCGCCATGATGCCCGCATCGGAAAGGGTTTTTGCGCGATCGTAGGCGCGTTGGGCGGCCGTCAGCGCGGCTTCGGCAGCGCGCGCCGCTTCCCTAAACGGTGTCTGCTCGAAGACAACGAGCTGGGATCCGACTTGCACACGTTGTCCTTCCGAGACAAGAACCTGTGCAATTCGCGCCGGGGCCGGCGCACTGAGCAAGGCGACATGTCCGGACCTGACGGCGACAGTGCCGAGCGCGCCAACGGTTTCGGTGTACGGTTCAGCGGCGACGATAACGCTCTTCACCGAGACGGCGGTCGGCCCCGCGGCCTCGTCCGCGGCGGGCTTACCTTTGCATGCGACAACCAAGAGCGAGAAAGCGACCAGTGAGGCAAATGGTAGTCGCCTGAGCAACAATTGCGATCGGGTCATTGGGTGGTGGTGAGCGTCAGCAACCGAAGCGTGGCATCAGCTACCCATGCAGCGGAGATGTCGTCGATGTACTGGCGGAGAATGTCGCGCGCGTTGCGCTGCGCCTCGAATACGTTCGGAAGAGCCATCGCTCCGGCCGTGTATGCCGTGACGGACATCTGCGCGACCCGATTTGCCGTTGCGAGCAGAGTCTGGTCGCGCGCTGCGCGCGCAAACGCAGCAGAACGTTCGCGCTGTGTTCTCGACACGTCGGCGTAATACTCGACTCGCGCAACCGCGAGGTCGGCCTCGGCGCGGCGAACATCGGCACGGGCAACCGCGATCCCGGCCTGATTCCGGTTGAACAACGGTAGCGGAATCGCCACGCCAAACGTCGGCAGGATCCCCTTCTCCGATCCGGTTGGATCTCGTGTCTCGAACCCGCCGGTGAGACTCGGCGAGCCGAGCGAGCCGCGGCGTTCGACGAGCAGTGATCCACGCGCGGCGCTGACGGCTTCCATCGCGGCGGCCACCCGAAGCGGCATTCCAGGCGGGGTCGGTGGCGTCGTGCTGTCCGGCAGCGTGATCGAGTCCGCAAGTGCAGGAGACGCAGTCACGGTGGCCAACCCCATCGCTGTTTGAAGATCGATGAGAGCTCCGGTCAGTTCGACAGAGTCGGCGATTGCGAGATTGTGCTGTTGGCCGGCGTTCACGCGCGCCATCTCGACCTCGAGCTCGCTGGCGTCCCCAGCTTTCTGTCGCGCCATTGTCATGCGGACGAGTGTGTCGGAGACGAGGGCATTGCGCTGCGTGAGGCGAGTGCGGGCTGCTGCCGCGATGGCTCGGGTATACGCGGTGTCGGCGGCGAGGGCGATCGCGGCTCGCTCGTACCTCAGACGATAAGTAGCTCCGCGAGCGAATGCCTCGGCCGACGCAACGCGCGCGCCGCGCACTCCAGGAAGGTCGATCGGGAGGTCAACGTTGAAATGAAGCTGCGGCGTCGACTTGGAGTACGCTGCGCTGAGAGAGGGATTCTGGAGCGCCCGCGCGGCGGCAATGCGCGCCTGGGCGGATGCGGTATCGGCAAGAGCGACGGCAAGCCGGCCACCGCGCGACACGGCCGATTCGACGGCCTGCTGGCGCGTGATCGTCTGCGCCGACGCTCCCGATGAGAACCAGAGAATCGAGCATGACAGGACCATGAAAGTGCAACGCATTCGGGTGCAGTGTTCCTCGGCTCGGGATTGTCGGCATAAAGCTACGCTCCAATTCTTACGACAGCATTACCGCCCGCACTTGCAAGTGTCGGCCGCGTTACATTCGGGTATGCGTGTCCTTCTCGTTGAAGACGATCGGAATCTCGCGGACATTGTTGCGCGCGGGCTCGAGGAGAACGGAATCAAGGTTGCCGTCGCGCAAACTTTTGCCGACGGAAAGCTCGAGGCAATCCTCGGCACCTTCGACGTCATCATTCTCGATGTCATGCTGCCGGGTGGAACCGGTTTCGATCTCTGTGCTTATCTGCGCGATCGCGAGGTTGCCACTCCGATTCTGATGTTGACCGCTCGAAACTCGGTTGACGACCGCGTGGCCGGGCTCGAATCCGGGGCCGATGATTATCTCGCGAAGCCATTCGCGTTTCGCGAATTACTGGCACGGATACGCGCACTTGGGCGGCGGAAGGCTGCTCCGATTCCGAAGGTAATTCGGATTGCGGATCTCGAAGTGAATATCGGCGCGCAGAAGGTGCGACGGGCGGGCCGCGAGATCGACCTCACCGCGAAGGAATTCAGCCTGCTCGAGTTCTTCGTCCTGAACGCCGGTAATGTCGTCGATCGTCCGGCAATTACAGCGCACGTGTGGGACGACAATCACGATCCGTTCACCGGCGTGCTCGAGGTTCTTGTGCGCCGGCTTCGCCGCAAGATCGATGACGATTTCGAGCCGAAGCTTCTCCAGACGTTGCGAGGCTCGGGATACAGGTTTGGCGAGTAGGACGCCATCGGTTGCGTCGGGGGACCGGAGCGTCGAGCGCGTCCGGCTTCGCCTGAGTCTCTGGTATGCGGCAACATTCGCGATAATTCTCGCGCTACTCGGGCTCGGCCTGTTTCTCGCGCTGAGGCGCCAGCTCTCGGCACAGCTCGACGAGTCGCTCTCCGCCGCGACCGTCGAGCTGGCGCGAGTGGCGAGCAGCAGACATATCCAGGAAGAAGAGGGCGATTCGGCCCTGCTCGATGCGGTTGACGAGCTGCGGATTCCCCAGCGGACTCTCTATCTCCTCGATGCGACGGGCCAGCCACTCGTACCGACCGAAGCCGGGGCATGGATCAGGGAAGCTGCGAAGACTGCGGCCCGCGTTGGTACCACCGCCGGCGAGTTCGATACCGGCGACGACCGCACGCTTCGTCTCGAGGCGCGACGGTTTCGCACTCCACGAGGCCGAGTCCTCGTCGCCGCCGCGATTGCCGATCAACTCGAGCTCGAGGACCGTTATGCCGATCTCATCCTCGCGTTTTCAGCGGCTGGTTTGGTGGCCGTGATTCTTATTGCAATGGGCGGCGGCGTGCTCGCCAGAAAATCGATCGCACCGATTGAAGCGACGATGGCGAACATGCGACGGTTTGTGGCCGATGCTGCGCACGAGTTGAAGACGCCGATTGCGATTCTGCGAACGAATGCTGATGTCGCGCTTCAACAGCCTCGTGGCGAGGACGGCTATCGGTCCGCGCTGCAATCGGTCGAGAACGAATCGCGCAGGCTTGGCGGCATCGTCGATCATCTTCTCGTGCTCGCCCGGGCCGATGCCGGAGAGCGCCACCCTCAGATGCAGCGAATCTTTCTCGACGACATCGCTGCAGATTGTCTCACGGCAAGTCGGGTGATGGCGGATCACAAGGGAATCAACACGGTCATTGACGGTTTTGAGGAAACGCCGGTCTTCGCCGATCCGGCTCTCGTGAGAGAGCTCATTCTCATCCTCGTTGACAATGCGATCAAGTTTACGCCGCGCGGAGGAACGATCACGTTGACCGTCGTGATGACGGATGGCACGCCAACTCTCACCGTGCGGGACACCGGCCGTGGTATTCTCGCCGAAGATCTTCCCAATGTGTTTCAGCGATTTTATCGGGGAGAGGGAGATCGCGACGGCCAGAGCGGCGCGGGGCTCGGGTTATCGATCGCGAAATGGATTGCCGACGAACACGGGGCGGAGATTTCTCTGCATTCCGAGCCCGGACGCGGCACGTCGGTCAGCGTCTTGTTCCCGGCTCGTGACAGATCGCTCGAGGTTGGCGATAAAAGAGCTTCGCTGTAATCCTGCGGTCAGGTACGACAAATAGTTTCCTCACCAGATCCTCAACTACAGGGAGACAAAATGTTCAAGACAATCGCAACCGGCGTATGCGCCTGCGCCTTTGCAGTGACGCTCAACGCACAGACCCCGATGACATCAACATCGTCCACTGCAAAGCAGACGATGTCGATGAAGCCGGCAGCAAGACCGCACCGTGACACGCCCGCATCGCTTCGCAGGGAAGCGAAGATCTCCGAGAAGACTGCGCGCGCCACGGCGCTCAAGGAAGTTCCCACCGGCAAGATCGCCGCTTCGGAGCTCGAGCGTGAAAACGGAAACCTCATCTGGTCGTTCGACATCAAGGTTCCTGGCAAGTCCGGCATCGAGGAGATCACCGTCAACGCCATGACCGGCGCCGTCGTCACGCACGAACACGAAAACCCGTCCGCCGAAAAGAAGGAAGCCGCAGCCGAAAAGAAAGAAAAGAAGTAGTTCATCGCTATCGCTTCGCCGAGCTGTCCGTTGGCTCGTCGAAGCGGTAGATGATCTCCTTGTCGCCACGCACCATTCCGAATTCTTCGCGTGCGATTCGCTCCTGCATTGACCGGTCGGTCTGAAGGGCTTTCACGACCTGCCGCAGAGAATCGACCTCGCGAGCCAGTGAGTCGGTTTCAGACTCCAGTCCCAACCTTCGCTGGCGTTGGCGCCACAAGTCGATTGTGCTGTATTCGCCGCCCTGAATCCCGAACAGCACAGCACCCGCAACAAGCAGCCACAGAATCACGCGCGCAAGCAACGACAATCAGAGCCCGTAGATGTGACCGCCGGGAAATTCGGCGATGTCCTCGAGCTCTTCCTCGATCCTGAGCAGCTGGTTGTACTTCGCGACGCGATCGCTGCGGCTCGCCGATCCTGTCTTGATCTGTCCGGCTCCCGTTGCTACCGCGAGATCGGCGATGAACGTGTCCTCTGTTTCTCCCGATCGATGCGAGATGATCGACTGATAACCGTTCGCGCGCGCCATCTCGATCGCCTCGAGCGTTTCAGTCAACGTGCCGATCTGGTTGAGCTTGATGAGGATCGCGTTCGCAACGTCTGATGCGATTCCCTTCGCCAACAGCTCCGTGTTCGTGCAGAAGAGATCGTCACCAACGAGCTGAACCCTGTCGCCGACGGCAGCCGTTAGCCTCGCCCAGCCGCTCCAATCGCTCTCGGCCAGCCCGTCCTCGATCGACACGATTGGATATTCGTCGAGCCACTTCGTGTACATCTCGATCATTGCATCTGCGTCCTTCGTCCCCGCACCGCTCTTCCTGAACGTATAAGTCTTGCCCTTGTACAGCTCGGACGCCGCGCAATCGAGCGCGATGGCAATCTCCGTCCCCGGCGCATATCCGGCGCTCTCAATCGCCTCAATGACAAGCTTGAGGGCATCCTCATCCGTGGCGAGATCGGGCGCAAAGCCGCCTTCGTCACCGACTCCCGTGGACAGCTTTCGGCCAACAAGAACCTTCTTGAGTGCATGAAACACCTCGGCACCCATGCGAAGTCCATCAGCGAACGTCTCGGCGCCGACGGGCACCACCATGTACTCCTGGAAGTCCACTGTATTCGTCGCGTGCGCGCCCCCGTTGAGAATGTTCATCATTGGAACGGGAAGCATTCTCGCCATCGGACCGCCGAGATAGCGATAGAGCGGCATCGACACGTCGTCAGCCGCGGCCCGCGCAACCGCCATCGACACGGCAAGGATAGCATTCGCACCGAGCTTGCCCTTGTTCGGCGTGCCGTCCAGCTCGATCATCGTCCGGTCAATCTCGATCTGATCGGCAGCGGCAAGACCGTCGAGCGCCGGCGCGATTCGCTCCTCGATTGCCTCAACGGCGAGCTGAACGCCTTTCCCGCCATAGCGGTCGGCATCTCCGTCGCGGAGCTCGAGCGCCTCACGCTCACCGGTGGATGCGCCACTCGGAACCGCCGCGCGGCCAACCGCCCCGCTGGCGAGAGTGACGTCGGCTTCCACAGTTGGATTGCCGCGACTGTCGAGAATTTCGCGCGCGCGAATATCGATGATTGTAGACATGGATTGCGTTATTGGGTGATTGGCGGAGCGATGACAGTTTCGCGCTCGCTGGTTAGCGCGAGGTCACTGCCGATTCCATAGTAGCTCGCAAGGGCCTCGGCGATTCGAGCTCTGACGATGTCCGCAAGCGCGTCGCGATCCTCGTATCCGAAGCCCTCGACCGACACGGGCTCCAGCAAATGTATCTCCACTTTGCCCGGGTGGACCAACAGCGATCCCCGGCGGATGACGTCGAGCGTACCATGTACGAGAATGGGGACAATCGGTGCGCCCGCGGCGATCGCCAGCACGAACGGGCCCTTCTTGAAGGCACGAATGCGGTAGTCGTAGCCCCGAGTGCCTTCGGGAAACACAATCACCGAGTTTCCTTCACGAACCTGTCTCGCGGCGTCTTCGTACGCAGCGAACGCGGCTTTTCGATTTTGCCGCTCGATCGGAATCATTCCGACCGCGCGCATCGCTGCGCCAAACACGGGGATCCGGAACAGTTCCGCCTTCGCCACGAACTTCGTGCGAGGCAGAAAGCTCGCGAGCGAAGGAATGTCGTACCAGCTTACATGGTTCGAGACGAAAATATGGGGCTTGCCATTGTTGATGATCTCGGCGCCGTAGACTCGCACCTGTACTCCAGTTGCAGCGAGGACGATCTTCGACCACCAGCGCGGCGCCATGTCGTAGATTGACCCCGCCCGGTCCTGTACATGAAACAATGCTGCGACGACGCACGAGCCCCCAATGAAGATCGTCACGAGAAGGGCCGTGATCGCCAGCATCAGCGTTGCGAGAAGGTAGACGAGAATCATCGGGGCAGCATCATTCGGCGAAGTGAAGGTAACCGGCAGGGAGTGCAACGGGCTGGGCACTGTCGGTCAAGACGACGCCCTCCCCCTCCGTCACCGCGCCAATACGCGTCAGCTCCAGTCCAAACGCATTGCGAAATTCGTTCGTGTCGATATCGACGGGCGAGGCCACCAGCAACTCGTACTCTTCGCCGCTTGTGAGGGCGTCCGTCGCGGAAATTCCCGCCATTGCCGGAATGTCTTCAAGACGCACGTTGAGCTGACGCCGGCTCGCCGCCGCGAGATGCCCGAGCTCTGCGGCAAGACAGTCAGAGATGTCGATTGCCGCCGACGCTCCATGTTCTGATAGCCACATTGCCTCCTTGATCCTTGCAACTGGCCGGGCAAACCGATTCCGATGCACGGGGTTCGGATGGCGGCCAGCCTGGAGCTCGCGCAATGCCGCGAGCGGGCCGCCGAGCCTGCCGGTTACGTAGAGACGGTCTCCGGTACAGGCGTTCTTTCGGTGAAGCACCTGACGCGTCGTGCCGATCACGGTAAGCGTGAGAACGAGCTCGGTGCCACTCGTGGTATCGCCGCCGAGGATTATCGCTTCGGCAATTGCGGCGGCTTCACCGATTCCATCGGTGATACGGTCGAGGTCGGCGCGCCACGATTCCGGCACCGTGATCGCGACGAGGATGCCGAGTGGTGTTGCTCCCATCGCGGCGAGATCGCTCAATGCCGCAGCGGCTGCGCGATAGCCGATCTCCTCTGGATTCAGCCAAGCGCGGCGAAAGTGGACATTCTCGACCGACGTATCGGTGCTGACCAGCACTGTGCGGTCGCCGGGGGATGTGATGATCGCGGCGTCGTCGCCGATCCCGCGTGCATGCGGGCCCCATCGCTCGATCATTTGGCGAATCGTGTTGAACTCCGCGCCCTCGCCCATCGGGACGTGTGGTGAAACGCGGCTTTCGCGGAGCGTTTGCATCTCGATTGCGCGGCGCCGCCGGAATGGATCGTCTGGTATCATCGCTGGCCTGCGAGATCAGCCATAATCGGCGGCTGAAATGTTGCTGGCCTCTCGTTCCACGCAGTTGGAAGAGCGCCAATCACATCGTCCACAGTCGTCCCTCGCACAAACTTGCACAGCTCCGCTGCGCGTCCATGAACGAATGCGGCGCATGCGGCAGCCGTTGCCGCACGATCGGCTCCATCTGGCATCTGACCGAGAAGCGTTGCCGTGATGCCGGTGAGCACATCGCCACTTCCACCGGTCGCCAACGCCGCAGTCCCGGCCGCAACAACATGCCTTTCTCCATTTGGAGAAAACACGATCGTCGGAGTTCCCTTGAGCAGCACGGCAGCGCCAAGCTCGGCGGCGACCGCCGTCCCGACGTCGAATCTGTCGCGCAATACGTCGTCCGTGGTCGATCCAATGAGGCGCGCCATCTCCGCCGGGTGGGGCGTGATGATCGCCGGTCTCTTACCAAGCAGACTCGCCAGAGATACGAGATCGCCAGCGAAGATGTTCAGCGCATCGGCATCGAGCACCACAGGGCCGCTCCACGCCAGCAGAATACTGTCGACGAGATCTCGCGTCATTGGCGTGTTGCCGAGGCCCGGCCCGATTGCAACGACGTCGCTCGCTTCGATCAGTTTCGCCAACTCGCCAGCCGTTGCCGGCAACTGTTGGAATACAGCCGCCGGCACCGCGGCATGAATTGCCATCGCGTTCGTCGATGCCGCAACAATTCTCAGCAGACCAATTCCCGATCGCAGCGCTCCTCGTCCGGCGAGAATCGTCGCTCCCGCCATGCCCGGCCCACCTCCGACAATCGACAGCCGCCGCCGAGTGCCTTTGTGCGCATCAGGCGTGATCGACGGCACACGCGCATCGACCCAGTCGCGGTCAATCAACACCGGCAATCCACTCGGAGTGTCAGACGACAAGCCGATATCGAGCACTACAATTTCTCCGCACTTCTGGCGGCTAAGGAGATGACCTCGCTTCATCGTCCCGAACGAAATTGTCAGGTCGGCGATTACGGAGCCGTCGCCCGCCGCTGTCGTCGAATCGAGACCGCTCGGCAGATCGAGCGACACGACCCTGGCGCCGGATTCTCTGCGCTGGGCAATGTCGGCGATTGCCTCCGCCATTCTTCCCCGCGGGGCACCCGACGCTCCGGTGCCGAGCAACGCGTCAACGACGACGCGCTCATTCCCGGATGTGCCGACCGCGATCGTTACTCCGCCTTTGAGCGCTGACGCGCGCGCGGCAATCGACTCTTCACTTTTCGGCGCGGCGATTTCTGTCACGCTCACGCCGACGCCACCCCGATGAAGCTCGTGCGCGGTGATCCATCCGTCGCCACCATTGTTACCCGCGCCGGTGACCACCTTTACGCCGTCACGCAGCAGTGAATCGAAGCGGGAGTGGATCACGGTCGCCGCCCGAGATCCCGCGCGTCGCATCAATTCTGCGGATGGAGTTCCCTGCTCGATCGTGGCTCGCTCGGCCGCCTCACTTTCACTGCCGCTCACGACGCGGACGGTCATCGGTCAGCCGGCCTGATCAGACGTAGTGCGCCGTGTTCCAGGGATAATCGCGATCGAACGCAGTCGCGAAATCGTACACTCCGGCGAACTCCTCCCGGGTATCAGTCGGCTGCTTCACGAGAAATCCGAGCTCGACGAGCGTGAACACAATCTCGCCGAGATCGGACGTCGCGCGGATTCCCCACCGATCGAGAACGACGCGGCTCATCAGCCCGTATCTCTCGAGCGCGAGGTCGCGACACGAATTCGCCAGCTCCGCGGCGTTGATGTGACGTCGCGCATCGAGCTTCGACTGCGAGAACTCGAGCGCCGAGAGGACGAACAGATACGCCTGCTCGTCGTACCTCGATTCGCGGAGACGAATCTTGTCCATCACGCCATCGCGGAATGCCAGCTCAGGCACCGATGTCCGCCCCTCGCGTCGTGAACGCATTCGGATAGAGTGGAAATTGAGCGGTCAACGCCCTGACTTCACCCGAGATCGTTGACGCCAGCGACGCATCATCGGCGGCCGCCAGCACGCGATCGATGAATCCGGCAATCTGCTGCATCTCCGATTCCTTCATTCCGCGCGTCGTCACTGCTGGCGTTCCAAGGCGAATACCGCTCGTCACGAACGGCGACTGCGTTTCCTTCGGCACAGTGTTTTTGTTGACCGTTATCCCCGCCAGATCGAGCGCCTTCTCGGCAACCTTGCCGGTGATGTTCCGGTTTCTCAGGTCGAGCAGCATCAGGTGATTGTCAGTTCCGCCCGACACAATGTCGAAGCCCGCATCCATCAGCGCGCCGGCAAGCGCCTGAGCATTCGCGATGATCTGACTCGAGTACTCCTTGAATGACGGATCGAGAACTTCCTTGAACGACACCGCTTTCGCTGCAATCACGTGCTCGAGTGGTCCGCCCTGCGTTCCCGGAAACATCGCCTTGTCGATTGCCTTCGCGTGCTCCGCCTTGCAGAGAATCAGCCCACCGCGCGGACCGCGCAGCGTCTTGTGGGTAGTCGTCGTCACGGCATCGGCATGCGGAATCGGGGACGGGTGATGCCCGGTCGCAACGAGTCCGGCGAAGTGCGCCATGTCGACCACGAATTTCGCGCCGATCTCACGCGCAACTTCAGCAAACGGCTCGAACTCGATGATTCGCGCATACGCGCTCGCGCCGGCGATGATCATGCTCGGCTTCTCGCGCCGCGCGATTTCCTGCATTGCAGCGTAGTCGATCCGCCCGTCGTCACCGACGCCGTAGTGAACCGCGTTGTAGAGAAGACCTGAGAAATTCACGGGCGAGCCGTGAGTGAGATGTCCGCCCTGCGACAGGTCGAGCCCAAGCACCTTATCACCGGGCTTGAGAAACGCGAGGTACACGGCCGCATTCGCCTGCGCGCCGGAATGCGGCTGCACATTCGCATGATCAGCCGAGAAAATCTGCTTCGCTCGATCGATGGCGAGCTGCTCGACCTGATCGACAATCTCGCAGCCGCCGTAATACCTCTTTCCCGGCAAACCCTCGGCATATTTGTTGGTGAGTGGCGTGCCCATCGCCTCCAGCACCGCCTCGGAGACGAAATTCTCACTCGCAATCAGTTCGATCCCATGGCGCTGCCGGTCCACCTCGCGGCGAATGAGTGCCGCGACGTCAGGATCGTATTCGGACAGCGCCGGCATCTGCGACCGCTCGGCAAGTTCAGCTTCGTGCATCCCCGTCTCCCTGACCAACAGTCTCGGTATTGTCGTCATCGATCTTGTTCACGCGGCGGGCGTGACGACCGCCCTCGAAACTCGTGTTGAGCCAGCGGGTCATGATGTCGGTCGCTTCCGCGTCAGATACGAATCTAGCCGGAATCACCAATACGTTCGAGTCATTGTGCTTTCGCGACAGCTCTGCTATCTCAGGCCGCCACGACAGCGCGGCGCGCACATGCGGATAGCGATTCGCGACAATGTCCACGCCAACGCCGCTCCCGCAAAGTAGAATTCCCCGTTTTGCTCCGCCGGATGAAACTTCCTCCGCGAGCGGATGCGCATAGTCGGGATAGTCGCTCGGCGTCTCTGATGTCGCGCCGAGATCCTGGACGTTGTATCCCATCTGCTGAAGCTGTGCACTCAGCTTCTGCTTGAGCTCGAACCCCGCGTGATCCGACGCGATGGGAATCGTCTCGGCGGCGATGCCGGTCATCGGGCCGGCTTCCACTTGTGGTGAACAGACTCGAGCCTGCGCTCGGCGAGACGGTCAGCCGCCTCATACGAGGGAATTCCTTCTGCCTTCGCGATCTCGAACACACTGAGAATCGTGTCGTAAATCTCGTCAGCCTTCTTGAGGGCGCGCTGTGAATCCCATCCCGCGACTTCTCCGAACACGTTGATCACACCGCCGGCATTCGCGACGTAATCGGGCGCGTATTGCATGCCCTTTGATTCGAGCTCGTCACCGTGACGCGGTTCGAGAAGCTGATTGTTCGCGCCGCCGGCAATCACCTCGAACTTGAACTGCGGCAGCGTTTCGTCGTTGATGATTCCGCCGAGGGCGCACGGTGCGAAGATGTCGGCCGTAACGCTGTAGATCTCGTCGCCTTGAACGATTTGAGCCCCGGTTTCCTTCGCGACGCGCGCGGCCCGTTCGGGATCGATGTCAGAGACGATCAGCTTTGCACCGGCTTCGTGCAGCTCTGTCGCCAGATACCGGCCAACACTTCCGCAGCCTTGAATCGCGACAACTTTCCCTGATAGATCGTCCGTGCCCCAGCGCTGCTTCGCCGACGCCTGAATCGAGCGAAAGACTCCATGTGCCGTGACCGGTGACGGATCGCCTGATCTCTCCTTTAGTCCGGCGACATGCTCCGTCTCCATGTGGACGAAGCCCATATCCGCGGTGCCGGTGCCGACGTCCTCGGCCGTGATGTAGCGACCCCCAAGACTTTCGACGAACCTGCCGTGCGCGCGGAAGATCGCTTCGCGATTCGTCGTCCGATTATCGCCAAGGATGACGGATTTTCCGCCGCCCAAATCGAGGCCCGCAACAGCATTCTTGTATGTCATGCCGCGCGAGAGTCTCAGCGCGTCGGTAATGGCATCCTCGTCCGATTCGTACTGCCAGAACCGCGTGCCGCCCAACGCTGGTCCGAGACAGGTGCTGTGAACCGCGATGATCCCGCGATATCCGCACGACGGATCGCTGGCGACAACGACTTCTTCGTGGCCCATCGAGGCGAGTCTATCGAAAAGTTCCATTAGGTGTCTGCTATATGTTGTGAGAATGATCGGTGCTGAAGGTCAGGTTTTCGCATACTGCTCGCGGGCGATCACGATCCTCTGGATCTCCGACGTACCTTCGTAAATCTCGGTGACTTTCGCGTCGCGGAACAGACGCTCGACCGGGTAGTCCTTCACGTATCCGTAACCGCCGAATATCTGAACCGCCTGATTCGTTGAAAACATCGCCGTCTCGCTCGCGAACAGCTTGGCCATCGATGTTGCCTGCTGCACGTTGACGCCGCGATCCTTGGCACCTGCCGCCGCGTGCATGAGGCATCGCGATGCGGCAATGCGAGTCGCCATGTCGGCCAGCTTGAATTGAATCGCCTGAAACTCCCTGAGGTGTGTGCCGAACTGCATTCTTTCGCCGGCATACGCGGTGGCGGCTTCGAGCGCGGCGCGAGCGATGCCAATCGACTGCGCGGCGATTCCAAGCCTTCCGTTCTCGAGTGACTTCATCGCATAGATGAAGCCCAGGTGCTGCTCGCCGATGAGGTTTGCGGCGGGAACTTTCATGTTGTCGAAGGTGAGCTGCACCGTCGGCGATGACCGAAGACCGAGTTTGTCTTCCTTCTTGCCAACATGAAAGCCCGGGAGATCAGGCGTGATGATGAACGCGCCGATTCCGCGTGCGCCCTTCCGTTCTGCCGCGGAATCAGTCCTTGCCATCGCGATGATCGCTCCGGCGTGACTGCCGCTCGTCACCCAGCTCTTGGTTCCGGTAAGAACCCAGTCGTTACCGTCTTTTACCGCCTGCGTCGTGAGCGAGGCCGCGTCAGATCCCGCTTCGGGCTCGGAGAGCGCGAACGCGCCGAGCATGTCACCGCTCGCCATGGGCGGAAGAAACTTCGTTTTCTGCTCGTCGCTGCCGAAGCGAAGAATAATCTGCGTCGGAAGCGAGTTGTGAACGCTCATAAGCACGGCCGCCGACGCATCGACGACCGCAATCTCTTCGAGCGCAATAAGATACGTCGATGTGTCGAGCCCGAGACCACCGTATTCCTCCGGCAGCAGCATTCCGAGAAAGCCGAGGTCGCCCATTTTTTTCACGATTGACGGCTCGAAATGCGCGCGGGCATCCCAGTCGGAGATGAACGGCGCGATCTCCGTGAGCGCGAAGTCGCGCGCGACGTTTCTGATCTCGCGCTGTTCCTCGGTGAGGTCGAGCAGATCGGAAGTCACTTACTGTAGGTGTAGAAACCGCGGCCTGTCTTCCGGCCCAGCCACCCGGCAGCGACGTATTTCCGGAGCAGCGGGCACGGCCGGTACTTCGGGTCGCCAAGACCCTTCTGGAGCACATCGAGAATTGCAACACACGTGTCGAGACCGATAAGATCGGCGAGCGCGAGCGGACCCATCGGATGGTTCATGCCCAATGTCATGACCTGGTCGATCGCTTCCGGCTTGCCGACGCCCTCCATCAGGCAGTAGACAGCTTCGTTGATCATCGGCATCAACACGCGGTTCGCGACGAAGCCAGGATAATCATTCACTTCGACCGGCGTTTTGCCGAGCTGCGTGCTCATCTCGACAACCTTGTTCGTCGTCTCGTCGGACGTCGCAAGGCCGCGAATGATCTCGACGAGCTTCATCACCGGTACGGGATTCATGAAATGCATCCCGACGACTTTCTCGGGTCGCTTCGTGCGCGCAGCGATCTCGGTGATCGAGATCGAGCTCGTGTTGCTCGCGAGAATCGCGTCGGCATTCGCAATGCGGTCGAGATCGCCGAAAATCCTGAACTTCAGGTCGGTGTTCTCCGTCGCCGCTTCGATGATGAGCGTCGCATCGCCCGCCGCATCGAGCGCCTGTTCGAGCGAGATCCGCCCGAGGATTTCCGCCGGAGCTTCAGCCGCGAGCGAACCTTTCTTCACCTGCCGATCGAGATTCTTTTCGATCGTCGCGCGACCCTTGTCGAGCGCGCTCTGCGAGACATCGATCATCGAGACGGCAAATCCCGATTGGGCAAAGACATGCGCGATGCCGTTGCCCATCTGGCCGGCTCCGACAACGGCAATTTTTTCAGTCATGCTCAAGACTCCATGCGGCGTAACGGCCGCGCGTGCAGGTAGATCAAAACAGCGAACATTCCAACCGCGGCGGCCAATCCTCCCTCCGGGCCCCAGCCACCGCCTGTCAACCAATCCGGACCCGAATCGATGACCCGATAGTCCGGCGTCAGCACTGGTATCCCGCTGACGGGCGAATGAAGCCCGGCCGCCATAAACCAGTTCCATGCAAAGTGCGCGAGTGTCGCGGCATACAGACTTCGCGTCGCGAGCAGAATCGAGCCAAGAAAAAAGCCCGCGAGCATCACGAGCGAGATCGACTGCGCATCCGAACCTGGATTCGGCACGTGAAGCAGCCCGAAAACTATGCTGGTGGCGATGAGGGTCCAGCGCCACCCGATCGCCTCCTTGAGCACAGAGAAGAGATAGCCGCGCATCAACAACTCTTCGCCGAACGCCGCGGGCAGGAGATTGGCAAGGCTGATGCCCGCCGCCGCCCACCAGCTTCCTGGAGTGGATGCGACGGAGGTCAGCTCATGCGCCGCGATGAGCAACAATGACGGAACACCAATCGCCAGCAAACCCAACGCACCGCCAAATGCCATGACGCGCGGCTGCGCCGCTTGCGTCCCGAGGCCGACATACGACCACCCTGTGCCCTCGACCCAGCTCAGCATTACGGCGGTCGCGACCAGTGTTCCGAGCGGAACACCCCAATTAGTCACGAGCGGGACGTAACCTCGCGAAGCAACCAGGCCAGCGATGAATGCCTCGATTCCCGACGCGATGACGAGGGCCGCAAAGAGAACCGCGAAGTACACCACAAGCCGCCATGGAGCGCGAAGCTTGCGCGCCGGGGTGACGAGGAGATTTGTCGCGTTCAAGTCCGCGGGTGCCGCTTACGCGGCTTCGACGCTCAACGCAACAGCGTCGCCGCCACCGAGACAGAGCGTAGCAAGTCCCGTTCGCGCGCCGCGGTCTTTCATTGCATACAGAAGTGTCGTCAACACGCGCGCGCCGCTCGCGCCGATCGGATGTCCCAGCGCAATCGCGCCGCCGTTCACATTGACCTTGTCAAAATCCCAGCCGAGGCCTTCGCCGTCGGCAATGGCCTGCGATGCGAATGCCTCGTTCGCTTCGATGAGGTCGTAGTCGCCAATCGTCGTGCCCGCCTTCTTCATGAGATTGTTCACCGCGAGAATCGGAGCGAAGAACAACTCCTGAGGCTCGGTGCCGCCGGTCGCGTAACCGGTGATGCGGCCCATGATCTCGAGGCCGTTCGCTCTCGCGTACTCTTCCGATACAACAACGAGTGCAGCGCCGCCGTCGTTGAGCGACGACGCATTCGCCGCTGTTACCGAAAGATCTGTGTTATCGCCCTTTCCCGGAAACGCCGGCTTGAGCTTGGCGAGGCCTTCGGAGGTGGTGTCTTTGCGCGGACCTTCGTCGGTGTCAACGACGGTCGTCGCTTTCTTGCCGGCGATCTCGACGGGCACGATCTCGTCCTTGAACTTTCCGCCTTCGATTGCGGCAATTGCCTTTGCGTGCGACTTCGCGGCGAACTCATCCTGACGCTCCCGACTCACCTTTCCCTTCGTTGCCGTATGCTCGGCGTGACTGCCCATGTGGACGTCACAGCTCGCGCACCAGAGGCCGTCCTTAATCATCCCGTCAATCATTTTTTGATCGCCGAGCTTGACGCCGTTCCGCATACCATAGACGTAGTACGGTGCGTTGGACATCGACTCCTGGCCGCCCGCGACGACAACCTGCTTGTCGCCCGCCTTGATCGATTGTGCAGCGAGCATCACGGCGCGCAGACCTGAGCCGCAGACCTTGTTGATCGTCAGCGCGGAAACCGTCGCGGGAATCCCGGCCTTGAGCAGGGCTTGTCGCGCCGGCGCCTGGCCTGAGCCGCCCTGGAGAACCTGGCCCATGACGACTTCTTCGATTGCGTCGGGCGAGATTCCTGAGCGTTTGACGGCTTCGCGGATCGCGATCGCGCCGAGCTCGGGCGCGGAAAGTGACGACAATCCGCCGAGGAACTTGCCGACGGGCGTTCGTGCGGCCGAGACGATTACTGCTGTGCGGGAAAGGTCGGGCATTTTCAGGGTCAGGGTTTATGGCGACCCTGAAAGTTAATCCCCTTCGCGGCGTCTCGGAAAAACCGAACGATGTAACTGCCACTAACTACGATGGCACAGATGAAAATGATGCACAGATGAGTACGGGACAAATGAGGGAAGAGTCTGAGTTCCCTTAATCATAGCCGATCGAGTCACTGATTTAT